>CAJCHW010000130.1 GCA_903970125.1 Chlamydiota bacterium
GCTTTCGAACAACAGCACTGGTGATGAGTACGGCGGCGCCGTTTACATCGCCTACGACGGCACTCTGACGGTCAGCTCCTCGACATTCGACGGCAACAACTCCGGCAATTCGGACGGCGGAGCGATCTATGTCTATGAAACCAATCTGGAAATGAGCGGATCGAGCTTCCGCGGCAACGAGGGCGCGGAAGGCGGCGCGCTGTATATCGAGGGCGCAACCAACACGGCGGTCGAGTCGATCACGACGAGCACCTTCGCCAACAACAAGGGAGCCGACGAGTACGGCGGCGCGATCTACGACGACAAGGGCAACCTGCAGATCTACAGCAGCACCTTCAGCGCGAACAGCGCCTACTACGGAGGGGCGCTCTACTACGACAGCGCCGACGGGCTGGGGCTGGGGAACGACACCTTCGACGGCAACCAGGCCGGAGGTGAAGGCGGCGCGATCGACATCGAAAAAGTCGCCACAACCGGTTCGATCGACCTGCTGAACGACACGGTCACCCGCAACCAGTCCTACAGGGGCGGCGGAATCTTCAAGCCCCAGAACGCGAATGCGATCGAGAACACGATCGTGGCCGGCAACTACGGCGGCTTCAGCGCAGACGGCGGCGGCGACTGCTGGGGCACGAAAGAACTCGACAACGCGGCCACGGCCGACAAGGGCGGGAACATCGACGGCGACGGCAGCTGCTTCAGCGGGGAAACCCCGGGCGACCAGGTCAACGTCGCACCGTTGCTCGGCGAACTGGCGGCCAACGGCGGCCCGACCGAAACCGACGGATTGCTCGCGGGCAGCCCGGCGATCGGCACCGGTGTGAGCTCGCCGTTCCCCTGTCCGCCGGTCGACCAGCGCGGCGCCGCACGCTCGGGTGCCTGCGACGTGGGCGCATTCCAAGGGGTGCTGGGCGGAAGCTCAACCCCGAGCGGCTCGACCACTGTCTCAGGCTCAAGCGCAGCAGCGGCGACCACAGTGGCCGCCGCCAAGGCGGGGACCACCAAGCCGGCCCCGTGCAAGAGCAAGCGCACAGAAAGGATCAACTGGAAGGCGCGCGCGGGCGTCCACTTCCAGAAGATCGTGGTCATGCGCGGCGGTAAGACCTACCGGCACCTCGCAGGCAGCGCCCGCGAGGCGACCGTCAGCCTGGTCGGCCTACCCAAGGGCGCGGTCGTAGTGAGGGTCACGGGCACCACTCACTCTGGCGAGCAATACACGATGGCTCGCACGTACCACCTCTGCGCGGCACACAGACGCAACGGCAAGTCCGGCAGCGGCTACCTGACCCACTCGTAGCGATTCGCCGCTAGCGAATCGCCTGTAGCAACCACGGCGCGGCACACGCTCGAAGGGGCGAGGTGCCGCGCCGTTCAGGCTCCTAGCCGCGGGACGTCGCCGTCGGTCGCCGTGGAGTCGACGTCGGCGGAAGGCCGGCTGCGGTCGCCTGGCACAAAGCGCCCCGCCGCTGAGGCGAAGCTCACGACGCGGCCGCCGTAACGGCGTGAGATCACCCTGCGCGTCAGCATGCGCGCCGCAGGAATCATCAGCAGGGCACCCACGGCGTCGGTGACAAACCCGGGTACCACCAGCAGCGCCGCTCCAAGGAATCCGAGCGCCCCATCGATGGCGGCACCGCCGGGTGCGCGGCGCTCAGACACCGCCGTAGCGACGCGCTGGATCGCGCGCCGGCCCTGGACGCGCATCAGCAGGACGCCCAGCACCGACGTCCCGAGCAACAGCAGGACAGCCCACAGCCAGCCGATCGCAAGTCCGACCTCACCAAATGCGAACACCTCGGCGACCGGAACCACGATCAGGATCAGCGCAAACATCTCAGTGGGAGCCTACGTGTTCCGGGGCGATCGTCAACGGTGCTGTGCGGGCGCCGTCAGGCCCTCGCCAGGTCCGCCCTCTGGGCGACGCCGGCGCCCGGCGTCGGCCGCGTTGCCTCGCCCGGCCCGAGCATCGCGCAAAGCTTTTATTTGCAGGCCCTTTGCAGCGCCCCCGGCAGTGTGCGGTTTCAGCACATCGGCGACAGGTGTGTCAGAAGATAGGAGACACCGACGGTCCCGCGTTTGCGGCTGCTCCCGGACGTCCGGTGGCCCCAAGGGTGGCCCCAACGTCCCGGATTTCCTCCCAGGCATCGGCGCGCCTAGCCGCACACGATGACGGTGGCGCGCGCTAGCCTTTTACCTATGCCAACGCTCGTTCTGGACCCCGCCCCACCGCAGCTGCAGGAGCTGCTTGAGCGCAGGCGGCGCCTGGACCTGGATCGCTGCGACGAGGTGTGGGATGGTGTCCTGCACATGAATCCTGCGCCACATACACGGCACGGTCGCATCGAACACCAGCTGGGCGTGCTGCTGGATGCGCCAGGGCGTAGCGCTGGCCTGGTGGCGATGGGTCAGTTCAACCTTGGAGACCCCGACGACTACCGCGTTCCCGACGGTGGCTTGTTTGCCGGCCCGCCCGACGAGCTGTACTGCGCGACCGCGGCGCTGGTCATCGAGATCGTCTCGCCAGGTGACGAGACTTGGGACAAACTGCCGTTCTACGCCGCCCACGAGGTCGACGAGCTGTTGATCGTTGACCCTCAGGAGCAGCGGGTCCACTGGCTTGCGCTCACCGACGGGCAGTACATCACGGTCGAGCACAGCGGCTTGATCAAGCTGGGTCCGGCCGAGCTGGCCGAGCAGATCAACTGGCCGTAGGGACGCGCGCCACGCAGCGGTCCAAACGCCGGCGGGCGGTCACACCGCGACGATCTGCAGGGCGTGTCGCCGTGACACAGGCCAGCGCACCCGCCAACGGGCGTCGATCCATGGCTCATCCAGCGGTGCCTGAGGGTCGAGCGGGACAAGCCTCGCGTCTGGTTTCGGTAGCGGCAGGCTCACGAGGATGTCCTCCAGATTCTGGATCTCCGCCAAGGACCCCAGGCGCCGCAGCGCGGGGCCGGCGTTGAGTGCATCGGCCACGTTCGCGAGCCTTTCGGAGTCAACCGCTGCCTGGACGAGTGCGGCCGCGAGTGCCGTCCAGCCGCCGACCAGCGCCGGGCGCGAAGCACTCTCTGTAAGCGCACGCTCCACGGTCGAGACGCGGGCGCCGTGGCCGGCAT
>CAJCHW010000131.1 GCA_903970125.1 Chlamydiota bacterium
TGGGTGCTGCTCGGCGGCATCCTCACCAGCGGCCTGAATTGGCGCTGGGTTCTGTTCGTAAATGTGCCCATTGGCCTGGCGGCTGCTGCGTTTGCTCCGCGTACTCTCGTCGAGAGCAGGGCCGACGACGGCAAGCAGGGATTTGACATCCCAGGCGCGATCACGGTCACGGGTGGGCTGGCGCTGCTGGTCTATGCGGTTGTCGACGCTGTCAACGTAGGATGGGGCTCGACGACGACGCTGTTGCGGCTCGCCGCCGCCGCCGCCCTGCTCGTGGCCTTCGTGATCATCGAGCGCCGCCAGCGCCACCCACTTGTGCCCTTTGACATCTTCCGCCTGCGCACGCTGCGCGGCGCCGATGCGGTTGGGTTGCTGATCGGCATGTCGCTGTTCTCGATGTTCTTCTTCATCTCGCTGTACATGCAGGACGTGCTGCACTACTCGCCGATCAAGACGGGCCTCTCCTACCTGCCATTGGCTGGTGGGATCATCGTCTCTGCCGGGGCCGCGTCGGCGCTGGTGACGCGGGTGGGCTTCAAACCGGCGCTGATTGCTGGCATGACGATGATCGCGGGCGCGCTGGTCTGGTTCTCGCGCGTGCACGCGCCCGGCGGTTCCTACCTGGGCGACGTGCTTGGGCCCTCGGTGCTCGCCGCGCTGGGGCTCGGCTTTGCTTTTGTGCCCGTCACGATCGCGGCGGTCACGGGCGTGCAGCCCCATGAGGCTGGGCTTGCATCGGGTCTGATCAACACCGCCCAGCAGGTCGGTGGGGCGCTGGGCTTGGCGATCCTGGCGACCGTGGCTAACAGCCGCACGCAGAGCCTCCTGCACGCTGGTGCGCATACCACCTCGGTGGCGCTCACCAAGGGCTACGACAGGGCGTTTCTGTTTGGTGCCGGATTCGCGGTGGTGGGCATCTTGCTGGCTGCCTTCATGATCTCATCGCGCGACAGCCGGGAGCACTCGCTGGCGGCGCGGGCCGACGATCCTGTGCCCGCGCCTGCGGCGGCTTGACGCGACAGGCACGCGGCGGCCTGTTGGTGCGCATCGGCGATGCTGTTGGTGACATGACCGCCGAAACGCATCCGGGCAGTACATGACTCAGGACGCGGCTCGCTACGTGGGGGCTATCGACCAGGGCACCACGAGCACGCGCTTCATCCTGGTTGATTCAGACGGCAGGATTGCGGCGCTGGCCCAGCGCGAGCACACGCAGATCCATCTCCGTGCCGGATGGGTCGAGCACGACCCGATCGAGATCTGGCAGCGCACGTGTGAGGTGATCGACGCGGCGCTTGCCAGGTGCGGCGCCAATGCCGGCGACGTGGCCGGCATTGGCATTGCAAACCAGCGCGAGACGACAGTGATCTGGGACAGGCAGACCGGGCGACCGATCCACAACGCGATCGTCTGGCAGGACACACGCACGGCTTCACTGGTGCGCGAGCTGGCCGGCGATGCGGGACTGGACAGGCTGCGCGAGCGCACAGGCCTGCCGCTGTCGACATACTTCTCCGGGCCCAAGGTGGGGTGGATCTTGGACCATGTGCAGGGCGCCCGGCAGCGCGCGCAGGCCGGCGAGCTGGCTTTCGGCACGATCGACAGCTGGCTTTTATGGAACCTGACGGGGGGCACCGAGGGGGGCGTCCACGCTACCGACGTCACCAACGCGTCGCGGACGCTGTTGATGGACATCGAGACGCTTGAGTGGCACGACGAGGCGCTCGAGCTGATGGGGATCCCAGCTGTGTTGCTGCCCGAGATCCGCTCTTGCAGCGAGGTCTACGGTGAGGCGACGGTCACAGGCCTTGCCGGCTGCCCCGTGGCGGGGATGCTCGGCGACCAGCAGGCGGCGCTGTTCGGTCAGGCTTGTTTTTCCGCGGGCGAGGCCAAGAACACATACGGCACGGGCTCGTTTCTGCTGGTGAACACGGGGGAGCGGGTTGAGCGGACCCGGAGCCTGCTCTCCAGCGTGGCCTACCGGCGCGCAGATCAGCCGGCCCGCTACGTGCTCGAGGGATCGATCGCGGTGACAGGGGCTGCGGTTCAGTGGCTGCGCGACAAGCTGGGGATCATCGATTCGGCCGCCGCGGTTGAGGATCTGGCGCGCACGGTCACAGACAACGGCGGCGTGTACTTCGTGCCGGCGTTCTCGGGGCTGTTTGCCCCCTATTGGCGCGACGATGCGCGGGGGGCGATCGTGGGGCTGACTGCGTATGCCAATGCGGGCCATATCGCGCGCGCGGTGCTTGAGGCGACGGCGTGGCAGACGCGCGAGGTGCTCGATGCCGTCGTCGATGCAACGGGCGCCCCATTCGGTGAGCTGCGCGTCGATGGCGGCATGACGGCCAACGACCTGCTCATGCAGTTTCAGGCAGACGCGCTGGGCGTGCCCGTGGTGCGGGCCGCTGTCGCCGAGACCACCGCCTTGGGGGCGGCATTTGCGGCGGGGCTTGCCGTGGGGTTCTGGTCAGGCCAGGATGAGTTGCGCGAGCGCTGGCGTGCCGATAGGCGCTGGGAGCCGCAGGCCGACAGTCAGTGGCGCGAGCGCGAGCATGCGCTCTGGAAGAAGGCCGTACAGCGCTCGCTGGGCTGGGTGTAGTGATGCTTTTTTGGTGTGGCCGCGCGCGCGCGTTCCGACTAAATGGCGTGCAGGTGGACAGGCAGCCCGTCGGCGGGGAAGGGGCCCGTGCCGTCGCCTGTGATGCAGACCAGAGCCTTGACAGGCGTGCGAACATATGTTCGTGTCAGCCGGCGCCCCACATATCCCTTACGCTCGCTTTCGGGCAGCGCTTGAGGCTGCCGATCTGGAGTTCATCGTCCGCCATGCCGGGCGCCTGAACTTTGGTTTGGCCGATGCCGTTGAGGTATGCCTGCTGATCTATCGAAAGGCGCCCGAGCGTCTCCAGGACGCCCGTTTGCGCTGGATCCGGCGCTATGCGGCAGAGGTGGACGGACAGCAGTGGGGGGACTACAGATTGATCGTCGACGCCTTCGACGCCCTGCCCGGCGATCCCGAGTTGGCGCTGGGCCGGCTGTTGAGCCTGTGCTCGCTCCGGGGGCTGGGGCGCTAGCGATGCCACGCTCCAGTGGCAGCTTCGGCGCCGGTGCCACCGGTGCCGGCAAAGACAGCGTTGTTGTCTGCGTTCACATCCCTCGCTTTGAGTTGGTGGTGGCCGCCCGCGGGTATGAGGCGCTCGCGGGACGGGCGCTTGCGATCGCGCCGATACCCGGCCAAAAGCAGGTGGTGGGGGAGGTGTCGGGGACTGCCCAGGCGGCGGGGGTCGCCAGCGGCATGCCTCTGGGCGAGGCGCTTGTGCGCTGTCCTGCGCTTGCCCTTTTGCCCAGCGATCCCGAGGCGGTGGAGCGGGCATGGGAGGCCGTGGCACGTGCGCTTGAAGGCATCGGGGCCGGCGTCGAGCTGCCACGCCCAGGCCTTTGTTATCTCGATGCCAGCGGACTGTTGCGGCTCTACGGCGGGACCGACGGTGTGATCGCAGCCATACGCCGTGCGCTCGGCGGTCGCCCAGTGCGCATTGGCTCCGGGCCCACACGCCTGTGTTCGCTGGCGGCAGCACTGCAAGCACGCACACGTCGCGCACGGGTGATTGGCGCCGACGAGGCACGTGCCTATCTCGCCTCTCAGCCTATGGCACTGCTGCGCTACCGCACGGACACAGCCGCGCTGGTGGAGCCGCTTCAGCGGCTCGGAATCGACACTTTGGGAGCACTTGCGGCACTCGGGGCAGGGGCTGTCAGCGATCGTTTCGGCAGCCCCGGTCTACAAGCGCTGAGACTGGCGTTGGGGCAGGAGGAGCGCGTGCGTCCCCGCACAGCCGAAGATCGTCTCAAAGAGTCCCTGGAGCTCAATGGGACGAGCTCTCAAGAAGCGCTCCAGCGCGCTTTGGACATGCTCCTTGAGAGGCTGCTGTGCCGGCCCGAGCGGCGTGAACGGACGGTGCGGGCGATCACGCTCTCGGCGCAGCTCACCGAGCGCGGCAGCTGGTCAGAAAGGGTGACATTCCGCCAAGCTCTCAGTGACCGCAAGGTCATGCTCCTGGCGCTTGGGCCCCGCCTTAGCCACCTGCCCGCGCCCGCGCAGACGCTGACATTGGCGGTGGCCTCGTTTGGGCCTGCAGCTGCGCGCCAACAGAGCCTGATCGACGACCAGGACGCGCAGCGGGCCGGCCGTGTGCGCGAGGCAGTCGGTCAGCTGCGAGCGCTCGCTGGACCCGAGACGGCACTGCGTGTGGCGGCCATCGAGCCCGATTCGCGTATTCCCGAGCGGCGCTTCGCATTCACCCCATTTTCATGAGCAAGAGCGTCTCCCCAAATGTGCCCCGCCCGGTTTCAGTGAAAGCCCACAGAGGTGTCCCGTTGGTGGTGGCAGGCGAAAAGGTCGAGGCTGTGCGCGATAGCTGGCTGATCGAGGATCAGTGGTGGACAGAGTGCCCGATTCGACGCCACTACCACGAGCTGGTGGGTGTCCGTGGCCGCAACCTTGTGGTCTTCTGCGATCTGAGAACCGGGGGCTGGTTTCGCCAGGCGGCGTGAACGGCGTGGGCGCGAGCAGTCCATACATCGAGCTTCACTGCCATTCGGCCTACTCGTTTTTGGACGGTGCCTCGATGCCGGACGAGCTGATCGAGCGCGCAGGTGAGCTTGGCTATGGGGCGCTTGCGCTCACCGACCACGATTCCGTGGCCGGTGCCATGGAGCTGGCGGTGGCCGCTCGCCGATCCTCTGTGCGTGCCATCTTCGGAACCGAGCTGACCGTTGCACTGCCGGCCTCAGACCCACGAGGACAGACTCCAGGCGACGACCGGCGGTTTGCGCACCTGACATTGCTTGTACGTGACGGGCGGGGTTGGCGCAACCTCTGCCGCCTGCTCACGCTCGCTCATGCCCATACGCGCGCGCGTTCAGATCGGCGCCTGAGCCAACCGAGCGTCTCACTGCAGCAGGTCTCAGAGCACGCCAACGGCCTGGTCTGCCTGACGGGGTGCGCACAGCATGGCGTGCGCGACGAGCGCACCGTACGTATTCTGCGCGACTCCTTCGGGCCCGAGCGCCTACGGGTCGAGCTTCAGCGACCCTACGCTCATGGTGATCGCGCGCGCAACCGAGCGCTTGAGCTTCTTGCAAACAGGCTTTCGCTGCGTACCGTGGCCACGGGCGATGTCCATGCCCATGCGCCCATGCGGGCACTTTTGCAGGATGCGCTGGTGGCCGTGCGCCACGGTGCAACGCTTGATGGCAGTGAGGTCTGCAGGCGTCCCAATCACACCCATGTACTGGCCGCTCCAGATGCGATGGCCGCGCGCTTTGGGTCCCATCCCGATGCAGTGGCCGAGACGGTGAGCTTGGCGGAGATGCTCACGTTCCAGCTCACCGGCGACTTGGGCTACCGTTATCCGGGCCATGACGATGGGGGGGCCACGCGGATGCTCACAGGGATCTGCCAAGGGGCTTTGGGCATGCGCTATTCCGGCAATCACCCCCGCTTGGCAGAGGCGCAAGCGCGCTTGGAGGCAGAGCTACAGACCATTGACACACTCGGCCTTTCGGGCTTCTTCCTACTGCACCACGAGATCCTCGAGCTGGCGCACGCAGTGGCCACGGAGGTACGTGGTCGCGACAGCGCAAGGGCGCTGCTTGCACCCGGTAGGGGCCGGGGCTCCTCGGTCTCCTCGATCGTCTGTTACCTCACGGGCCTTTCGCACATCGACCCGATCGCCAACGACCTCGCCATCGGACGTTTTCTGCATGAAGACATAACTGCACTGCCAGACATCGACATCGACTTCCCGCGCGATATCCGCGAGCGCCTGATCCCGCGCATCGTCGATCACTACGGAGCAGAGCGTGCCGCGCTGGTGGCGACCTTTCCCACCTACCGCGCCCGAGGAGCCATCCGCGAGCTGGGCAAAGCGCTTGGTTTGCCCGCCGGCGAGATCGAGCGTGTGGCACGAGGCTCGGAGGGAAGGGGCTCGCAGGGCACGGTCGCCGCCGACGTCGCCGCGGCGCTTGGCAAAGAGAGGCTGGAGCGTGGGCGCTGGGCGTGGCTTTGCAGACTTGCCAATGAGGCACATGGGCTGCCACGGCACATGTCTCAGCACCCCGGCGGCATGGTGATTTCGACTCGGCCGTTGATCGACTGCTGTCCTGTGGTGCCCGCAGCGATGGAGTCCCGCCAGATCGTGCAATGGGACAAGGACTCCTGTGCCGACGCCGGCTTTTTGAAGATCGATCTGCTGGGGCTGGGGATGCTTTCGGCGGTGGAGCGCTGTGTGGAGCTGATCGCGGCGCGGCACAAGCAGACCGTCGATCTCTCGCGTATCCCCTTCGACGATAAGGCGACTTTCCAGTGCATCCAGGAGGCCAAGACCACGGGGGTCTTTCAGATCGAGAGCCGTGCGCAGATGGGCTCGTTGCGGCGCACGCGGCCGCAGACGCTTGCCGAGCTCACGATTCAGGTGGCGCTGGTGCGGCCCGGCCCAATTGTCGGCGGCGCCGTGAACCCATACATCGAACGCCGTCAGCGGCTGGCCTTAGAACCCGATTTCCAGGTCCCATATCTGCACCACTCACTGCGCGGGCCGTTGGCCGAGACGCTTGGCACGATCATCTTCCAGGATCAGGTCATCGAAGTCGCGCAGGCGTTTGCCTCATTCAGTGCCGGCGAGGCCGAGGGCTTGCGCCGGGCGATGAGCCGCAAGCGCTCCGAGCAGGCCATCGCCAGTCATCATGAGCGCTTCATTGCGGGCGCCTGCCGTGCCCATTCAGATGTCGACGAGTCCCTTGCCGAGGAGGTGTGGAAGATGGTCCGGGGCTTTGCCGGGTTCGGATTTCCAAAAGCGCACGGTGCGGCTTTCGGTCTGTTGGCATACCAGTCGACATGGCTGCGCGTGCACTACCCAGCGGAGTTTCTGTGTGCACTCCTGAACGAGCAGCCGATGGGCTTCTATCCGCCGGACTCGCTGATTGGAGAGGCACAGCGACGCGGGGTGAGGATCCTCGCGGCAGATGTAAACCACTCTGGAGCCGAGTGTACGCTCGCCGAGGACGGCGCCATCTGTATGGGTCTGGCTTACATCAAAGGCATCCGGCAGATCGACATCGACTCCCTGCTCGCCGCACGCGAGGCCGACGGTGCATTTGTCAGCCTGGAGGATCTGCGTGCCCGTAGCGGGCTTCCCAGCTCAGCGCTCCAGGCTCTTGCCTGGTCGGGCGCGTGTGCCGGGCTCATGGCCGGCGGTGAGCATGGCGCCGGCGTCGGCGCCGGCGCCGACCACCGCACGCGGCGCACAGCGCTGTGGAAGCTCGGGGTGCCAAAGGGAAAAGCTCCCATCAAGCAGGGCCGGCAGCTTGCGCTTGAGCTATCGCTTGGTGACGCGCCCGAATTGCCCGCGCTCTCAGACTGGGAGCTGATGATTGCCGACTACAGTGTCACCGGGGTCTCGATAGAGCGCCATCCGCTGGCGCTGCTGCGCGCTGAGCTCACCCGCCTTGGCGCCCACGCCACGGCCGCCTTGGCCGACATGGCTCACGGTTGCGAGGTTGCGGTGGGAGGGCTTGTGATCGCACGTCAGCGTCCCGCCACAGCAAACGGCATCACCTTCCTCTTAATCGAAGACGAGCACGGCACACTCAACGTGATCGTCCCTACGCGCCTCTATGAACGCCAACGCCAGATCGTGCGCACCGAGCCGTTGCTGCTTGCTTGCGGACGCCTGGAGCGTCATCAAAGCGGCGGCGGCGCGATCAACCTGCTTGCACGGAGCCTGGAGCCGCTGCGGGATATCTGGGGACCGTCAGCATCGGTGACCGCGCTGGCAAACGCCGATGGTCAAGCCGGCACAGATGCCACCGCAGATGGGGATCGAGCCGCCGCCGCAGTCGGGCCCGCTGAGCTTGAGGCCACCGGCACTGACGGTTTCCTGGCAGTGGCGCCGCCCGCTCACAGCTTTGCCCAGGGCCGCAGGCGCTGAGAGACCCCTGTGCACGCGCTAGCGTGAGAACTTGCCGGTGCCGCGCCGGCATCGTCTGCCATTTTCATAAGTCTTCGACCGCAAGGAGTGTTCATGGATACGCGCACGCTGGGAAGCCAAGGGCTCCAGGTCTCGGCGGAGGGTCTCGGCTGCATGGGGATGTCCGAGTTCTACGGCACAACCGACGAGCAGGAGGCGCTTGCGACCATCCAGCGCGCGCTGGAGCTGGGCATCACCTTCCTGGACACCGCCGACATGTATGGGCCGTTTACCAATGAGCGTTTGGTCGGTCGTGCGATCGCGGGCCAGCGCGACGACATCGTGCTCGCCACGAAGTTCGGGATCGAGCGCAGCGAGGACGGCGCGAGGCTGGGGATCAACGGCACGCCGGGATATGTGCACAGCGCTTGCGATGCCTCGCTGAGGCGCCTTGGGGTCGACCACATCGACCTTTACTACCAGCACCGGGTGGACCCCGACGTGCCGATCGAGGAGACCGTGGGGGCGATGGCCGAGCTGGTCCACGCCGGTAAGGTCCGCCACCTGGGCATGTCTGAGGCGGCCCCACCGACGATCCGGCGCGCTCACGCCGTCCATCCGATCACGGCACTGCAGACCGAGTACTCGCTGTGGGCGCGCGAGCCCGAGCAGGAGATCCTTCAGACGGTACGCGAGCTGGGGATCGGCTTCGTCGCCTACAGCCCACTCGGCCGGGGTTTTCTATCCGGTCAGTTCAAGCGTCCCGATGATTTCGCCGATGACGACTTTCGCCGCTTTCACCCCCGCTTTCAACGCGACAACCTTGCGCACAACCTCACGCTTGTCGAGCGTGTCGAGGCGATCGCGCACGACAAGGGCGTGACCGCGAGCCAGCTTGCACTGGCATGGGTCCTGCACCAGGGTCCAGACATCGTGCCCATCCCCGGTACCAAGCGGCGCAGCTACCTGGAGGAGAACGTGGCCGCCACCGAGATCGAGCTCTCTGACGCAGATCTGGCGCGACTGGACGACGCGGCGCCGCTGGGAAGCGCCGCCGGCGATCGCTATGAGGACATGTCGGCGGTGGATCTCTGAGCCGCGCCGCTGCCGCGCCCGACACGTCCTGGAGCTGACCAGGCGCCAACCGAAGCGCGCGCCCGCGCAGACGCCCGATGACCTCCGGCGCTCAAACTAGCCTTGCAGGGGTGCAATCGTGCGAGCGACTCGCCGTCATCGATCTGGGCTCAAACTCATTTCGCCTCGTGGTGTTCACGACCGCCGGGCCCGGTGGCAGGTGGTGGCGGCGGACCGACGAGATCTACCAGCCTGTGCGGATCGCCGAGGGCATGGCTGCTACGGGCAGTCTCGGCGAGGAGCCAATGCAGCGCGCCCTAGAGGCGCTGGATGTCTTTGCCCACTTCTGCACCGCCACTGGACTTGACGCGGACGCCGTCGACGCTGTGGCCACAAGCGCGATCCGTGAAGCGAAAAACCGCGAGGAGTTCCTCACACGCGCCCGCGCACACACCGGCCTGAACATCCGTGTACTCAGCCGCGAGCAGGAGGCTCGCTACGGATACCTTGCGGCGGTCAACTCCACCACGCTCACCGACGGGTACGTGATGGATCTTGGGGGCGGCTCGTTGCAGCTCGCCCACGTTGCCAGTCGCCGCGAGCGCGAGTGGGCGTCATGGCAGGTTGGGGCGGTGCTCATGACCGAGCGCTTTCTCTCCGGCAAGGGCCCCGCCAAGCCCGAGCAGCTGCAGGCGTTGCGCGAGTTCGTGCGTGATCAGATCAAGGACTTCGCGTGGACTGCTGTCACCGAGGGCCAGGCGCGACTGGTTGGCGTCGGCGGCGCGCTGCGCAACCTTGCCGACGCCACGCAGAGGGCCGCGGGCCTGCCCAGCTACGGCGTACAGGGCGCAGTGATCGGGCCGGAGGCGCTCGCGGAGCTGATTCCCCGGCTCGCAGCCGTGCCCGCCGCCGAGCGCGCGTTGCCCGGCATCAAGCTTGCCCGCGCCGACGTGATTCTGGCGGCCGCGATCGTCGTCGAGACGGTGCTCGCGGCGGCCAGTTTTGACGGTGTCGAGGTCACCGACGCGGGCCTGCGCGAGGGCATCTTCTTCGAGCGCCACCTCGGGGCCAAGGACCCGCCGCTGCTGCGGGACGTGAGGCACTCAAGCGTGATGAACCTGGCCGCTCGCTACCGCATGGATGTTGCGCACACCCGCCACGTGGCAAAGCTCGCGCTGTCGATGTTCGATCAACTCGCCAAGCTCGGACTGCACGACGGCGACCCGCGTGAGCGCGAGCTGCTGTGGGCAGCTTGCATGCTGCACGACATTGGCATGTCCGTCGACTACGACGATCACCACAAGCACTCGCGCTACCTGATCCTCAGCGCCGGGCTGCCCGGGTTCACGCCGACAGAGGTGGCGCTGATCGCCCAGGCCACGCGTTACCACCGCAAGGACATGCCCGCACCGGGACCGATGCGGGCCCTCTTTACAAAGGGCGACCGTCAGCGTCTGGACCGCTGTGCTGTGTTGTTGCGCCTCGCCGAGGATCTTGAGCGCTCGCGCGACCAGCTCGTGTCAGACGCAACTCTAAGTGCCTACAACGGCGAGGTCGAGCTGCGCCTCGTCGGCGACGGCCTGGCTGCCGTTCCCCTGTGGGCGGCATCGCGCGAGCAGGAGCTGTTCACGCGCGCCTTCGGGCGCGGCCTGGCGGTGCGCAGCTGATCCCGTGACCTAGCCGACCTAAGTGTCCGGCGGGGTGTCCGGCAGCGCTTCGACCCACTGAAGCGAGCGCCCGCACAGCAACCGCCACCTTTTGGCGGGCGCCTCGAGCAAGCCCGCAACCGCGCCTTCGCCCGTGGGCGTGAGAAAGACCTTGCGCACGTCCGCCCATCCGCCTTCACCGGGTCCGATCGCCGTGGGGCCGCGGACGATCGAAAGCCGGTGTGGGCCCACGGTCAGTGACTCGACGAAGGGGTTGATCACCTGCTGGGTCTGCAGCGTGCCTCCCACCTGGCCCGCGATCGATCCCAGCTCTCGGCCATCGAGGTAGACGCGCACTTCGGGCATCAGTTGGGCTTCCAGCCACAGATCCCACACGCCTGCGTGGGGCAGGTCGAATGACCCTTCGAGCATGCCCGGTCCGCTCATCTTCAGTCCCGCCCCCCGGCGCCTCCAGCGTGCCGTGTGGCGCAGGCGCCAGATCGGCAACGCGATCACTTCCGGCGAGCTTGCAGCCACGAGCTTTACGCCGGCGCTGAGCCCTGCCGCAGTGCGCGCCACACTCCATGCGTGCGCCGAGCGCGCCGCAGCGTGCACGCTTGCGCACGACAGCGACCCTGCGCTGCCGCTTGCCGTGTTGGTTGAAACAACGCGCGCGATTGCGGCGGGCGCCGAGCGCTGCCGCTCCCACACCTGGTAGTAGGTGCCCTGCCAGATCAGCCCGTACGCCGACGGCGGGCGCGCCGCGCCGG
>CAJCHW010000132.1 GCA_903970125.1 Chlamydiota bacterium
GTGCAGGAGCTTGAGGATGTACATGTGGCCCACAGTCACCTGGTCAGCGAAGGGCGCACCTGTACGGCCGTTGTAAAGGGTCATCTTGCCCGAAGCCTGCGCGCCGGGGCGACGCGTGGTGTCAACGTCCATGCGGATCGCCCCCTTGTGCTCCTGCTGCCAGCGCAACAGCGCCTGGTCGACGTCTTCGACCGTGGCGCCGTCAAAGACGGGCGTGGCGACATACAAGCGCGGGGGGCGGCCAATGCCCTTGCGCGCGCCCACGCCACGGTTGGTGTCGTACTTGCGCTGCGCTTCCTCGTATGCCTCTGAACCGTCGTCGTACCAGCCCATGGCAGCGGCCCAGCCCAGATGCGTCTCCAGGATCTGGCCGACGTTCATACGGCTTGGCACACCAAGGGGGTTGAGGATCACATCGACGGGCGTGCCGTCCTCAAGGAACGGCATGTCCTCGATCTCGACGATCTTGGAGATGACCCCCTTGTTGCCGTGGCGGCCGGCGAGCTTGTCGCCCTCGGCGATCTTGCGCTTCTTGGCAACGAGCACGCGCACGAGGTCGTTGACCCCGGGGGGCAGGTCGTCACCCTCGTCACGGGAAAACGTCTTGACGTCGATCACGACGCCACCCTCGCCGTGGGGGACCTTCAGCGAGGTATCCCTGACCTCGCGCGCCTTCTCCTTGAAGATCGCGCGGATCAGCTTCTCCTCGGCGGTGAGCTCGGTCTCGCCCTTGGGCGTGACCTTGCCCACAAGCAGATCACCGGAGACCACCTCGGCGCCCACGCGCACGATGCCGCGGTCGTCGAGGTTGCGCAGCGACTCCTCGGAGCGGTTGGGGATATCACGCGTGATCTCCTCCTCACCGAGCTTCGTCGTGCGCGCGTCGATCTCGTACTCCTCGATGTGGATCGACGTCAGCTCATCGTCTGAGACAAGGCGCTTTGAGACGATGATGGCGTCCTCGAAGTTGTAGCCCTCCCAGGACATGAACGCGACCATCAGGTTCTTGCCCAGGGCCATCTCACCCTGCTCGGTCGAGGCGCCGTCGGCGAGCACATCGCCGGCCTTGACCTTCTGCCCCGTGCTCACGAGCGGCTTCTGGTGGATGATCGTGCCCTGGTTTGAGCGCATGAAGCGCTGGAGCTCGTACTCGTCCTTGCCGCTGGAGTGCTCGATCACGATCTCGGCGCCGTCCACGAAGGCGACAGTGCCGGCGTTACGCGCAAGCAGAACGTCACCGGAGTCCACAGCAGCGCGCCGCTCCATGCCCGTTCCCACGACCGGCGCTTCGCTTGTCAGAAGCGGGACCGCCTGGCGCTGCATGTTGGAACCCATGAGCGCGCGGTTGGCGTCGTCGTGCTCAAGGAACGGGATCATCGCGGTCGCCACCGACCAGATCTGTTCGGGGGAGACATCGAGCAGGTCCACGTCCTTGGGACCCACGGTCACGTACTGACCAGCCTGGGTACGGCAGAGGATTTCGGTCCCCTTCAGACGTCCCGTCTTTGCGTCGATTGGGGTGTTCGCCTGGGCGATCACCCACTCCTCCTCCTGGGTTGCGTCCAGCTGCACGATCTCCTCTGTCACCACGCCATCCTTGACCACTCGGTAAGGGGTGGTCACGAAGCCGTATTCGGACACCTCGGCGTAGGACGAGAGCGAGCCGATCAAGCCGATGTTCGGTCCCTCAGGGGTCTCGATCGGGCACATGCGCCCGTAGTGCGTGGGGTGCACGTCGCGGACCTCGATCGGGGCGCGCTCGCGGGTCAGACCGCCTGCGCCCAGCGCCGACAGCCGGCGACGGTGGGTCAACCCCGCCAGCGAGTTTGTCTGATCCATGAACTGCGAGAGCTGCGAGGAGCCAAAGAACTCCTTCAGCGCCGCCACCACGGGGCGGATGTTGACGATCGTCTGGGGCGTGATCGTGTCGGCGTCTTCAGTGGTCAGACGCTCACGCACGACGCGCTCCATGCGGTAGAGGCCGATGCGGAACGCCTCCTGGATCAGCTCGCCCACGGTGCGCAAACGGCGGTTGCCGAAGTGCTCGTACTCGTCCAGATGCTTGGCCACGGGCTCACGCGGCAGCGTGGCCGCCTCGGCGGCGAAGTCCTTGATCTCGGACTGCTCCTCCTCGGGGATGCCGAGCAGCTTGGGCAGTGTCACAAGCTCCTTGACGAGCGCAATGATGTCCTCGTGGGTGAGCGTGCGCGTGTCGATGTCCACATCCAGGCCCAAACGTGAGTTGAGCTTGTAGCGGCCCACGCGCGTGAGGTCGTAGCGCTTGGGATCAAAGAACAGTTGGTTCAACAGCGCCTTGGCGCCGTCGACGCTCGGTGGCTCGCCCGGCCGCTGCTTCTTGAACAGCTCGATCAGCGAGCCCTCTTCGGTACGTGTGACTTCGGTGTCCGCGTCGATCGTGTTGCGGATGTACATCGAGTTGTCAAGGAGCTTGAGCAGGTCCTCGTCGGAGACATAACCCATTGCGCGCAAAAGCACCGTCACGGGCAGCTTGCGCTTGCGGTCGATGCGGACGTACACCCGGCCCTTCTTGTCGATCTCCAGCTCAAGCCAGGAGCCGCGCGCAGGCATCAGGTTGGCTACGAAGACCTGCTTTTCGGGGTCCTTGGGCTCCATCAGATACGCCCCTGGGGAGCGCACCAGCTGCGTCACCACGACGCGCTCGGTGCCATTGATGATGAACGTGCCCCGCTCGGTCATCCAGGGGAAGTCGCCCATGAAGACCGACTGCTCGCGGATCTCGCCGGTCTCGCGGTTGATGAAAGCGACCGTGATCGTCAGCGGGCGTGCGTATGTGAGGTCCTTCTCACGGCACTGATCCAGCGACGCAACGGGCTCATCGAAGGTGAGCTCGCCGAACTGCACCGCCAGATGGCCGGTGTAGTCCTCGATCGGGGAGACGTCGTCGATGGTCTCCCGCAGGCCACCTGTCTTTGGGTCTGTCAGCCACGCAAACGAGCGGCGCTGAATGTCAATGAGGTTGGGAACTTCAAGCGGCTTGGTCAGACGCGCGAAACTACGGCGCGTCCGCAGGGCGTCGGCAGCGGCCAAGGAGCTACTCCTTCAGATTGGCGAGTACGGAGAACGAGACAACGGGCAGGAAAACGAGCACGAAACGCGTGCAAGGGCGCGACCCGCAACAATAGCACGGGTCATCGCCGCCCCCAAGTGGGCAGACTGGCGCTCACGGACCCCGCCCTCAGATACCGCGTATGTGGCGCGGACCCGTACTCCGAGCGGCTGCGGCTATAAGCCAGCCACGGTGGACTGTAGCGAAAATCGTGCCCTGGGGTAGGGCGCGCGGTTTCGCGCCCTACTTCAACTCGACGCTGGCGCCGGCCTCCTCGAGTTCGGCCTTGAGCTTGTCGGCCTCCTCGCGCTCGATGCCCTCCTTGACGGCCTTGGGTGCGTCATCGACGAGCGTCTTGGCCTCCTTGAGCCCAAGCCCGGTTGCGGCACGGACGACCTTGATCACCTGGATCTTCTTGTCACCCGCTGCGGTCAGGACCACGTTGACCGTGGTGGATTCTTCTTCGGCACCGGCGTCGCCGCCGTCGCCGCCGCCGGCAGCTGCCGCGACAGGAGCGGCTACCGCTGCGGCGGATACGCCGAACTCCTCCTCAAGCGCCTTGATGCGCTCTGAGAGCTCAAGTACAGAGATCCCCTTGAGCTCCTCGATCCATGCCTCTGTGGTTGTTGCCATTACTCAGCCTCCTTGGTGGCCTCGGAGTCCTCGGCGCCGGCAGCCTCTGGCTGCGCCCCGGAATCCTCCGCTTGGTTGTCATCTTGCTCGGCTTGGTCATCGGTCACAGGCTCTGTCGCTTGGACAGCCTCAGGCTCGGCGGCTGGGGCCTCGGCGGCTGGGGCCTCGGGCTCGGCGGCAGCGGGCTCAGGCTCGGCGGCAGCGGGAGCCTCGGCGGCGGGCTCGGCGGCAGGGGCCTCAGGCTCGGCGGCTGGGGCCTCGGCGGCAGGCGCAGGCGCTTCGGCGGGCTTTGCGTCGCGCACCTGGCCGAGTGCCACGGCGAGGCCGCTGATGAGAGCGTTCAAGGTGCGTACGAGGCCACTGACTGGCGAAGCGACGACGCCCACGAGCTGGCCGTAGAGGACCTCGCGCGAGGGCAGACGGGAGAGCGCAACGAGCTGGTCGGGCGCCAGCGGTTGGCCGGCCACGACCCCGCCCTTGAAGGGCAGCAGCCGCGTTGTGCGGGCGGCGTCGGCGATGGTCTTGGCGGCAAGCGCAGCGTCACCGCGCACGAACGTGAGCGCAGTGGGTCCTTGCAGCAGCTCGGCAAGTCCCTCAACCCCCGCCTGATCGGCGGCGCGTTCGGTGAGCGAGTTCTTGACCACACGCATGACCGCGTCGGCATCGCGCAGCTTCGTGCGCAAGTCGGCGGCATCGCTTACGGTCATACCGCGGTAGTCGATGGCGATGACCGCGTCGACTTCCCCCAGCTCGGTCGCGAGCGCGTCGATCGTGGCGGCTTTTTGGTCTCGGTTCATTGGTCTCCTATCCCGGAGTTACACCGCACAGCGGCGGCCGGGGGTCTTCGGTGGCCTGTGTTGCGCTCAGGCAGCTGCTGCTGCCGACGCAGGCGCAACGATATCGCGGACGCGGCTTGGATCCACCTTCACCCCGGGGCCCATGGTGGAGGTGAGCGTGATCGAGTGTATGTAGCGGCCCTTGGCGGCGGACGGCCTGGCGCGGATGAGCTCTTCGAGAATGGCGGCGTAGTTCTCCAGGAGCTGCTCCTCGGAGAAGCTGGCCTTGCCGATCACCATGTGCACGATGGCAGTCCTGTCGGTGCGGTACTCCACCTTGCCCGCCTTGGATTCCTGAACCGCCTTGGCGACATCCGCGGTCACGGTGCCCACCTTGGGGTTTGGCATCTTCCCGGACGGTCCCAGCGCGCGGCCGAGCCGTCCCACGGTGCCCATCATGTCGGGCGTCGCAATGACGACGTCAAAGTCGTCGAAGCCCTCCTCGATGCGCTTGGCAAGATCGTCGGCGCCGACGACGTCGGCTCCCGCCTGTTCGGCCTCCTTGACCTTGTCGCCCTTGGCGAACACGATCACTGTCACGTCCTTGCCGGCGCCGTGGGGCAGCGCAACGGTCCCGCGCAACTGCTCGTCGGCGTGGCGGACGTTGAGCGACGTGCGCACGTGCATCTCGACGGACTCGTCAAACTTCGCGCTCGCGAGGCTTTTGACGAGCGCAACGGCCTCGGCGGGCTCGTGCAAGCGCTCACGATCGACCTGTGCCAGCGCGCCGGCATGGCGGCGTCCGCGATGGGAGCTCACGACAGCGCCTCCACCTCGACGCCCATCGAGCGTGCCGTGCCAGCGATGATCTTGGCCGCCTGATCGATGTCGTGGGCGTTGAGGTCCTGCAGCTTGCGCTCGGCGATGTCGCGCACCTGGACAGCTGTGAGCGTGCCCACCTTCTTGCGATTGGGCTCGCCGGAGCCGCGGTCGATCCCCAGGGCCTGACGAATGAGAACCGCCGCCGGCGGCGTCTTGGTGATGAACGTAAAGGAGCGATCCTCATAGACAGTGATGACAACGGGGATGACGGTGCCCGTTTCGCTCACAGTCTGGGCGTTGAAGGCCTTGCAGAACTCCATGATGTTGATCCCGTGCTGTCCCAGCGCGGGGCCCACTGGAGGAGCGGGCGAGGCCTGGCCGGCGTTGGCCTGGAGCTTGATCGTGGTGAGAACTTTCTTTGCCATGGTGAGTTCAGCGTAACCGGGCGGTGGCCCTTAGAGCTTCTTGACCTGATCGAAGCCCACCTCGACGGGCGTCTCGCGCCCGAAAATCGAAACGAGCACCTTCAGGCGCGCAGCGTCGTCGTTGATCTCCGAGATCTCGCCGGAGAAGTCCGACAGCGGCCCAGCGATGACCTTGACCGCTTCGCCGATTGCAAACTGGGCGCGGGCGCGGGGAGCGGCGGCGACTTCAGCGCGGTGCAGCAGGCGGTCGACCTCGGGTCGCGTGAGCGGCACGGGCTTGTGTTCGGAACCCACAAAGCCAGTGACTCCGGGTGTGCCGCGCACGACCCCCCAGGAGTCCTCATCGAGGTCCATGTTCACGAGCACGTACCCAGGCATGGTGCGCTTCTCCACCGTCACCTTCTGGTTGTCCTTCATCTCGGAGACCGACTCGGTGGGCACGACGACCTGGCGCACAGCGCGCTGCTGCCCCAGCGAGACAACGCGGTGCTCGAGGTTCTGTTTGACCTTGTTCTCGTGGCCAGAGTATGTGTTTATGACGTACCAGCGAAACATGCGTGACTGCTATCTAGAGGTTCCTTGCAAGGGTGACTGCGGGCCGGCGCTCGCACGGCCAAGATAGCCGGGAGCGGGCAGCATAGCCGCCAGCGCTAGCCGGGTCCGGCTATCCAATGATGAAGTTGACGACCTTTTGGGCCACCCAGTCGGCGACGCCAAGGTAGATGCCGGCGACCACGACAAAGCCGAGAACCACAGCAGTGGCCTGGGAAGTCTGCTGACGATCCGGCCACTGCATGCGCTGGAGCTCTGCCCAGCTGGCGCGCAGAAAGCCGCCGGCCCGCGCGAACAGGGAAAGCTTGCGGTCGCCGCCGTCACGAGGGGCGCGCCGTGGCCGGCGCTCTGCAACCTCCTCCTCGTCGCGCTGGGCAAACGCGGATCCAGGCGCCCCCGCGCTCTCCTCCAAGCCCATGCTTGGCTCGTCATCGAAGATCCCGTCGAAGTTGTCGTCCGCCGCAGCGTCGCTGTCGAGCACCTCGCCGTTTGCAGGCTCGCCGTTGTGGCCAGTGGCACCCGGCGCCTGCGTATCGCCGTCGCCGAAGGTTTCAGCGGCGCCACGAGCCATGGCGGCGTCGAACTCGTCGACCTCGCCGGAGGCATGCTCGAGCGCAGCAGGCACATTTGCGGCAATCGGGGCGTCAGCGGAGGATTCAGTGGGCGCAGGGGCAGCGCCGCCGGCCCCAGCTGGGACTCCGGCGCGGGTGGCGTCCGGGCTGGCCTCGCGGACATCCGCTGCAGCCCCCCGACCCTGGCGCACTTTGCGCTGCCTGGCGCGTTTACGGTCACGGGCCACGGCGAGGATCCTCCGCTAGCGGGTCTCCCGATGACTGGTGTGCCTACGACACCAACGGCAATATTTGCGCATAGTCATGCGATCAGGAGTGTTGCGCTTGCTCTTGTTGGTCTGGTAGTTGCGACGCTTGCACTCCTCGCACGCGAGGGTGACAGCGATTCGCACATCTGCGCGGGCCATGTGGGCAATCCCTGCGTAGTTGTTGAGTTCTTGGGCGAAAAAAAAGCCCGCCCAAGTGCGAGTTGTCCAAAGTCTAGCGCGCAGGGACGATCGGGGCGCGGTGCCCCGACGCAGCGGCCGCGTCCCATCGCGGCCGCTGCGTCGGACTCGCGCGCGCGGGCGCGCGCGGGCGTGCCATGCGTTTTGCGAGCGCCAACGCCGTACGCGCAGTGCTCCGAAGCGCGAAAACGCGCCAGCTAAAGGACTCGGCCGACGACGCCGAGGAGACCACATTGACGCCGTGGTGGCGCGCAGTTAGGCTCGCGTCCAACAAGGCTTCGCCCTCGCCAATCAGCCGCCCAAGGAGGCACACCGATGCATCTGCCCGAGCCAATCCCGCCGTCTGTCTCAGACGAGTCCTTCGCCGGCGTCACCTACCACATCCGCGGTGCCCTGGTGCCGGAGCTCCAGATCGAAGTGGGCCAGCAGGGTGTCATGTTCGAACACCACGTGCTGCTGTGGAAGCAGCCGCAGGTAAACGTCGAGCTGCACAAGCTCCCTGGGGCGATCAAGCGCAAGATCGCGGGCCTTGACTTCTTCGTAACCCACACAACGGGCGCCGGCAACATCGCGTTCTCGCGCGACTCGGCAGGCCAGTGCATACCGCTGCACGTTGCCCAGGGGCAGGGCGTGGACGTCCGCGAGCACCAGTTCATCGCGGCGACGGACAACATCGACTACACCTTCGAACGGGTCAAGGGTGTAAAGAACATGCTGTTGGGCGGGTCGGGCTTCTTCATCGACAAGTTCCGCGCCGCCAATGGCGACGCCATCGTGTGGCTGCACGGACACGGCAATGTCTTCGCGCTGACCCTCGACGCGGGCGAGCAGATCGACGTGGAGGCCGGCGCGTGGCTGTACAAGGACCCGACAGTCAAGCTCGAGGCGATCAGCATGGGCCTGAAATCAGGGATCTTCGGCGGCGGGGGCAAGCTCACGTGGAACCGCTTCACGGGGCCGGGAACGTTGGCCATCCAGACGATGTTCATCGCGCCCATTGAGGGCGAGGGTGCGGCGGGCAGCACGGCGTCGGCGGCGGCAGGCGGCGGGATCGCGGGCGCGCTCATCGGCGGGTTGACCGGCAGCTGACGCCGGGCGACAAAGTGGCCGCTTCACGCGGCACTTTCGCTTGGGCCGTGGAAGGTGGCGGTAGGCTAGAGCCGTGCCCTCAATACCCCTGCTCATACCCACGGTCGTCGAGACCACCGCGCGCGGCGAACGCGAATACGACATCTACTCGCGCCTGCTCAGCGAGCGCATCATCTTCCTGGGCTCGCCCGTGGACGATGAGGTGGCAAACCTGGTCGTGGCGCAGCTGCTGCACCTGGAGGCCGAGGACCCCGACAAGGACGTGTCGATCTACATCAACTCGCCAGGGGGCTCGGTCTACTCGGGCCTGGCGGTCTACGACACGATGCAGTTCATCAAGCCCGACGTTTGCACCATGTGCGTCGGCCTGGCGATGTCGATGGGCGCCCTGCTGCTTGCCGGCGGCGCCAAGGGCAAGCGCGCGGCGCTGCCCAACAGCCGCATGCTCATCCACCAGCCCTCAGCGGGATTTCAGGGCCAGTCCACGGACGTGGAAATCCATGCGCGCGAGATCCTCGCACAGCGCGAGCGCCTCGACGAAGCGTTTGCGTTGCACTCCGGCAGGACGAAGGAGGAGGTCCACAAGGACATGGAGCGCGATCGCTTCTTCTCGTCCGAGCAGGCCGTCGAATACGGGCTGATCGACACCGTCATTCACAGCCACTAGAGCCCGCTGGCAGGCCATCGGAGATGTTTCCAGTCAACCTCCCCAACGTGCTCACGATGCTGCGCATCATGCTCGTGCCAGTCGTCGTGGTCTCGCTGCTGGGCAACTCGCCGGAGGGCGACGTGCTCGCGGCGGCGGTGTTCGCGCTGGCCTCCGTGACCGACTTCCTCGACGGCTACCTGGCGCGCGCGCAGGACTCCGAGACCACCTTTGGGAAGCTCATGGACCCGCTGGCGGACAAGCTGCTGATCGTGGCTGCGCTGATCTCGCTGGTCTCGTTGCAGCGTCTGGCCGCCTGGGTGGCGATGGTGATCATCGCACGGGAGCTGGCAGTGACGATGCTGCGTATTGGCGTCGGCCACACGGGCGTGGTGATCGGCGCGAGCGCCCTGGGCAAGCTCAAGACGGTCGTGCAGATCGTGACGGTGCTCGCGGTGATCGCTGTGACAGGCCAGCCGTGGTGGGTATCGGTGCTGATCTACCTGATGGTCGCAGTCACAGTGATCTCGGGCCTTGACTATTTCTTCGGCTTGCGCCGCCACATCCAGGCGGTGCGCGATGCAGCCGACGCGGCGCAAACGCCGCAGCCGCATACCCAACAGGGCTGAGCGCCCGTCACGCCCAGGGTCTCGCGCGCGGTGTGCTTATCCGCCTTCGAGCCACCCATCGAGTGACGTATGGCGCGGCGCCGGCCGTCCCGAAAGCACCTCTTGGCGTAGCTCGGCAAGCAGGCCGTGGCGCTCGGCGACGACGTTGTGCTGGTGGATTGTCTCGAGGTTCTCCTGCCGGGCGGAGATGAAGCACTGCCCGTCGAGGTCAGGGAACGCATCGAGCACGCCGCTGATCATCTCGCGCACGCAGTCCTCGACAAAGCGCGGACGCCTATGGGCCTTCTCGACCACCTCGACCTCGTCCGAGCGCTTCATCAGCTCGTAGATCTCCGAGGACATCGAACCCTCGACGATCGCAAGCAGCGCTGCGGCGTCAATCTCGGTGTTGGAGCCGTGCAGGCAGCCCAAGTGCAGCGTCCCCAGACCGCGCTGGTTGTGCGTGGCCACGGGCACCGCCTCGAAGATGCGCTCGGTCTCGTCCTCGGAGAAGCCGTCGTCGGTGAGGCGAACCCGTGCGCGGGCCTTGACCAGCTCCTGTGCGCACGGGCACGCCGTCATGCCCGTGGCCGACACGCCCACCACGCGGTGCGTGCCGGCGGCCGTCGCGATGGCGCGCCCCAAGAGCGTGTAGATCTCCTGCGTGACGACGCCGGAGACAGGGGCGGGCTTGTGCTCCGGGTAGCGGGCCGCGATCGTCACCTCGGCGCGCTCGGCCTGCTGGCGCTCACGCACCCGCTCGGCGATGTGCTGTGCGAGGGTCTCGGCGCGGAAGGGGGACTCCTTCAGCACGACCTCGCCGACAATCTCGTTGATGGCCTCCTCAAAGCGCGACATGTGCGCACCCTTCTGCTCGGCCCCCAGATCGACAAAGCAGTCCAGGCGCGCGAAGTAGAGCTCCTCGCGCACGCGGATGACCTTCTCGACGCCTGTGACGCCGACGCGCGAGAGCCCCAGAGGGACGCTGGGCGGGCCGGCCTGCACGTCGAGAACCTGCGCGGACTGGGGCGCCGCCGGGGGTGGCTCCGGCGCCGTGTGAAAGCGTGAGCCGGCAGGCGCGGCGAGACCGCTGGCTGCCTTGCCGGTGCCGGTGGAGGTGACGGACACGCCGCAGCTAGCTTAGCGGCGCTGAGCTGGGCCTTACGGGGCCTGCCCCTGCCTGCTGCGCGAGATCGATATCTGGTATCACTTGCTACTAGGTGGGGTTGATGTTGTTTTGGGTCAACGCTGTTTAGGGTCAATTGTTTGTAGGGGTCGAGTGTTGTTTTTGGGGTCACGGTGAGGGAGACAAGTCAAGCTGCTGCTGTTGCGGCACAGGTTGCGGCGCCAGCCGCACTGGACGCCGACGCAGCGATCGAGTTCGACGATCACGGCAAGCCTGCCCATCTCGGGAGGAAGGGCAGATTTCGCCGGTCCGAAAGCGGCAACGACGACAGTGAACTCGGGTCTGGAGGAGCACCGGAGGGTGCGGGCGCCTCGCTGCCGGCCGGTGACGAGGACGTAGGGACGTGGGCGCTGGACCACAGAGGGGCGGGAAGAAGGCAGGCGGACGGAGAGGGCAACAGCGAGGTCAGACCGGCCCGTCGCGCGCAAGCGGAGGCCGCGGGCGAGCCGGGCACGGACTCGCTGCGGCAATACCTCAGCGCCATTGGACGCGTCCGCCTGCTCACGGCACAGGAGGAGATCGACCTGGCCAAGCGCATCGAACGCGGCGACATCGCGGCCAAGGAGCACATGGTGGAAGCCAACCTGCGCCTTGTGGTCTCGATCGCGAGGGCGTATACGGGCCGGGGTCTGACGCTGCTGGATCTCATCCAGGAGGGCTCGGTGGGGCTGATCCGGGCGGTCGAGAAGTTCGACTACAGGCGCGGGTTCAAGTTCTCCACGTATGCAACCTGGTGGATTCGCCAGTCGGTCAGCCGGGCTATCGCCGACCACGGACGCACGATCCGCATTCCCGTGCACGTGGGCGAGCGCATCAACAAGATGCTCGCGATGCGCCGCGAGCTGACCCAGACCCTCGGCCGCGAGCCGACCGAGGAGGAGCTGGGCGAAGCGCTGGGCAGACCCCCGGGCGAGATCCGGAGACTGCTCGATGCGACGCAGGAGCCGCTGTCGCTGGAGCGTCCCATGGGCACCGACGACGATGTCTCCATCGGCGACTTTCTGGTCGACCCAGGGGCAGCGCCACTGTGGGAGCGGGCATCGCTTTCACTGCAACGCGAGGGGTTGCGCAAGCTGCTGGCATCGCTGCCAGTGCGCGAGCGCGAGGTGCTTGAGCTGCGCTACGGCCTGCGCGGGGAGCGACTGACGCTTGAGCAGGTTGGCGAAGTGCTCAACGTCACGCGCGAGCGTGTGCGCCAGATCGAGACACGCACGCTGAAGAAGCTCGAGAGCCTGCCCGAGGCCCAGGGCCTGCGCGAGGCCGTCTGAGCCCGCTTGGGCAGGCGGCGCAAGCGGCATCCCGGACCACGTGCTCGCTATCCTCGACGTCCGCGGCGGGGTGTCCGAGTGGTTAAAGGAGACCGGCT
>CAJCHW010000133.1 GCA_903970125.1 Chlamydiota bacterium
GGCCACACCTACAGCTTCTACTCGGCCCCTTCGCTGCACCCGCCGGTCGTCAAGACCGAAGGGCACACGGTCGCTGCCGAGCTTGCGCCGGGCTACATCCTGACCACCAGCTTCTATGACCTGAACGAACCGCCGATGGTCGGCCAGAGCGGCCCGCTGATTCTCGACAACGAGCTGCAACCGGTCTGGTTCCAACCGGTGCCAAAGAACGTTGTCGCCGCCAACCTCAGCCGCCAGACGTACGAGGGCAAGCCGGTGCTCGCATGGTGGCAGGGAGTCGTCACCAAGAGCGGCGCCACCGAAAGTGGCGAAGACATCGTGGTCAACCAGCACTACCAGACGATCGCCAGGCTCAGGGGGACCGAAGGCTGGAAGCTCACCTTGCACGCGCTGGACATCGTGGGCGACGACGCCTGGGTGACCGCCAACAGGGACATCCCCCACAACCTCTCGAGCTACGGTGGCGCCTACAACGGCGCCATGACCGACGTGGCAGTGCAGGAGTACAACCTCAAGACAGGCGCGCTTGAGTACTCCTGGGACGCGCTCAAACACATCCCCCTAACCCAGTCATACGCCACCGTGCCCACCAACGGCTTTCCCTGGGACGCCTACCACGTCAATGCAATCGACGTGCCCGGCAACGGCACGTTTTTGGTGTCGATGCGCAACACCTGGGGCGCGTACCTGGTCAACATCAAAACAGGTCAGATCCAGTGGACTCTGGGAGGCAGGAACTCAAGTTTCAAGTTCGGACCCGGCGCCGAATTCCAGTGGCAGCACGACGTCGCGCTCGGACCAAACTCCACGGTCACGATGTTCGACGACCACTGCTGCCAGCTGACCGGCGGCGGCACCTCGGTGCACGCCACCGCGCCTTCGCGGGGAATCGTGCTGAAGCTCGACACGGCTACGCACACGGCGTCGCTGGTAGCGCAGTACGCCGGCGGCGACGCATTTGAATCCGAATACATGGGCGACACCCAGCCGCTGGCAAACGGAAACGTCTTCATCGGCTGGGGCTCAGAGCGCTGGTTCTCGGAGTACACCAAATCCGGCAAGCTGCTCTTGGAAGGCGAATTCCCGGCGCCCGACCAGAGCTACCGCTCCGAGCTTGATCAATGGACCGGGCTGCCGCTGACCCCGCCGGCGGCTGTCGCGCTCGAGCACGACGGCGCTACCACCGTCTACGCCAGCTGGAACGGCGCCACGCAAGTGGCCTCGTGGCTGGTGCGCGCGGGATCAAGGGCCAAGCACATGCCGGTGGTCGCGCGCGCCGCCAAGTCGGGGTTTGAGACCGCCATCCCAGTCGCCGGGGCATACCGAGCGCTCGAGGTGCAGGCGCTGGATGCGCGCGGCAACGTGATTGGCACGTCGAGGCCGTTCACGTAGAATGGCACTCGAGTTGGGACACTGAGACACATGCGCGAAAACCTCTCCCTCATCGTGATGTGCGTCTTCCTGGTCCTGTCGCTCGCGTTCTTGGCCCAGCAGTTCGCCACCTACCGCTGAGGCCAACCGCCGGCTGGCACCGACCACCGGCCACGGGCCAACCGCCCCGACCACCCACCCGTGGGCGGGAACCACCCCCCGGCATCAGGCGTGCGCTTTAGCCGCGACTAGTCCGCGGCGGCGCTGTCGTCGGCGTGGGCACGCGTCGAGCGGGCTGGGCGCAGCCGCGCCCGTTCCTCGTGCTTCTCCACCACGTTTCTGATCAGCTGCAGGATCTGCGTGGGCCCGGACGCCTGGGCCTTGCCATAGGTGAACGCTTCGATCCAGTCCACCACGCGTGCCTCGGAGGCCATCACGTTGAAGAACTCACGGCGCATGCTCAGGTGCACGCGCGCAGTGGGGTCATGGTCCTTCGTGACCTTGATCTCGGGCAGCTGTAGCCGGAAGTGCTGGACGTCACCACGACCACGCAGCTCAACATCGACCGTCAACTTGACCGGCGCGAGCGCTGGGACTTCCCCGGCGAAGCGCTTGACGGCGGTCTCGATCAGCGCCTTGGCGTCGGTCGAGCTCAAACCTTGTTGCGCTGCAGCAGCTTGCGCCCGATAACCATGCGTTGGATCTCCGAGGTCCCCTCGCCGATCAAAAGCAGCGGCGCGTCACGATAGAGCCGCTCGATCTCGTACTCCTTGGAGTAGCCGTAGCCGCCGTGGATACGGAAGCATTCCTCGACACAGAAGCGCCCGGCCTCTGACGCGAACAGCTTGGCCATGCCGGCCTCCAGGTCCGAGCGCTCGCCGGCGTCCTTCAAACGCGCCGCGCGCAGTGTCAGCAGGCGCGCGGCATCCACCTGCGTGGCCATGTCGGCCAGCTTGAACAGGATCGCCTGGTGCTCTGCGATCGCCTTGCCGAACGTCTTGCGCTCCTGGGAGTAGCGCAGTGCGAGCTCGAGCGCCCGCGTGGCGATGCCCACGCCACGTGCGGCCACGTTTACGCGCCCGACCTCCAGCGCATCCATCATCTGGGCGAAGCCGCGGTTTAGTCCGGCGTCTTCGCCGCCCAGGATGTTCTCGCCCGGGCAGCGGTAGCCGTCGAACACAAGCTCTGTGGACTCCACGCCCTTGTAGCCCATCTTCTTGATCTTGGGCGGGACGTTGAGTCCCTCGTAGGGGCCCGTGTTCTTTTCGACCCCGCCCTCCTTCTCCGCGATGAAGCACGTGAAGCCGCGGTGGCGGGGATCGGCGGTGGGGTCGGTTTTGACGAGCACGAACACCAGCGAGGACATCAGACCGTTCGTGACCCACATCTTCTGGCCGTTGATCTCCCAGGCGCCGTCGTCGCGCTTGACCGCGGAGGTCTTGATCGCCTGCACATCGGAACCCAGCTCTGGCTCCGACAGTGAGAACGCGGCGCGGATCTCGCCGGTGGCCATGCGCGGCAGGTACTTCTGGCGCTGCTCGTCGGAGCCGAACGCCATCAACAGGTAGGAGCCGATGAAGTGCGTGTTGACGATGCCCGAAATCGAGATCCAGCCGCGCGAGAGCTCCTCGACGATCATCGCGTAGGTGGTCAGGTCCAGCCCCATGCCCCCGTACTCCTCGGGGATGGTCACGCCGAAGAGCCCCAGCTCCTTCATCTGCTCAACGATCGGCTCGGGGAAGAGATCCTCGTGGTCGTAGTGCTCAGCGTTGGGCAGGATCTGCTCGTCGGCAAACTGGCGCACCATTTCGGTGATCGCCTTCTGCTCGTCGGTCTTGTCGGAATACTCAGTCATTGCTACAGCCATGTTTGGGCGCCCGCTGGTTGTCTGGGTTTTCGCTGGGAGATGCAGGTCGCCGGGCCTGCGGAACACGCCGGTGGCGGCGCGCCGTGACCTGGAGCCCACTCCAGCCCTGTCGCTAGGAGAATACCGCCGTGAACTTCACCCGTGACGTGATCGAGGCGCTACCCCCGCAGCGCCTGGCTCTGATCGAGCGCACGCGCTCCGGCGATCGGCGCACGTGGAGCTTCGGCGAGATCAGCGACGGCGCCGCGCGCCTGGCGAACTCCTTGGCCGCGCGTGGCGTGCGCCGCGGCGACGTCGTGATGACGCTGATCGGCAACCGCTCGGAGTGGGTCTTGACGATGCTCGCGTGCTTTCGCCTGGGCGCGGTGGTGCTGCCGTGCACCGAGCAGCTTCGCGCCAAGGATCTCGCTCAGCGCATGGCAGTGGCCCGCCCCGCGCTCGTGGTTGCCGACGAGCGCAACCGCGCAGAGCTTGACGGCGCCGGGCCCAGCTGCCCGGTGGCGCTGGTCCCCGACGCCTCGCTGTTCGCGGCGCCGGCTTCTGGCAGCGTTGCCGAAGCGGCAGAGCTCGGCCCGCGGGACCCGGCCCTGATCACCTTCACGAGCGGCACTGCGGGCGAGCCCAAGGCGGTGGTACACGGGCAGCGCTATCTCTTCGGTCAGCGGCTGCAGGCCCAGCACTGGCTGTGCCCGCAGCCCGAGGATGTCGTCTGGTGCACCGCCGGCTCCGGCTGGTCCAAATCGGCGCGCAACACGTTCATCGCCCCATGGCTGTGTGGCGCCGCTGCGCTGATGCACGACGTCCGCTTTGACCCGGCCGAGCGCCTGGAGCTGCTCCAATCCGAGCGGGTCAATGTGCTGTGCATGGCGCCCACGGAGTACCGCGTGATGGCCAGGCGCACGCAGCTGCGCGCGCTGCCGGCGCTGCGGGCGATGGTGGCGGCAGGCGAGGCGCTCGACGCACCCGTGCTGGAAAGCTGGCGTGAGGTCACTGGCATCGCCATTCGCGACGGCTACGGACAGACCGAGACAGGTCAGATCACGGGCATGGCGGCCGGCGAGGAGGTGCGCCCGGGATCAATGGGTCGCCCGCTGCCGGGAGTGCGCGTGTCGGTGGCCGACGGCGAGCTCGTGATCGATCCCGGGACCGTGCCGACGTTCTTCCTGGGCTACCTCGGTGAGGATGGAGGTGACCGGCAGGCCGGCGAGCCGTGGCGTACGGGAGACCGCGTCCGGGCCGACGACGACGGCTTTCTGTACTTCGAGGGTCGCGCCGACGACGTGATCATTTCGGCCGGCTACCGGATCGGGCCCTTCGAGGTCGAGTCGGCGCTGCTGTCACACCCAGCCGTGGCCGAGGCGGCCGCAATCGCGGCGCCCGACGATGAGCGCGGTGCGGTCGTGCGCGCGGTGGTGGTCCTGCGCGACGGCCAGGACCCCACGCCCGAGCTGGCGCGGGCGCTGCAGGATCACGTCAAGGCGCTGACCGCCCCCTACAAGTACCCGCGGCTGGTGGACTTCGTCGCCGAGCTGCCCAAGACCGCCACGGGCAAGGTCTCGCGCGCGATCCTGCGCGAAAGCTAAAGCGCGACCACAGCGTCTATCTCCACGAGCGCTCCCTTTGGCAGCGCCGCCACCCCCACCGTAACTCGCGCCGGCGGTTCGGTGGCAAAGAACCCGGCGTAGACCTCGCCGAGCTCGGCGAACGCCGACAGGTCGGTCATGTACACGGTGACCCTCACAGCCCGCGCCAAGGACGTGCCGGCAGCGGCACACACCGCCTGCAGGTTCTCCAGGCAGCGACGGGCCTGCTCGGGAGCGCTGGTCCCAACCAGCTCGCCGGTGCCGGGGTCCAGCGGTATCTGCCCGGAGCAGAACAGCAGCTCGCCGGCCTTGACTGCATGGCTGTACGGGCCGATTGCGTCAGGCGCTCCAGCGGCGGTCACGATCTCCCTTGCGTTCACGGACGACAAGCTACACGGCCCGCCACCACCGACCGCGCCCGCTCAAGCTGCGCCGAGCTACGCGCGCCCGGCTACTGTTCTGCCGATGCGCACACGTGCCCTGTCCCGAGCGGTCCGTGGCGCGCTGCTGGGACTCGCGATGTCCGCGTGGCTCGCGGCGACTGCGGCCGCCACGCCGCCGGCGGTCAGCTTCACCACCTGTCCGCGGCAAAGCGCGTTTGGGTGCACAACACTGCCCGTGCCCTTGGACCGCTCCGCAGGGCTTCCTGGTTCGATCCTGCTGCATGTGGCGCGCAAGCTCGCCGGAGGCGTCCCGTCGAGCACTGCAGTTGTGGGACTGGCCGGCGGTCCGGGACAGGCGGCGCTGCCGCTTGCGTCGGATCTCGCCGAAACGATCGCCCCCGCTCTGGGCTCGCGTGACCTGATCGTCTTTGACCAGCGGGGCACGGGCGAATCTGACCCGCTGAGCTGCCACGCGCTTCAGTCAAACGCCCCAAATCTCGACGGCTTCGAGCGGGCGCTCAGCGAATGTGCCGAAGAGCTCGGACCGCAGCGAGGAGGCTTCACGACAGCCGAATCGGTGCAGGACATCGAGACCATCCGCGAAGACCTCGGCTACCAGAAGCTTGTGCTCTACGGAACGTCCTATGGCACCAAGGTGGCGCTGGAGTACGCCGAACGCTACCCCCAGTACGTCGAAGCACTCGTGTTGGACTCGGTCGTGCTGCCGACGGGACCGGAACCATTTGAGCTCGCGACGTTTTCCGCAATCACGCCCGTACTGCACGAACTGTGCTCTGCCAACGCATGCAGGGCGATCACCAACCACCCGGTCGGCGATGTGGCAAGACTCGCTGCGCGCCTGAGCAAACGGCCTCTGCGCGGGACCATCGCCGACGGCTATGGCCACTCCCAGAGGATGACCCTGAACGCAACTGAACTGCTCTACATCCTCGAGGCGGGCGACCTCAATCCCGCCCTGCGTGCGCTTTTGCCCGCGGCTGTGCAATCGGCGCTCCGCCACGATCCGGCGCCGCTGTTGCAACTGGACGCGCTCGCCGAGGGCTTCATCCCAAACGTCCCCCCGATCCACAGCGAAGGGGCCGAAGAAGAGATCAACGAAGTGTTGTTCTGGACCACCACCTGCGAAGAGCAGCTGTTTCCCTGGCAGCGCGACGCGCCACCGGCGACGCGTCGCGGCGAAGCGATTGCCGCCTGGAACGCCCTGCCCGGCTCGGACTTCTATCCCTTCAGCGCAAGCGTCGGCCTGAAGGCAGGCTCGGTGCTTGACTGCGTCGACTGGCCCGACGCCTCGCCTGCTGCGCCTGCCACAGGTCAGCTGCCCCACGTGCCCACGCTGATCCTCTCCGGAGGGCAGGATCTGAGAACGCCGACAGCTGATGCGCGCGCGCTTGCCGCGGCGATCCCAGGAGCACAGCTCGAGGTCGTCCCCTACACCGGACACTCCGTGCTTGGCAGCGACCTGAGCGGCTGCGCCAGCGGCGCGGTGGCACAGTTCTTCGCAGGCACGCCAGTGACCCCCTGCCCGCTGAGCCGCAACGTCTTCTCGCCGACCCCGATCACGCCCACACGTCTTGCCAAGATCACGCCGACACCGGGCCTCGGTGGCAAGCGGGGGCGCACTGTGACCGCTGTTCTTGACACCGTGATCGACCTTGACAGGCTCGTCGTCGCCGCCACGCTTCAGGCCGAGCAAGCGCTGCCCAGCGGCGCGCGCTTTGGCGGGCTGCGAGGGGGCTATGCCAAGGTAAACCGCTCGGCTGTGCGACTCGTGCGGTTCTCGTTCGTGCCCGGCGTGGCGCTGACGGGCACGCTGCCGATCAAGAAGAACAAGCTCGAGCGGCACCCGTTGCGCGTGGAAGGCGCCCGTGCCGCGCACGGCACTGTTGAAATCGGCTCAAACCACGACATCAGCGGCACTCTCGGAGGTCACCGCTTCAACGTCTCGGTCGCCAACGCGGTGCTTTCGCGGGCCCTTGGCGCCACTTGGCCCGGCGAAGGGCTCCCGGGCCCGGTCTCCAGCGAGCCCGTCGCACCACACCCCCGTCTGGCCCGCTTACGGTAAGCGCGCCAGGGCGGCGTGCGTTCACGCTCCCAGGGCCGCTAGCCTCCTGACAATGCCCAACGCGCTCGCGCAGGAGAGTTCGCCGTACCTGCGCCAGCACCAGCACAATCCCGTCGACTGGCTGCCTTGGGGCCAGGGCGCTCTGGCCAAGGCCCGCGAACAGGACCGGCCGCTGCTGGTGTCCATCGGTTATTCCGCCTGTCACTGGTGCCATGTGATGGAGCACGAGTCCTTCGAGGATCCCGACATCGCGGCCCTGATGAACGAGAGCTTCGTATGCGTCAAGGTGGACCGCGAGGAGCGACCCGACGTCGACGCCATCTACATGGAGGCGGTGCAGGCGATGACCGGCCACGGCGGCTGGCCCTTGCACGTCTTTGCGACCCCCGACGGCACGCCGTTCTACGGTGGCACCTACTTCCCACCGGAGCCGCGCTACGGCTCCCCGTCGTGGCCACAGGTGCTCAACGCGATCGCCGAGGCCTGGGACGAGCGCGCGGACGAGATTCGTGGCTCGAGCGCTGCGATCGCGGAGCAGCTTGGCGGCGGCGCCCGGCTGGCGCCTTCGCAGCAGCCGATCACCGTCGACACGCTCGACGCCGCCGCGTCGGCGCTCGAGAGCTACTTCGACCCGGAGCACGGTGGCTTCGGCGCAGCGCCCAAATTCCCGCAGACCCCGGTGCTGGAGTTTCTGCTTGCGCGCGCGCACACGCACACCGCCGACAGCCCCGAGGGCGCGATGGCCCTTGACACGCTGCACGCAATCGCCGGCGGTGGCATCCACGATCAACTCGCCGGCGGCTTCCATCGCTACAGCGTCGACGCGACCTGGACGGTGCCGCACTTCGAGAAGATGCTCTACGACAACGCGCTGCTCGCGCGCGCCTACGTGCACGCGTTTGAGCTCTCCCGCGAGCCCACGCTCGAGCAGACCTGCCGGCACACGCTGGACTGGGCCCTGCGCGAGATGCGCGGCGACGAGGGTGGCTTCTACAGTGCGACAGACGCCGATTCAGACGGGGTCGAGGGCGCGTACTACGTCTGGACCATCGCCGAGCTGCGCACGGCACTCGGAGACGACGCCGATGCGGCGATCGCCTGGTTCGGCGCCACCGAGGAGGGCAACTTCTCAGATCCTCACCACCCGCGCGCGGGACAGAACGTGCTCACCGCCGCCGGCCTGGCGCCGCCGGACAAGCAGCGTGAGCGCATCCGCACGCGCCTGTTGGAGGTTCGCGCGGCGCGTAGCCGGCCGGCGCTGGACGACAAGCGCCTCGCGAGCTGGAACGCGCTAATGATCAGCGCGCTCGCGGACGCGGGAACGGTTCTCGGCGAGAGTCGCTACCTCGCCGCCGCCCAGGCGTGCGCGGACTTCATCCTCACTGAGATGCGCGACTCCGATGGGCGCCTCAAGCGGTCCTTCGCCGCCGGCCAGGCGCGGCTGGACGCCTACCTGGAGGATCACGCCTTCCTGCTGGAGGCGTTGATCGCGCTCTTTGAAGCCACTTGCGAGCAGCGCTGGCTGGCCGAGGCGGTGACGTTCGCGGATACGCTCATCGCCCGCTTCGGCGATCCCGAGCACGGCGGCTTCTACGCCACGGCCGCCGATTCGGAAATCCTTATCGCTCGTCGCAAGGACCTTGAGGACAGCCCCATCCCGGCAGGCCCCTCAAGCGCCGCGCTCGGCCTTTTGCGGCTGGCCGAGCTGACCGGCAACGATGCCTATCGCAGCCAGGCCCAGGGTGTGCTCGCGCTGCTGGCCGAGATCGCTCCGCGCCATCCAGCGGCCTTCGGGCACGCGCTGCAAGCGATGCACTGGTCACTTGCACCAATGCGCCCGATCGCCTGTCCACTCCCGGCACCGCTTGCGGCCGGCGCCGGCAGCGCCTACAGCACCGACAGATAGCGGTCGAGCTCCCACTGCGTCACCTGGACGCGGTATTCCTCCCATTCCTGGCGCTTGATCTCGACGTAGCGGTTGAACATGTGCTCGCCCAGCGTGCGCAATGCAAGCTCGGATTCGGCGGTCAGCTCGATCGCCTCCCCCAGCGTCTCGGGTAGCTGCCCGATCCCCAGCCGCTTGCGTTCCTCGCCCGAGAGGTGGTAGAGGTTCTTCTCCATTGGCTCCGGCAGCTCGTAGCCCTTCTCGATCCCCTCAAGGCCCGCATGCAGCAGCGCGGCGAAGGTCAGGTAGGGGTTGCACGCAGGATCCGGACAGCGCAACTCGGCGCGAGTGGCCTGCTGGCGGCCCGCGTGGTAGAGCGGCACGCGCACGAGCGCCGAACGGTTGCGCCGCGACCAGGCCAGGTAGACCGGGGCCTCGTAGCCTGGCACCAGGCGCTTGTAGGAGTTGACCCACTGCGCGAAGATCGAGCAGATCTCGCGGGCGTGGCGCAGCTGTCCCGCGATGAACGCCTTGGCCGCATCCGAGAGGAAGTACTGATCGTCAGGGTCAAAGAAGGCATTCTTGCCGTCCACGAAAAGCGACTGGTGGGTGTGCATGCCAGAGCCGTTGTGACCAAACATGGGCTTGGGCATGAACGTGGCATGCCAGCCGTACTTGACCGCGTACTCCTTGACGGTGATGCGGTAGGACATGCAGTCGTCGGCCATCTTCAACGCGTCCGCGTGGCGCATGTCGATCTCGTGCTGAGACGGACCCGCCTCGTGGTGGGTGTACTCGACGTGGATGCCCAGTTGCTCCAGCGCAAGCACTGTCTCGCGGCGGACGTCGGAGCCGGCATCCAGCGTGGTCAGGTCGAAGTAGCCGCCTTCGTCGAGCACCTCCGTGGAGCGGTTGTCGCGGAAGAGGAAGTACTCGAGCTCGGGACCGACGTTGAACGTGTCAAAGCCCAGCGAGTTGGCCCGCGCGACTGCGCGCCGCAGCACATGCCTGGGGTCACCCTCGTAGGGGGTTCGCTCCGGCGTGAGGATGTCGCAGAACATCCTGCCCACTCCCTGCGTGTCCGGGCGCCATGGCAGGACCGCAAAGGTGCTGGGGTCCGGCATCGCCACCATGTCGGCCTCCTCGATCGCGTTGAAGCCCGTGATCGAGGAGCCGTCGAAGCCCATGCCGGCCTCAAAGGCATCCTCCAGTTCCTGGGCATTGATCGAAAACGACTTCAGGTGCCCAAGGATGTCCGTGAACCAGAAGCGGATGAAACGGATGTCGCGCTCGGCCACGAGCGCCATCACATCGGCCGCCGAGGACGGAGCGTCGCTATGCGGCTTGGCGGACATGCTCGCCAGACCCTAGACGATCACCGCGTCCACAGGGCCTCCAGCAATACGCAATCCGACCGGGGGACCCGCCATGCACCCAAGGTTCCCGCTCAGTGTGGGCTCAGCAGTGCTGCAATGACGAGCAGGAACCCGAGCGCAACTGCCCACGCGGCGAACCTGTCCGGACTGCTGCCAAGCCACTGCGTCCGCGAGCGCTGCCGCCTGCGCCTGGCAGTTGTGCGGGAACCGGGCGGCCGTCCGGAGGCCGCCTGCGCACGCTCGCGCGCTGCCACCGCTGCGCGGGTCTGATCCACCGACCCCGGCCAACTCTCAAGCGAGCTGGCCGCGACCGCGAAGCTCTCGAGCCCGTCCCAGTCAGAAGCCATCTCCGTCCCGCCGCCGGCGGTCCGGCCCGTGATCGTCACCGTGCGCCGCGAGACGGTCCTTCGCGGTGGCAGGCCGCCACGATGGCGCGCCACCCGCTCGATCGCGCGCCGATGCTCGATGCGCGCGCGGACATCCTCGATCTCGTTCCACCAAGCACCGGCCCCGGCGCCTGCGAGCGCGTGGCGAGTGGGCTGTCGGCTGATGGTTCCGCGTGACGGGTTCAAGCCAAAGTTGTGCTGCCTTGGGGAGTCGGGACCGAGCGCATCGGTTGGGTGTGCCCGATCGTTACTGGCGTGATCTGCAGGCATGCTAAATGAGCCGGGGGACGGAAGTTCGCACGCTTAACCCGCAACTTCCGGGTTGTTGGCGTGGCGCCGCGGCGAAGCCGGGTCAGTGGCCGGCAACGGCGGCCACAAAGCTGGCCACCTCTTTGGCTTCGGGGCCCTGGAACAGCTCAGCCGGCATCTGTCCGTAGTGGCCGGCGAAGCCGGATTCGATCGCTGATTCGACGAACGCCTTGCGGGTCTCGAAGTTCGAGCTTACGGTCGGGATCAGCACGTCGAGGTTCGGTCCGGTGCGGCCGACCGAGTCTGCCGCGCTCAGTGTGTGGCAAAAAACGCATGTGTCGCCGAACAGGTGGCGGCCCTTCTGCTGTTCAGCGTTGAGGTGGACGCCGCCCGGCGCATCGCTTGCCTTGTCGGCGCCGTTGAACGCCAGCACCAGCGCCGGCACGGCCAGTCCGAATGCGACCACGAGCAGCATCACGATGTTGATCGCCCAGCGGCTTGCGCCAGAGGAGGGGTCGAGCACCTCACCGGCACCGCGCGGGCCGCGCCGCACGGCCACGATGAAGATCCCGAGCCCGAGCAGGACCCAGATGATGGCGGCTGCGTAGATCATGGCCGCCGGGAAGATATCCGAAAAAGCGGCGCGAATCACCGGCGCTCATGAGCAGCCGCAGTGTTCAGGCACGCTCAAGGTTGCCCGCTAGCCTCTAACCAGCCGTCTGCTTTGGCCGCAACGCCGCCCGTGACGTCATGACCAGCATCCTGCGCCGCCTACCGCTGACTCGCCTGCTGTTGCTGTGCGCGACTGTTGTGCTCGCCGGTGTCGGCGCCACCGCCGTGGCATCGGCGCTGGACGCTGGGCCGGTACCGCCGTCGGAGCCGTTGGCGCAGGCGATCCACGAGGCGCTCGCTGCGCAGCCGGTGATGGGCTTGAGCGCGACGATCCAGTACACCAACCACCTGCTCGAAGGCGCCAACCTGGCCAGTGGCTCAACTGGCGCGAACGGGCTCGCGACCAGCGCATTGCCCACAGGCGCCTCGGGACGCCTGTGGATCTCCAGAAGCGGCCAGGCACGCCTGGAGTTGCAGGCCGGCGGCGGCGACACCGAGGTGATTCTCAACGGCCACACCGTCTCCATCTATGGCGCCGCGCCGAACACCGTCTACCGCTACACGCTGCCTGGCGCGCCCACCGAAGGGACCGAAGGCACCGAAGCAGTGCCCGCCACCCCGTCCGGCGGCCGCGACGAATCGGCCACGGTGGCGCAGATCGAAAAGGCGATCGCCCACTCCGAACACCGCGCCATTGTTTCCGGCGCTCAGCCCACAGACATAGCCGGTCAGGCCGCCTACACGGTAAGGATCTCGCCCCGGCAGACGGGAAGCCTGCTCGGCGGACTTGAGCTCTCCTTCGATGCTGTGCACGGGGTCCCGCTGCGCGCGGCGGTGTATTCCTCACAGAGCCAGGCGCCCGCGATCGAACTTGCGGCCAGCGAAGTCTCCTACGGGCCCGTGGAAAGCTCGGTCTTTGAAATCGCGTCGCCGTCGGGGGCCAAGGTTGACGTGCTTGGCGCCCAACACCCGAGCGTACGATCGCAAGCCAATGGCAGCGCCGCGCATGAGCATCCGACTGTCACCACCCACGGACACGGGCTCACCGCTGTGCTGGTGAGCGAAAGCACCGAAGGCACAAGCGGGTCGGCTGGGTCTTCGCTGCAAGGTCTGCCGAAGGTCAACATCAACGGCACGATCGCCGCTGAGGTTGCAACCGCGCTCGGCACCGTTCTCAGCTTCGAGCGCTCGGGCGTTCGCTACGTGGTTGCCGCAGCGGCCAAGCCGGCAACTGTGGAAGCCGTGGCCCGAGGGCTTTAGTTGGCAGTGCGCCCGACCCGAGGCGGCTAGCGTGGTCCTAACAGCGCCCCCGGTCAAGGCCCGGGGTCTGGTCAAGCGCTACAAGGACCTGCTCGCCGTCGATCAGATCGACCTGAACGTCAACGCGGGCGAGGTCTACGGCTTCCTCGGGCCAAACGGCGCGGGCAAGACGACGACGCTGCGGATGCTGCTTGGCCTGATCATGCCGACCGCAGGACGCGTCGAGCTGTTCGGCCGTGACCCCATCCGCGAGGGTGCCCGCGCGCTTGACGGCGTCGCCGGTTTCGTTGAAGCCCCGCGCTTCTATCCCTACCTGTCCGGCCGCAAGAACCTTCAGATGATGGCCGCGCTGGACGGCGGCGGCCGCAGTGAGCGCGTCGATGAAGTGCTGGCGCTCGTCGATCTGACCGATGCGGCCGAGAAGCGGGCAGGCGCCTACTCCCATGGGATGGGCCAGCGGCTGGGGATCGCGGCTGCGCTGCTGCGAGGTCCCGAGCTGTTGATCCTCGATGAGCCCGCCACGGGCCTTGACCCGGCCGGCATCCGTGACATGCGCGTGCTCATCCGGCGCCTTGCGCGCGAGGGCATCACAGTCCTGCTCTCAAGCCACCAGCTCGCCGAGGTTCAGGAAATCTGTGACCGCGTTGCGATTGTGCGATCCGGCAAGGTCGTGTACGAGGGACCGTTGGCGGATCTGCGCGGGGCCTCCGGCCAGAGCTACCGACTTCACACAAGTGACGACCTCCACGCCGCCGATATCGCGCGCGCCGCGACGGGGATCCACCGTCTGGTGGTCGCCGGCCCAGAGCTTCGCTTCCAGGCGTCTGAAGCCGACGCGGGTGCGCTGTCGTTGGCGCTCGGCCACGCCGGCGTTGCGATCTACACGATGGCGCCGACGCTGGCGAGTCTGGAGGACCTGTTCTTCGAACTGACCGAAGGCACCGCCACGGGCAACCGCCAGCCTGCCGTCGATGTCACGTCAACACCGAAGGCGACTCAATGAGCCATGCCGCCACCGCTGCACCGCCGGCGCAGGGCACCAGGCGCCGGCGTCACCCTTCGACGCTGACAGTGCTGCGGTGGGAGCTGCGCAAGCTGATCTCGCAGAAGCGGACGTACCTGGGGCTGGCCCTTGGCGCCATACCGCCCTTGATCTTCGTGGTGTTCTGGAACTTCCACGAGGGTCCCGACCGTCACGGCGGCATCTTTGCCACCGAGATCACGCAGTCGGGTCTGGCAACCCCGGTGTTGATGCTGCTGTTTGAGTCTGCCTTTCTGCTGCCCCTGATCGCGGCGCTGGTCTCCGGTGACATCGTGGCCACCGAGGACTCAAACGGCACACTCAAGACCATCCTCACGCGTTCGGTCGATCGCGGCCAGGTCTTTGCCGCCAAGACGTTCGCAGCGATGGTCTACGCGGCCACTGCGGTGTTTGGCGCCGCCGCCATCGCGACGATCGCCGGCGTCGCCTCCTGGGGCTTTCACCACGTGGTCACGCTCTCGGACACCGTTGTCTCAGCGCCGGAAGGGCTCCTGCTGATCGTGGCGGCAAACGTTTTTGTTCTGATCCCGCTGCTGACGGTCGCGAGCATCGGCGTGCTGTTGTCCACCGTCACGCGCAACAGCGCCGCCGCGGTGGTAGGCGCCATCGGCGTGGTGATCGTGCTGTACATCGTCACGGCCATCCCCGGGCTGGAATCGATTCACCCCTACCTCTTGACCGAACAGCTTCAGGCATGGCAGGGTCTGATGCGCACGCCGACCGATTGGGCTCCTATCACGCACTCGGCCTGGGTGTGTGCGCTCTACGCGCTGCCCTCCCTCTTTGCCGCGTACCTCGTCTTTGTGCGCCGAGACGTAGCCGGGGACTGACCGTGCCGCGGTCGCTCACGCGCCCGAGGAATGGGGCGCCGGCCGAGCCGGTGCGATGGCCTGCACGGGAAACCCCGAGGAGGGGATTCGGTAAACGCCTACGCCCCCCACCCGCACGTATGAGAGGCCGTGGGCCGAAAGCTCAGCGGTAAAGCCACTCAGCAGAGAAGCCTCGCTTTCATCGACGAGGATGTCGCTGATGTCATGTACGGCTATGAAGCGCTCGAGGTTTGTCGGATTGACTTCCTTGTTGGAATAGAGTTCGCCGAGGGCCGGTTCGGCTTCAAACTGGGCCGGCGCAAAGTGCCCGAGATAACCCTCGGGCATGCGAAAGGAGAAGTCGGCCTCGGCCTGCCACATCATGCTGTTGTCGTTCCAGCCGAACGGCATCACGAGCGCAGTCTCGTTCGGTGTCAGATAACGGTGCACCGCGCTGGTCCTGAAGAACGCGGGGTTCGACGGTGAGCTGCCGTACAGCCCACCGCCAATGTTGGGCGCGATCATGATCGCGCCGAGGCCAACGACCAGCCAGCGCAGGCCGGGGCGCCGTCCGCGGCCTGCCTCGCCCAACCACGCGGCCGCGCCGATTGCCACCGCCAACGCCACATAAACGGCCATCCGCGACGGTGTCAGCAGCCGCAGTACGGGGAAGTTCTTGACCAGGTCAAACGGCGCGGGCGCCACCTGAGACCCATCGACGTGCACGTAGGAGCCAAGACCTGCCACAAAGCTCACGGCCAGTCCCACCAAGAGCAGGCGCATCAGCAAACGTCGCCGTGTCCGCAATGCCCAGATCACAAATGCAGCAATCACGGGCAAGGAGAGATAGGCGCCTGCTTCGGCGGGGTTGGCAATCTCGAACGTATTTCCAATCGCGTGCAGTGGGCTCGAGCCCAGCCACGTCACCTGCGTCGGAATGAACGGATTGAGTAGATCGATTCCGTAGGTTTCCGACAGCGGCCACTCGTGCGGACTGCCTCCCTTGAGCACGGCGTAGTAGAGAAAGGGCGCTGTCACGACGAGCGCACACCATCCAGCCGCGATCGTCTCCAGCAGGAGGCGGTCGACACGCAGGCGTTCGGGCCGGTCAGAGAGCACAAATGCGGCCAGCAGCACGACCCCGCCGATCGCAGCCGAGGTCAGGAGCAGTTCCGTGGAAAGCCCCATCTGGGCAACGATCACAAGTGCCATCGCGGCGATGTAGCGGATCGCTGAGAGCTCGCGTGCAAGCCGCCTCACCGCCAGATGCACCATCACGGGAATCAGGAAGATCAAGCTGATGTTCGGGTGTGCCACGAGCTGGGCGAACTCGAACGCACCAAAGCCGAACAGGTAGCCGCCCACGATCGCGGGCAGCTCGCGACCGACGATGCGCCGACACAGCAGGTAGGCCGTGAAGGCTGCCAGCACGGGGCTGGCCAGGAGCATGAGGTTGTAGGACGCCACGACTCCGAACAATGCCGTCGCGGGCGCGAGCGCCAGGGCGGCCGCGGGAATCGTTGTGGCACGTACGAGGTTGGCACCCGTTGGTGCCCACACGTAGTGAGACCACAGCGGGTCAAGGCCGTGCAGCAGCGCGTACGGCCACCACTGCAGCGACCACATGAAGATCGTGGGGTCCGTATTGACGGAACATGCACACACGCGGGTCGGGTTACTGAGCGGGTACCAGCCGATGCTCACCAGCCCAAGCGCCAGGTAGAACCCGAACACCCACCGTCGCGGATGGCGGATAGTTGGCCGGCGTGACGGGCGTGGCGGAGCATGCGTTCGCGGGCGCTCGGCCACCGGCAAGGATGCGGCCACCTCCAGCATCGCCACAGCGTACCGGGCGGGCCAAAACGCGCGCCGGCTGTTCACGGTGGCGTGAGGCGCTCTGAGCACATGCAGCGGTGGTCCGGCCGAGTCGAGCTCCCGAGCATGGCCACAACAAACGCAGGCCCCGACCGGTCTACCGGTCGGGGCCTGCGCCACGTCCCCTCCAGACTTCTGGATCCCCGGGGGCCTCCCCGCCCCTGACGATCTGCCTCGTTGAGCCTCTCACTCAGGACTGATCCTCCAGTCCTTCCCGTCGCGGCCGGCGCCACTAAGAACCGGCCACAAGTTCGTTGGTTACCAGCTTCCCCTTTCGGCCCCCGAGCAGCTCGTCTTCAGGATCGGGCTCGCGCACTGGCGCGCAACTTCGCCGTTGCCGGCCCTGGTGATCGTGTATTCATTGCCGTTGGCCGCCCTGGCCGTGACCGAGTATCCGTTTTCGCCATGAGTGGTGGTACTCAGGTACGCGCCGCCGGCGCCCGCAGCGATCGGAATCGCCGGTTCGTAGCGGTGCAGTTCGGTCGTGGTCACGCTTTCGTAAGCACCATGGTCGTCGACCGCGACCGTCTCGGCAGCCGTCTCGGCGCTGCGAGCGATTTCCTGCGCCTGAACATCAACCGCCTTCTGGCGCTGACTGGCAAGCGCGGGTATCGCGACCGCCGCGAGGATGCCGAAGATCACGATCGCAACGAGAATCTCTATGAGTGAGAAACCGCTGGCGTCTGCGAGATGCTCGCCGGCGCTCCGATAACCGCGATCACGACGGTCCTGAAGCCCGCGAACCCGTCCGATAAGTAAACGTGAAAACAAGATAGCCCTCCGTGGCATTGCCCCTGGCGGTCGAGCTATCTCCGGTGGAGATCTCTGACTTTGCGCCCTCGCCTCACGACGAGTTTGCCTTTAATCAGCGGTCCGTCCTTCCTGCAAGCAGTGTACGCCCCAATATCGGCCAGTCAAGCCCCCAGGCGCAATCTGGACCAATGTTGCAAATGGCTACAGGATGCCTGTGCGCACCATCGACCGACGGTCCACGCGCGTCAGACCCCCAGGGCCACCACGTTCGGCTGTCGCCGCGCCTCCTGGCTCGCATCGAGCAGCCGCTCCAGGGCGGCCGCATCCACGGGCCGAGAGAACAGAAAGCCCTGGCCCTGGTCACAACGTTCGCGCCGCAGTGCCTCCAGCTGCGCGCGATCCTCGATTCCCTCTGCGAGCATCGTCAGGCCGAGTGCCTGACCGAGCGCCAAGAGCGTCTGCACCAATGCCGCCGACGACCTGCTCGTGGCGACGCCGCCGACGAAGGAGCGGTCGATCTTGAGCACGTCCACAGGGAACCGCTTGAGGTAGGCCAACGAGCTGTAGCCGGTGCCGAAGTCGTCGATTGCGATTTGCACACCGAGGCCCCGCAGGCGAGTCACGCGCTCGACCGCTCCGTCGCCATCGCGCATCAGCGCGGTCTCGGTGATCTCAAGTGTCAGCGCCTGCGCCTCGAGCCGGCTGTCGGCCAGCGCCCTGCGCACGTCCCCCAAGAGCCCGCTGTCGTCGAGTTGGCGCCCGGACACGTTTACCGCCATCCCGATCTCGTGGCCTGAGTTGCGCCAGGCGGCTGCCTGTCGACAGGCCTGCTCCAGTACCCAGCGTCCGATCGGGACGATCAGCCCGGTGCGCTCCGCGATCGGAATGAACTCGTCGGGACCAATCGTTCCACGGGTGGGATGGCACCAACGCAGCAATACCTCAACGCCTTTGATCGCCTCCGTTTGCAGGTCACAGATGGGCTGATAGACCAGGAACAGCTGATCCCTGTCGAGCGCCTCGGCGAGGTCCATCTCAAGCGTGAGCCGGTCATCGGAGGCGTCCTGCATGCTCGACGCAAAAAGCGCAACCTGATTGCCGCCGTTGCTCTTTGCCACCTTCAGGGCGAGGTTGGCGTTGTGCAGAAGCTCTCCTGGCGCCATCCCGAGCGAGCTCAGAGCGATACCCACGCTCGCCTTCATCGAAAGCTGTCGGCCGATCAAGGCGCCCATGCCATAGGGCTGGCGCAGCACTTCCAGCATGCGCGCAGCCACAAGCTCAGGCGCCGCATCCAGGGTGGCGCCCTCGACAAGCACGAGAAACCTTGCGCCTGTCAATCGTGCCGCCGTGTCGCCGTCGGGCACGACGTCCTCAAGCCGCGCCGAGATCATGCACAACAGCTCGTCACCGGCGGCGCTGCCCAGGGTGTCGTGGACAAGCTCGAAGCCGTCGATTTCCACATCCAGCGCTGCCACCGGGACGTTCTGGCGGTGCGCGCGTGCGAGCATCCTGGTAGCGCGATCCAGGGCCAGCGCGCGGTTGGGCAGACCCGTAAGGGTGTCATGCAGCTCTCGGTAGCGAAGCTCCTCGGAAGTTTGCTCGACCGTGGTCAGCGCGCGCGCACGCGAGCGCGCCAGCGCTAGCAACAGTGCCGCCAAGAGAAGACTCACGAGCACGCCCGTGACCGCCACGATCCACGCCTGCGTGCCGGCTGAAAGGCCGCCGGCGGCGACGGCGCCGGCGACGGTCACCGTCCATGGTCCGTCGATGTTGGCAACGGCCATATAGGAGTATCCGCCTGCGTGGCGCCGCACGCTCGCGCTTCCCACGGGCGTCAGCCGCTGGCCGCGAGTGCCGTGATAGAGCGAAACCTCTAGTCCCGAGCGGTCGCCGATCGCGGCCGCAAGCAGCGTTGCAACATCAAACGAGCCGAGCGTCCAGCCGTTGACCGCGCTGATGCGCTGCGCCACCGTGGCGACGGGCGCGCCCTGGCGGTAGAAGGCGTGCTCGAGAAACAGCGTGTGCAGACCTTCAACGGGCGCAGCGAACGCGACCATCGAGTCGCTTTCGGTAGCTCGACGCTCCAATGGTCCCTGGGCCTTGCCGATCAACGATTTCGGCTGGCACCAATTGCCTTGGAACTGGCGCCCGAGCGTAGGACCGAGCGCGCCGACAATCGCCTCTGCGGCGGAGATCAGGCACAGGCGCGACTGCCCGGCGACGGCGACCGGCACGATCGGCCCTACCAAGGCACGGAAAGCCGGTTGTGCGTCCCTGCGTGCCAAAAAGCCCGCAAGCGATGCGGCCGGGACGGAGCTGATGATCGTCGTGCCTAGGCCTCCAACCTGGCGCTTGGAGCCTTCAAGTTCGTGGTACCACTCGTCAAAGCCCTGCTGGCGCAGGTGTGGCTGAATCGTCAAGATCGCGTTGAGCGTGCCCAGGAAGTCAACGTCTGCGCGCAGCAGCGTCTGCGTGGTATCGCTGACGTTGGTGGCCGCCGTACGGAAAGCATCGTGCTGGTCGGAGCGCACGCTCGATCGCCATAGCACCGCGCTCGCGAGCGCCGCGGCGGACCCGAACACGAGCACAGCACACGCGGCCATCACCCACGTCCGGTGGCTCCCCGTATTCGCGGGTAAGTCCGGTTCAGACGCGGGATCAACCCTTGCTTTGTACCGCATACCATCAGTATTGCCGCTCAGATGGGACACCGAATCCCCTGTTTGCGGGATTAAACCCGCGTCGGCCGTTGCGGGTTCAGCTCGTGCCTAGATCGCCGAAGCCGGCGCTGATATCCCCAAAGTGAGTTGGATCCAGCGCGGTTTCGGCGATCATCGCCTCGGCCACCAGCTGCGCGCGGGTATGAGCGCCGAGCTTGGCCATCGCGTTGCGCACGTGGCTGCGGACGGTCTCCGCAGAGATACACAGCTGCCCGGCGATCTCGCCGGTCTCTGAGCCCAGGGCGATCAGCGTGATCACCTCGCGCTCGCGGTTTGTAAGCGACCCTCCGCCTGGTGGCTGCGCTGCCGGCGCCGGCCAGGCCACACCTTTGCTGGAAAACACGTAGACCACCAGTTCTCGACCACCGATCGTGGCCACTTGGCCGGCAAAATCAACCTCGACCTGTGAACCGTCGCCCTTGAGCATGTGAGCTGTCCCGGCGTAGTTGCCGCGAAGCAACAGCGTCTCCCAGCGCTTCGCTGAGATTGACCGCTCGGCGGGGAGCATGATGCTCGGCACCGACGTCGCCATCAACTCGGCACGCGTGTGGCCGGCCAGCTCGACGAAGCCATCGTTGACCTCGACGAAGCCGCGCTCACCGTCAACAAGCGCTATCGGGTTTCTCGAAGACCGAAAAAGCGTCCAGAAGAAGCGCTCCCAGCCCTCTCCCGTGCGCGAAGAAGGGGGCGTCACTGCCAAGCGGGGTGTGACCAACGACTACTCCCCTCGAATCGACAGGCATGTACGTTATCACACAATCTCGCCCGCCCGCGGTTCCCATTTGGGGGTTCTGCGCCATTCGGGAATTCTGTCCACCCGGGCGACCCTGAAAAGCTGTCCCGGGCGCCGCGGTCAAGTCGGGCCACGGCGCCCGGGATCGGTACTTCGATGTCCCACACCCGTCATCGACGAGCGATGCGCCGCACCCAATACGCCATTTGGGGGATCTTGCGCCGGGTACACCGGTGGCGCGGATGCATGCTCCGGTAGCGCCGGCACCGCGGCGGCGCGCCAAACCTCAGCGCCCGCAGCCGTTTAGGATCCGGGCATGCACTCGGGGCAGGACATCGAGCATCCGGCTGCCGACCAGCCGGATGCAGAGACGCCGAGGCGCGCCAGAGAGCCCTTGTCGAGGTCGTTGACAGGACCTTGGAAGCGGATCATCCCTAAACGCATACAGCGACGCCTGTGGGCGCCGGTGGCGGTGATCATGGTGCTCGCGACAGGCATGCTCGTGGGCGCGTGGGTACAGAAGTCACCGTGCCTTCACACAACCCCCAGCTGGGCGCACGGCCTGCCTTTCCGCTACGCCTGCTATTCGGATGTGATTCCGCTTTACGGCGCCGAGGGCTTTGAAGAAGAAGCGTTCCCGTATCAGCATTACTGGATCGAAGAACAGGGCAAGCCGACGCAATACAAGCACTACATGGAATACCCGGTGCTGACTGGGATGTACATGTGGGTCGGTGCCGAGCTCACACACGGGTACGAGTCGGTTTCCAAGGCGTTTATCTATCTGCCTCGATCGATCCCCAACAACGTCTACTTCAACATCATGGCGCTGTTTGCGTCTGTCTTCTGGCTGATGACCGTGTGGTGTGTCACGCGCATGACGCGACGGCGGGTTTGGGACGGCGTCATCGTTGCGCTTTCGCCGATCGTGATCGTGCAGGCGTTCACGAACTTCGACACGTTGGCTGTGGCGCTTGCCACAGCAGGGTTACTCGCATGGTCGCGGCGGCGCGCTGCGCTCGCGGGGGCGCTGATCGGCCTCGGTACCGCGGCCAAGCTCTACCCGATCCTGTTTTTAGTCCCGATCCTTGCCCTCTGTCTGAGGACTGGCAGGCTCAAGGAGGGGCTGCGAGCGACCTTTGCTGCGATCGTCAGCTGGGAGGTCGTCAACGCCCCGATCGTGTTTCTGTTCCCCCACGGCTGGCTGGAATTCCTGCGTCTGAACAGTACGCGCGGCGCGGACCCGGACTCGCTCTACAACGTGGTTGCCCAGTTCACCGGCTGGGGCGGATTTGACGGTCCGTTGCCGCCGCACACGGCCCCCACCGAGCTCAACGCGTTCATCGCCGTTTCGCTGATCATCTGCCTGGCGGCGATCGTGCTCATCGCCATGTCCGCGCCGCGCCGGCCTCGCCTGGCCCAGCTGCTGTTGCTGGTGGTGGCAGCGTTTTTGATAACCAACAAGGTCTGGAGCCCGCAGTACTCGCTATGGCTGATCCCGTTGGCGGTGCTCGCGGTGCCGCGGTGGAAACCACTCATGGTGTGGATGTTCATCGACACCTGGCTGTGGGTGGCGCGGATGTACTTCTACCTGGCCGGCAACGAAGGCGGCTGGGGCCAAAACCCATTCCTGATCACCGTGTGCGTGCGCGATTTCGCGGTTGGGTCGCTTTGCGCGCTTGTCATCTACGAGATCTACCACCCCGCGCGCGACCTCGTCCGGCGTTCCGGCGACGACGACCCCACCGGCGGCGTCTTTGCTGACGCCGACGACGTGTTGATCTTGAAACGGCTGCGACCGTTGCGACCGCGCGCGGTCGCGGGCGCGGTCTCCTAGCGGCGGCTGCGCCAAATACGCTCATCGACCGGTGCAGCCGGCGGGAGACCGGTTCGATACTCAGGCATGGAGAACTGCGCGCTTGGCAAGGATTTCATCGCAACCGCAGGCACGACGCGTGCAGCGAACGTCGGCTCTCTAAGCCGCGGACAGATCGTCGCATCGGGTTCGTGATGGCAGAGTCGAGGACTGCGTCGAATCGTCTCCGCGCTGCCTGCGCTGGGAGTGAAAGCGTGGCCTTGATGTCGCTCGCCGGGGCGATGGTCGCCCTGGTGCTGTTCTTATGGTGCTGGCGGGCGTTGCACCCCTTGCCCGGCGACCGAGCGCTCGCGGACTACCTGAGCTTCTCCGGCGTGTGTCTGGTGGCCGGCGGCATGGCATGGGCTGCATCGCGAAGGTGCCCCGGCTCCCCTGGGCTGAGATCCTGCTGGCGTTTGGTCGCACTGGCGTCAGTCGCCTGCCTGAGCGTAGGCGTGTTTCAGACGGGGTCTGAACTCACTCACATCAGACCTGATTCAGCGGTCGCAGACCTGCTCGGACTGCCGTTCTACCCGCTGATCGTGCGGGGATTGATGTTCCTGCCGCGGGCACCCCGCACCGCAGCCGAGCGCCTGCGGCTGCACCTCGATGTGGGGCTTGTTGCCGTCGGTGGCGCCGCAGTCGCGCTCTATGTAGTGCTTGGAGTCGTAGATGCCGGCTGGGGGTCTGAGACGCTGCGGTCAGTTATCCTGATTCCCGATCTCTTGGGCGACGTGGTGCTGCTGCTGTGCGTCTCCAGGCTGTCGCTCGCGCGCCCGCCACGCTCGACGTACGTAGCGATGAGAGCGCTCGCCGTGGCGTTGGTGTTCTACGTGGCGAGCAATCTCGCCCACTGCTACCTCGTCTTACACTCAACCGATCGCGCCACCGCTATGGTCGATGGGCTGTCGATCGTGGCGATTGCGGTCCTGGCTTTCGCGGGGGCGGCACAGCGGCCGGTCAGGACGCCGGAGGACCTCAGCCGCGCCGCAAAGCAACCGCACCTTCAGGGGTTGCCGTATTGTGCCGTCGCGATCGCGTTTGGCGCGCTGTTCTTCGTCCAGCGCGGTGACAGCGTCGCCCAGCTGGCGCCGACGTTCGCCGTGATGCTGTTGGTGACGCTCGTCACGGCGCGCCAGTTCCTGACCCAACGCGACCTGCTGAGCACTCAACGGGAACTCAGCCACCTGTCTCTCCACGACGCCCTGACAGGGCTGCCCAACCGATTGCTCGTCGCCGATCGCGCCGACACTTTGCTTGCCCGAGCTCGTCGTCACCAGCACCCCGCGGCAGCGTTGTATGTCGATCTCGACGGGTTCAAGAACGTCAATGACACCTTCGGCCACGCCGCCGGCGATGAACTTCTGAAGGAGGCCGCCTCCCGTCTGTCGAGCGTTGCCCGAGAGACCGATACGGTGGGCCGTATCGGCGGCGACGAGTTCGTGCTGCTGCTGGAGCAGGCATCGATGGGTACGGGTCCTCAGCTGGTTGCCGAGCGCGTGCTCGATGTGCTGCGCCAGCCG
>CAJCHW010000134.1 GCA_903970125.1 Chlamydiota bacterium
CGGAACTGCCCGCCCAGGTGGTGGCGTTCAACGCAACCGACGATCTGGCGCTGCTGCGCGTGCCTACGCTCGATCGGCCGCCGCTGCATCTCCGCGCCAACCCGCCGGCGAGTTCTCCCGGGGTGCTCTTGGGTTATCCCGAGGACGGTCCCTTTGACGCGCAGGCCGCGCGCATCGGCGAAACACAGAACGTGGTCACCCAGAACGCCTACGGCAACGGGCCGGTGACGCGGCTGCTGACGCCGCTCCGCGGGCTGGTGCGGCCGGGCAACTCCGGTGGGCCCGTGATCGCCAACAACGGCGAAGTGCTGACGACGGTCTTTGCGGGTACCACCGGTAGCGGCCCCCACGGCGGCTACGGCGTTGCCAACGCGACCGTCGCTGCGCTGCTGGCCGGACCCCAGACACCGGTCTCATCCACCACCTGTGACGGCTGAGCGCGGGCCCTTGACCGCTGGCGCGCAGCGGTCGCCGCGCTGGTCGTCGCGGCGCGGCGCCCGGCATTGTTGCGCCGGTTAGCTACCCTGACGCCGCATGGGCAGGACACTGGTTATCGCTGAGAAGCCCTCCGTGGGGCGCGACGTGGCGCGCGTGCTGCCCGGACCGTTCGCCAAGCACGAGGGCTGGCTTGAGGGTCCCGAGCACGTGATCACTTGGGCTGTGGGGCACCTCGTGCAGCTGGCGGAACCCGAAGAATATGACCCGAAGTTCAAGCGCTGGCGCATGGCGGACCTGCCGATCGTGCCCGAGCGCTTCAAGCTGGTTGTGCGGGACGAGCGCTCGCGCAAGCAGTTCTCGGTCGTTCGCCGGCAGCTCCACCGCGACGACATCGACGATGTGGTCAACGCTTGCGACGCAGGCCGCGAGGGCGAGCTGATCTTCGCGTACCTCTACGAGCAGGCCAAGGCGACCAAGCCTGTGCGGCGGTTGTGGCTGAGCTCGATGACGAAGGCCGCGATCCAGACCGCGTTTGGCGCGTTGCGCCCGGCGGCCGACCTGTTTTCGCTGCAGGAGGCCGCACGTTCGCGCTCGGAGGCCGACTGGATCGTGGGTATGAACGCCACGCGTGCGGCGACCATCCGCTTGCGCAGCTCCTTTGACGGGGCGGTCTCGCTGGGCCGCGTGCAGACCCCCACGCTTGCGATCGTCGCCCGTCGCGAGGAAGAGATTCGCGCCTTTGTGCCCGAGCCTTACTGGCTGGTCGAGGCGACCTTCGCGGCCACCGGCGCAGTGCCGGCCGATGCCGTCACGACGGGCGCCGACAGCGGCGAGCGCGTCTATGTCGGCCGCTATCACGCGCCACCCAAGCGGGGCGCAAAGACCCAAGCGGCCGCTGCCGCCACAGACGATGGCAACGGCGATCTGGATGCGGGCGACGCCGGCGCCGCGGACGACGTCCCGGATCAGGCCGTCGCGGGCCAGACGCGCGGGCCGCGCATCGGCACCGAGCGCGAGGCGCTTGAGATTGTGGCCGCGTGCCGCGACGCAGACGGCTCGATCACCAAGGTTGACCGGCGCAATCAGCGCGAGAAAGCGCCGCTGCTCTATGACCTGACGTCGCTTCAGCGTGAGGCAAACACCCGCTACGGGTACTCGGCCAAACGCACCCTGGCCAATGCACAGCGGCTCTATGAGGAGCACAAGGCGCTCACCTATCCGCGTACAAGCTCGCGTTATCTGAGTGGCGACATGGTGCCCGAGGTCAAGCCGATCGCAGAGCTGGTGGGCGCAAACCGCGAGTACACAAAGGCCGCCAAGTACGTCACCGGCCTGGACCTGCTCCCGCTGGGCCGGGTGGTGAACGACGCCAAGGTCACAGACCACCACGCGATCATTCCCACGCGCTCCGAGCACAACCTCGACAAGATGGACGCCGACGAGCGCCGCATCTATGACATGGTCACGCGCCGCTTTCTGGCGGTCTTTCACCCCGACGCCGAGCTTGAGGCGACACGCATCGAGACGACCGTTTCAGGCCACACGTTCCGGACCAGTGGGCGCGTGCTCGTGGTTGCGGGATGGAGGGGCGTCTACGGCGAGATGACCGACTCCGAACGCGCCGATGCGAGATCCAATGATCTCGCCGCGAGCGCAAACGGCGATGGCGCGCTGGCGGTTGTTGGCGCTCGGCCGGCCGACGCTGCCGACGACGACGAGGCCGCTCCCCAGCAGCTGCCGCGTCTACTTGAGGGCGAGCCGGTCAAGACGCGCGCGATCGAGAGCATGCGCAAGGAAACCAAGCCGCCGCGCCGGTACAGCGACGCGTCGCTGCTGGCGGCGATGGAGACCGCAGGCAAGCTCGTCGATGACGAGGAGTTGCGTGAGGCGATGAAGGAGTCCGGGATCGGCACGCCCGCCACGCGCGCCGCGATCATCGAGCGCCTGATCGATGTCGGTTACATCGAGCGTGAGGGCCGCGCGCTCGTGGCCACCGAGAAGGGCACCAACGTGGTGTCGCTACTGGACCACCACGCGCTCACCTCCCCGGGCCTTACGGGCGAGTGGGAGCACCGCCTGCGCAAGATCGAGCAGGGTGAGGACTCGCGCGCGAGCTTCATGGGCGGCATTGCAAGCTTCGCCGTGCAGACCGTTGCTGAACTCGACTCAAAGCTCAAGGATGTGCGCATCCCGCGGGCAAACCTCGGCCCGTGCCCCGTCTGCGGCCGCGACATCATCGAGAACCGCAAGGGCTACTCGTGCTGGTCTCGCGAGGATCCAGGGTGTGGGTTCGTGATCTGGAAGGGCAAGGTCGGCAAGCAGCTTCCCGTGAGCATCGCGCGTGAACTGATCAGGACCGGCTACACCGGCCAGGCCGTGACGGGCTTTCGCAACCGCTCCGGCAAGAGCTTTCGCGCCCGCCTGGCGTTGAGCCAGACCGAGGACGGCAAGTGGCGCGTGGAGTTCGACGAGCCCTGGGCCAAAGAAGGGGCGAAGCCGCCCGAGGAGGTCGAGGTAGACGGGGCGCCCGTAACGGACGCTGTTGCCGCAGGCGCGCTTGCGGCGCGCACGGCCGCATAGGCGCGGCCGGGTCGGCCTGCGCTAGCTCGCGGAGAGCACAGGCGTCACGGCCAGGTGATCGACGCGGGCGGCGATGCCGTGAGCGCGTAGCCAGGCCTCGGCCTGATCCGCTGGCATCGGCGGGCTGTGCAGGTAACCCTGTGAAAGGTCGCAGCCGTGGTCGAGCAGAAACTGCAGGTGCTCCTCGGTCTCGACGCCCTCGGCAACTGTCTGCACGCCCAGCTCGTGGGCCATCAGGATCACGCTGCCGACAACGGCGGCGACTTCGCTGTCGTGCGTGGTCTGGGCGATGAAGGAGCGGTCGAGCTTGAGCGTGTCGCGGGGAAAGCGCGCAAGGTAGCTCAGCGAGGAGTAGCCGGTGCCGAAGTCGTCGATCGAGACGTGCACGCCGAGCGCGTGCAACCGCCTGAGCACGGCGATCGCGGTCTCGGGCTCAGCGTGCATGCTCTCGGTCAGCTCCACCTCCAGCAGCTCGGGGTGCAGCCCGGTTTCATTCAGGACGGCGCTTACGTAGTCCGTCAGGTCCGGCTCCTGCAGCTGGCGCGGGGAGAGGTTGACGGCCATGCGCGCGGGCAGTTCCGCCTGCTGCCAAACGCGCGCTTGTCTGCACGCCTCCGCGATCACCCACTTGCCGATGTCGACGATCTCGCCGCTGCGCTCAGCGACGGATATGAACTCGTTGGGCGCGACAAGCCCGAGGTCGGCATGCTGCCAGCGGATGAGCGCCTCCACGGCAGCGACCTCGTCGCCGGGCAGGCGCAGAATCGGCTGGTAGTGCAGGACAAACTCCTCGTGGGCAAGCCCATCCGCCAAACCCGTGCGAATCTGCTCGTGACGGAAGCGCTCGGTGTTGAGCTCCGGCGAGCTGAACGCCAGTCGCCCTCGGCGCTCGGGCACCGCACTGGCGGCGCGCTGTGCGGCGGCCTGCGCGGCATGCAGCAAGCGGCCGGGCGGGTGCCCGTCGCTTGGGTGTACGGCGACGCCGATGGCCACGCGGACCCGGTCGGTGGGGCGGTTGCCGATGAAGGGCCGGCGAAAGGCGTTGAGCATCTCACGGGCGAAGCGCACAGCGTCGCTGTGGTGCTCGACCGAGGCGGAGAGGACTGCGAAGTCGGACCCTCCTAGATGGGCGAGTACGTCGCTTTCGCTCAGCTGTGCGGAGATGCGTTCGGCGCAGTGGTGCAGGAGGTCGTCGCCGGGCCAGCGCCGGCCGCCGCGACCGTCGCTCTCGAATACCGACAGCCAGGTGAGCGCAAGCACGCGCTGGTCCTCGTCGGCCTTGGCCACCGCCGCCTCCAGGCGGCGCGAGAGCTCGTCGCCATTGAGCAGGCCCCCGATGACGACGTGCCGGCCCCCGGCGCGCGCGCGCATGTCGGGACGGCCACGACCGGCCGCGTCAGCGCCGCGCCGGTCGGCTGGTTGGTTGCCATTCGATTTCCGTCTTGAAACTAATCCACGCAACCCGTATCCCGTCAGTCGGCTTTGGTGCTCGCACACCTTTGTGACTGTTTCGCTGGTGCTGAGGCGGGACTCGATCGCCACGCGCGTTTGCGGACGGATATCGGGGCTGGGCGGGGGCATTTGAAAGGCCGCGTGGAGCGCTCCGCCGCGTCATGCGCTTGCATGCAGGGATGGCACTCACTCTGATTACGGGCCCGGCCAACGCGGGCAAGGCAGAGCATCTCTTCGGCGCGCTGCGCCGCGAGGCGGCCGCCGGCGATATGCCGTGGCTGGTCGTGCCCACGGCCGCCGACGTGCGCTACCACCGGCTGGGGCTCGCGCGGGGCGGACCGGCACTTGGGGTGCGCGTGGGCCGCTTCTCAGAGCTTGCTGCCGAACTGGCACGCAGCGCGCGCGTAGAGGGCAAGGTGATCACGGCGCTTGCGCGCGAGCAGGTCGTGTCGGCGCTGCTGGACGACTCAGACCTCGACCTTCCCAGCGGCCGCGCACGCGCGAGCTTTGTGCGCGAGCTGGCGGCGCTGATCGCGGAGCTTCACAGCTTGGGTGTGAAGCCAGGGCGCTTGCGCCAAGCGGTGGCCGCGTGGGCGCAGCAGGGCCGAGCGTCCGCCGTGCAGACGCGCGCGCTGGCGGACCTTCTCGGCCGCTACCTGCAGACGCTGCAGGGGCTCGGTTGCGTGGACTCAGAGCTTGCGGCCGCGCGTGCGCTTGACACGCTGCGCGAGTCACCTTGGCTGTGGGGCACGCCGGGGCCAAGCGTGTGTATTTATGGCTTTGACGATCTCACCGAGCTTGAGCTTGACGCGATCGACACCCTCGCGGGGGTGATCGGTGCGCGCGTGACCGTATCGCTGACCTATGAGGCTGGACGCGTCGCCTTCGCCGAGCGTGCCGGCGCGTTTCGCACGCTTTTGCCTTGGGCGGACGAGCATGTGGTCGTTGCGCCGGCGACGACCTACTACGCCGAAGCTGCCCGCTCGGCGCTGGGCCACGTGGAGCGCCACCTCTTTGAGGCCGACGCAGCTGGGGGGGGCGACGCCATGCCCGCGCCCGGCGACGCAGTGCGGCTGCTTGAGGGTGGAGGCGAGCGCGCCGAGCTTGAGCTCGTGGCGGCCGAGATCCGCGCGTTGCTCGACAGCGGCTTTGCCCCCGGCGAGATAGCGCTCGTGCACCGCTCGCCGGAGCTGATCGCGGGGACGCTGGCGGAGGTCTTTGCAAGCTTTGCGATTCCGCTGGCGCAGCAGCGACAGCTGCCGTTTGCGCAGACCGCTGTGGGCAGGGGACTGGTGGCGCTCGTGCGCTGTGCGCTCACAGACGGCGACGCGCGCGAGCTTGTGCAGTGGCTGCGTACGCCCGGCGTGGTCCGCCACCAGCGCCTCCTCGACGCCTTCGAGCAGCAGATCACGCGTGAGGGGGTGCGCACGGTGGCGGCTGCACGGTCGCTGTGGGAGAGCCGGCACTGGCAGCTTTCGGCGCTGGATCGCGTGGCGGCTGCAGCCAACAAGGGAGCTGTCGCGCTGATCGAGTGCATCAAGGCCGAGCTGTTGCGGCTCTTCGTGCGCCCGCGTTTGCGCGCAGCGCCGGAGCTTTCCGGTAGCGAGTGCAACGAGGCGCGGGCGGTGGATGCGGCCGCTGCGATGCTCGACCAGCTCTCCCAGCTTGCCCGGGGCATGGCCCCGACAGCCCAACCGGCGCACGCCCAGCAGCTGGTGGCGGCTCTGGAGGCGCTGACGCTGGTGCCACCGGCCCCGGCAGCGGCCGACGCGGTCGCCGTGGTCGATCCACTGGCGCTGCGTGCCCGGCGCGTGCGGGCGCTGTTTTTGTGCTGTTTGCAGGAGGACGTTTTTCCCAAGCGGGCCGCGGCGCCACCGTTTCTTTCCGAGCATGATCGACGCGGCCTTGCCGAGGCTTCGGGTCTGGTCCTGCGCCGACAGCGGGATCATCTGGCACGCGAGCGCTACCTGCTGTACGCGTGCGTGTCGCGCCCGGAGCAGCTGCTCGTGCTCAGCTGGCACACGGCCGACGACGAGGGCAAGGCGATGGCGCGATCGCTGTTTGTCGACGACGTCTGCGACCTCTTCGACGGTTCGCTGCTCGAGTGCCGCCACCGCAGCCTCGGCGCGGTCGATGCACTGCTCGGCAACGGCGCGGCGTCGGACGCCGGCCACGCCGGAAGCGCGCGCCTGGCGGCCCCCTTGCAACCGCTGAGCGACGCCCGCCTGCTGGGCGACCTCGCCGGCGAGCGCCCCTGGTCGGCATCCGCGCTTGAGAGCTATGCCGCGTGTCCGGCCCGCTGGTTTGTCGAGCGCGTGCTGCGCCCGGACGGCCTTGACCCCGAAGCCGAGCCGCTGGCGGCAGGCACGGTGATTCACGCCGTGCTCAAAGACGTGCTGGACGGCCTCAAGGAGCGTACGGGGGTGGCGCTGCCCACGCCGGCGACGCTCAGCCAAGCGATGGCGCTGGTGGATGCGTCGCTTCAGAGCCACTGCGAGCAGTTGCCGCTTGCCGCGGACCCGGCTCGCCACGCACTTGCGCGGAGGCACATGCAGGCCGACCTGGAGGGCCTGATGGAGCACATGGCAACCCAGCCGGCCACGTTTTTGCCGACCCATCTCGAGCTGGGTTTTGGCTTTGACGAAGGCGACGATGAGCGCTCGCTGCCCACCTTCCAACTGGGCGGCGGGGTGCAGATCCGGGGCCGCATAGACCGCATCGATGTGAGTGATGATGGGCGGGCGGTGGTCTACGACTACAAGCGCCGTGGCCGCGCGTCCTCGATGCCGGCGGCGAAGTGGCTCGGTGCCAAGAGTTTCCAGGTGGCGTTGTACATGCGCGCGTGCCGCGACCTGCTGGGGCTGGACACCGTGGGCGGCTTCTACCAGCCCGTTGTCGGTGCAGATCTGCGGGCCCGCGGCGCGGTGGCTGAAGAGGCCAGGGCACTGGGCGTCCGCACCGACGTCCTGGCCCGCGAGGATCTCGAGCAGCTCGTCGAGGCGGCGTGCGGGCAGGCGCGCGAGGCGGCATCACTGGCGCAGGCGGGGCGGCTGGAGGGCCGTCCGCACACCTGCCCGGTGTCGGGCAAGGGGTGCATGTACAGAGCGATCTGCCGGTGGCAGGATGGATAGCGGCGAGCTACCAACGAGCGTCGAGCTCACCGCTGAGCAGCAGCTGGCGGTCGAGCGCCGTCGCGGCGATCTGCTGTTGGCCGCGGCTGCCGGTAGCGGCAAGACGGCGGTCCTGGTGGAGCGCTTTGTGCGCGCCGTGCTGCTCGACGGTGTTGCACCTGCTCAGATCCTTGCGATCACCTTCACCGACCGCGCCGCAGGCGAGCTGCGCGAGCGACTGCGGCGCCGGTTCTTGGAGCTCGGTGAGCGTGAGGCGGCGCGCGATGTCGCGGCCTCATTCGTAGGCACCTTTCACTCCTTTTGCGCGCGCATGCTGCGTTTGGAGGGGCTGGCTGCGGGCGTGGCGGCGGACTTCACCACGCTCGATGACGCCCGGGCGGCGAGGCTGCGCACACGCGCCTTCAACGCGGCATTGCCGCAAGTGCTCGCGCGCAGCGCCGAAAGCCTGGCGCTACTTGCCCCCTATGAAGCGTGGCGGCTTGAGTTGATCGTGCTGGGGGCCTATGCCGAACTGCGCAGCCGTGGCCAAAGCCGGCCGCGCCTGCCGGCGGCGCCGTATGCCGACGATGGCTCAGTCGCCGGGCGTATCGACGCCCAGGCGGCGGAGGTGTGCGCGCTGCTCGACGGCCTGCTGGTTGACTTCGGTGCCCACTACGAGGCGCTGAAGGCCGCCCGCGCGGCGCTTGACTTCGACGATCTCGAGCTGCGGGCGTGCGCGTTGTTGAGCGACCACGCCCACATCCGCGACAGCTGGCGCGAGCGCCTGAAGCTGCTGATGGTTGACGAGGTCCAGGACGTAAATCACCGCCAGCACGCGCTTCTCGAGGCGCTCCAACGCGACAATCTCTTCGTCGTCGGCGACGAGCTGCAGTCGATCTACGGCTTTCGCCACGCCGACGTGCGCCTGTTTCGCGGGCGACGCGAGCGCCTGCAGGCGACCGGCAGCGCGCTGGCCCTGACGCACAATTTCCGTTCGCGCCCGCAACTGATCGAGGCGATCAACGCGGTTTTCGGCGACCGCTTTGGTGAGGGCTATGTGCCGCTGGTGGCCGCGCGCTCCGCTGCCGCCGATGAAGCCGATGGAGCTCAGGCGGGGACCGACCACACTCCGTTGGTGGAGCTTTTGGTCACCGACCGCGACTACAGCGGCGTCCAGCAGGCCGCCGACGGCGACGATGCGCCGGGCTCGCGAATCGCCGAGGCGCGGCTGTTGGCACGACGCATCGCGGAGCTCTTGGCGACGGGCTCGGTACGCGCCAAGGATGTGGTGGTCTTGCTGCGTTCAAGGACCGGGCTCGAGGCCTATGCCGATGCGCTTGGTGGGGAGGGTGTGCCGACGCAGGAGGTTGGGGGGTTCTGGGACCAGCAGCCCGTGTGTGACCTGGTGGCCTACCTGAGCGCGCTCGCAAACCCGCTCGATGAGCTTGCGCTCTACGGCACGCTGGCCTCGCCGCTCGTGGCCCTCTCAAGCGATGGCCTCGCGCTGGTCTCCCATGCGAGCCGTCACTTGCGCACGGGCGCGTGGGATGCGGCGTGCCGGCTAGCCGCCGTCGGCGCTGCGGAGCCGGCCGATGACGCGTCGGACACCGACGCAGTCACCGAGGGGCTGTGGCAGCTGGCCGACTCCGACCGCGGGCGCCTGGAGCGTTTCTGCACCTGGTTTGAAGGCGAGCGCGCCACGGTTGCCTGGCGGGGCGTCGCGGGTGCGCTTGAGCGCATGATCGCGGCAAGCGACTACGAACGCCGGGCGATCGGGCTCGCCGACGGCGGTCGCTGTGTCGCCAACGTGCGCAAGCTGGTGCGTATGGCCCGGGACTTCGAGCGCCAGGAGGGTTCGGACCTGCGTGGCTTTCTGGACTACGTCCGGTACGCAAGCGACCGCGCCACCAGGCCCGAGCCGCCCGCGCCGGTGACAGACGAGCAGTCCGAAGCGGTGCGCCTGATGACCATCCACAGCGCCAAGGGACTCGAGTTTGACGTGGTGTGCGTGGCCGAGCTCGGTGCCCGGCCGAACCTGGACCTGGCCGACCTGCTTGTCGATGGCCAGCGGATCGGCCTGCGCCTGGCGCGCCTGGGCGAGGCCAAGACCGAGCCCTCGCTTGCTTTCGATGAGCTGGCAGCGGAGCGTCGCGAGGCGCAGGAACGCGAGGAGGACAGGCTGCTCTATGTTGCCCTCACACGCGCCCGCGAGCGGCTGCTTCTGAGCGGCGTTACCAGCTTCACGCGCTGGCCTGAAGTCAAGGAGGGGTGCGCGCCGATCAATTGGCTTGCGCCCGCGCTGGTGGCCGACATCGCGCAGCGTGCCGCGGGCGCGCGCGAAGCCGCCGACCTCGCGTCCCCGACCGCGGTCCCTGCGCAGCCGGCGGCCCAGCTCGTGGCGGCAACCCGATGGGAGCTGTGTCTGCGGCTGAACCCTTTGGTCGCGCTCGATCCCGAGCCACCGCAAGCAGTCAGGACACCGCCTGAGCCGAGCGACAGCGGCGCCGACGCGCCCGCCGCATCGCCGCCGGCAGCAGCTGCCGACGCCCCGAGCGCTGAGTGCTCCGGGCCTTCGCCGGGGGAGCCGTTGACCGACATCACATACACGGCGCTGAGCGAGCTCGAGCGCTGTGGTTACAGGTACTACCTGCAGCGAGTGCTCAAGCTGCCCGAGCTTGCCGAAGCAGACGGAGGCGATCGTGGTGGCGACCCCTCGCCGGTTCGGGTCGCAGGCATGGCGGGCAACGTGCGCGGCACGCTCGTGCACCGCCTGCTGGAGACACTCGACTTCGCCGGTGAGTCGGAGGTCGACGCCGCACGCGTGGCCGCCGTCGCGGCGGAGCTCGAAGTCCAGGCACCGGCGTCGGAGTGCTCCCAGATCGCGGAGCTGCTGGCTGCGGCGCGCAGCACCGAGCTGGCGGGCAGGCTGGCGGCGTCGGGCCTGCGGCGCGAGGTGCCGTTCGTCTTTGTCGCCGGTCCGGCCGAGACGCTGGTCACGGGCCGCCTCGACGCGGTTGTGAGCGAGCCGGGCGGCGGCTGCCTGGTCGTCGACTATAAGAGCGACCGTGTCAATGCGGCAGACGACCTGGCGGCGCTCGTGGACCGCGAGTACGGCGCCCAGCGTCTGATCTACGCGCTTGCGACGCTGCACGCCGGTCATACTGACGTCGAGGTTGTGCACTGGTTCTTGGACCGGCCGCACGAGTGGGTGAGCGCGCATTTTGAGGCCACCGAGATGACGGTCCTGCAGGCGCAGCTGACCAGCCGCATGCGGCAAGTTGGCACGCGCGGGTACAGCGTCAGCGATCAACCGCACGTCGGTCTTTGCACAGGGTGCCCAGGCAGGGGCACGCTATGCAGTTGGACCCTCGACGCCACGATGGGCTCGCGCGTGGGTGAGACGGCGCGAGACTGAGGGTCCAGGCCGCCTGCCACCCACGAAATCTCGGCTGCTAGCGAGGGTTTTTGGGCCGTGGCCTTGATACTCTTTGCGTGGTCTTGGGCGTGGTTATCAACTGGTCGAGGTGGTCTGTTGCCCGCCTCCCCAGCGATCGACTGACCCTGAGCGCACGGTCATGACTGCCAACACCAATGGACATATGGCGACTGGCGCGACGCGGCCGCACGCGCTCGGGCTCTATGACCCACGGTACGAGCACGATGCGTGTGGCGTGGGCATGGTGGCGCGGCTGGACAACCGAGCCAGCCACGATGTCGTGGCCAAGGCGATCCAGGCGCTCGAGAACCTTGAGCACCGCGGCGCCTCCGGCGCCGACGAGTCGACGGGCGATGGTGCGGGAATCTTGATGCAGATGCCTGACGAGCTGCTGCGCGCCGTCGCCGGCTTCGAACTGCCGCCGGCTGGGCAGTACGGCGTGCTCGTCTGCTTCCTGTCCACCGACAGCGCGATCCGCAGCCGTCTGGAAGCGATGATCGAGGAAACGGTCGAGGCCGAGGGCCAGCGGCTCTTGGGCTGGCGCGACGTGCCCGTGCGCCCCGAGCATGCGGGCAAGGTCGCGGGCGCGTGCCGCCCGGTGATTCGCCAGCTGTTCGTGGGCGCCGCTGCGGTCGCCGACCAGGACGCCTTCGAGCGCAAGCTTTACGTGATCCGCCGGGTCTGTGAGGCCCGCGCGGAAGGCTCGGGCGAAGGCGGGCTGTACATCGCTTCAAGCTCTTCGCGCACGATCAACTACAAGGGCATGCTCATCAGCTGGCAGCTGCCCGAGTTCTACCCGGACCTTCGCGATGAGCGCACCAAGAGCGCGCTTGCGCTGGTGCACTCGCGTTTTTCCACCAACACGTTTCCCAGTTGGGAACTTGCCCATCCCTACCGCGTGATCTGCCACAACGGCGAGTTCAACACGCTCATGGGGAACGTCAACTGGATGCGGGCACGCGAGAGCGAGCTCTCCAGTGAGCTCTTCGGCGAGGACATGCACAAGGTCCTGCCCGTCGTCGCGCCCGGCAATTCCGACTCGGCGACCTTTGACAACGTGATCGAGCTGCTGATGCTCTCGGGCCGCTCGCTGGAGCACGCGGTGATGATGATGGTGCCCGAGGCCTACCGCAACCGCGACGATCTCTCCCCCGAGCTGAAGGGCTTCTACGACTACCACTCGTGCCTGATGGAGCCCTGGGACGGGCCCGCTGTGGTGGCGTTCACCGACGGCCGCATCGCGGGCGCCACGCTTGATCGCAACGGCCTGCGCCCCGGCCGCTGGGTGCAGACCTCCGACGGCTACGTCGTGCTCGGATCCGAGATCGGGCTGCTCGATGTTCCGGCTTCGGACATCGTGCGGCTGGGTCGGTTGCAGCCGGGCAAGCTCTTCCTGCTTGATCTCGTTGAGGGCCGGATCGTGGAGGACCCGGAGGTCAAGCAGCGCTTGGCCACGCGCAAGCCCTACGGCGAGTGGTACGCCTCGCGCGCGGTGGCGTTCTCCAGTGTCGAGCGCTCCGACCAGGTGACGCTGTCCTCGGCGCCCCTGCACAAGCGACGCCTGGCGTTCGGCTACACCCAGGAGGACCTGCGCGTGCTGCTGGCGCCCATGGGCCGCAACGGCGAAGAGCCTGTGGGCTCGATGGGCAACGACGTCGCGCTGGCGGTGCTCTCAGACCAGTCACCGCCGCTGTTCTCCTACTTCAAGCAGCTCTTTGCGCAGGTGACCAATCCGCCGATCGATCCCATCCGCGAGGAAATCGTGATGAGCCTGGCGACGATGGTGGGATCGCAGCGCAACCTCCTGAGCGAGACCCCGGAGCACGCCCATCAGCTGGTGCTCGATCGCCCGATCCTGCTCAACTGGGAGCTTGAGACCCTGCGTCACATCGCCCACGATCTGTTCTCCGCGCACACGATTGACATCACCTGGCCGGTGGAGCGTGGGGTCGAGGGCATGGTCCAGGAACTCGAGCGCATTCACGCCGAGGCCCACGACGAGATCGTTCGCGGGACCAACATCATCATCCTTTCCGACCGCCAGCTGTCGCCGCAACGCGCGGCAATACCTTCGCTGCTGGCCGTCTCCTCGATGCACCACCACCTCGTGCGGGAGGGCACGCGCTTGCGCGCGGGTATCGTCGTGGAGTCCGGCGAGCCGCGTGAGGTGCAGCACTTCGCCACGCTCATCGGTTACGGCGCGAGCGCGATCAATCCGTACGTGATGTTGGAGACACTCGACGAGCTCGCACTCGAAGGGCGCATCGTCCGCAACAGCGCAAACGGCGTGGTGACAGCCGCCGCGGCCCCGCAACCGGCTGGCAATGGCGCTCCCGCGGGCGCCCGCGCAAACGGCGATCTGGCCGCGCGTGCCGCCAATCCCGACTTCCTGACGACCGCCGAGGCCTCGGCGAACGCGGTCAAGGCGATCAGCAAGGGCCTGCTGAAGACGATCTCAAAGATGGGCATTTCGACGATCCAGTCCTACACGGGTGCGCAGATCTTTGAGGCCGTGGGACTTGAGCGTGAGCTCATCGACAAGCACTTCACGGGTACAGCGTCACGCGTCGGCGGGATCGGTCTGGACGTGCTTGCCACAGAGGCGCTGGAGCGCCACGCGCGCGCCTGGCCGCGCGCACACACTGCGCGCTCAACGGCCACCTCGGGCAGCGGTGGCTCCTATGACGCGTTGCTGCCAGTTGGCGGCGTGTACGCATGGCGGCGCGACGGCGAGCGCCATATCTGGAACCCCGAGACGATCGCGCTGATGCAGCACGCGGTGCGCAGCGCCAACGGCAGTGTCGGTGCTGCGCTCGAGGGCGACCCCGCCGCGCTTGAGGGCGTGCGCCAGAGCTCGGCGTTTGCCCGCTTTCACGAGTACGCGGTCGCGGTCAACGAAGACGCCGCCCGCAACGCCGCACTCCGTGGCCTGCTGCGCATGCGTACCGACAGCCGTCGCCCGATCCCCCTGGAGGAGGTCGAGCCGGCGCGCCAGATTGTGCGCCGCTTCTGTACCGGGGCGATGAGTCTCGGCTCGATCTCCCGCGAGGCGCATGAGACCCTGGCGATCGCGATGAACCGTCTGGGCGGACGCTCCAACACAGGCGAGGGTGGGGAGGACCCAACCCGCTTTGTCCCGGATGCAAACGGCGACAGGCGGCGCTCGGCGATCAAGCAGGTTGCATCCGGTCGCTTCGGCGTCACGATCCACTACCTCGTCAACGCCGATGAGATCCAGATCAAGATGGCTCAGGGCGCAAAGCCCGGTGAGGGTGGTCAGCTTCCGGGGCACAAGGTCGACGCCTACATCGGCTCGATCCGGAGCACGATGCCCGGCGTGGGCCTGATCTCGCCGCCACCCCACCACGACATCTACTCGATCGAGGACCTCAAGCAGCTGATCTATGACCTGCGCTGCGCAAACCCGCAGGCCCAGGTGTCGGTCAAGCTGGTCTCGGAGGTCGGCGTCGGCACGATTGCCGCCGGCGTCTCCAAGGCCAATGCCGACCGTGTGCTCATCGCCGGCCACGACGGCGGTACGGGCGCTTCGCCGCTCTCCTCGATCCAGGCTGCCGGCGTGCCCTGGGAGATCGGTCTCGCCGAGACCCAGCAGACGCTGCTGCTCAACGACCTGCGGTCGCGCATCGTGGTGCAGACCGACGGTCAGCTGAAGACTGGCCGCGACGTCGTGATCGCCTCGCTGTTGGGTGCCGACGAGATGGGCTTCTCGACCGCCCCTCTGATCGCCACTGGCTGCATCATGATGCGCGCGTGCCATCTGAACACGTGCCCGGTGGGAATCGCCACGCAGGACCCCGAGTTGCGCAAGCGCTTCACGGGCACCCCCGAGAACGTGGTCAACTTCTTCTTCTTCATTGCCGAGGAAGTGCGCGAGATCCTCGCTTCGCTCGGTCTGCGCTCGCTCGATGAAGCCACAGGGCGCGTCGATCTGCTCGACTCCGAACGTGCGATCACGCATTGGAAGGCCCGCGGGGTGGACCTCACGCACATTCTCAAGCACATCCCGCTTGCAGATGGCAGCCCGCGCCACCGCGTGCAGGCGCCGCCGCCGGTGCTCGACGACGCGCTCGATTGGGAACTGGTCGAGCAGTCGCGCAAGGTGTGGGACCGCTCCCCGGAGGAGCCCTCCACCGACTCGCTGTCGCTGCGGTTGCCGGTACGCAACGTCAACCGCTGCGTCGGTGGCATCCTCTCCAGCCACATAGCCCGCGTCCACGGCGCGGCGGGGTTGCCGGCGGACTCCATCGACGTGACCTTTGACGGCTCGGCCGGCCAGAGCTTCGGCGGCTGGCTGGCGCCGGGCGTCACATTCACGCTCTACGGTGACGCTAACGACTACGCGGGCAAGGGGCTCTCCGGTGGCGTGCTCGCGCTGTGCCCGCGCGATGGCGTCCGCGATGATTTCAGCGCTGAGCGCAACGTGATCGTGGGCAACACGGTGTTGTACGGGGCCACGGCCGGCAAGGCGTTCTTCCGTGGACTTGCGGGCGAGCGCTTCGCTGTGCGTAACTCCGGTGCCCGCGCCGTGGTCGAGGGGGTAGGCGACCACGGGTGTGAGTACATGACCGGCGGATGCGTGGTTGTGCTCGGGCCCACGGGGCGCAACTTCGCTGCGGGCATGAGCGGGGGCGTGGCATATGTGCTCGACGAGGACGGCCGTTTTCGCGCGCGCTGCAACATGGGCATGGTCGGCTTGGATGAGCTCGCCGACGCCGACGCCGCCGAGCTCCGCGAGCTCGTTGAAGGGCACCTGCAAAAGACCGGTTCTCCAGTCGCCCAGCGTGTGCTCGACGAGTGGTCGGAGCTGATGCAGCGAGGCGCGTTCGTGAAGGTCATGCCACACGACTACAAGCGCGTGTTGCGTGAACTGGCGCAGGCCAAGGAAATCGCGGCCACAGCCCCGGCAGCGGTGGCGACAGGAGCGGCCGCGGCGGAGCCCGCCTGATGGGCGAGCTCGGCGCCTTTTTGAAGCTCGAGCGTCACGGGTCCCGTTACCGGGACCCCAGCGAGCGCGTGCACGACTACCGCGAGTTCGTCGCGCCCGCGCCCGAAGGCGAGCTGCGCCAGCAGGGCGCGCGGTGCATGGAATGCGGCGTCCCCTTCTGCCACAACGGTTGCCCGCTGGGCAACCTCATTCCCGACTGGAACGATCTCGTCTACCGCCAGCGCTGGGACGAGGCGATCGAGCAGCTGCATGCGACCAACAACTTCCCCGAGTTCACCGGGCGCCTGTGCCCGGCCCCGTGCGAAGCCGCGTGCGTGCTTGAGATCCGCGAGGGCGATGCCGTCACGATCAAGCAGATCGAGCAGGCGATCGTCGACCGCGCCTGGGGCGATGACCAGATCAAGCCCAAGCCCCCGCGCGAAGAGACCGGTCAGTCGGTCGCAGTGGTCGGGTCGGGACCCGCCGGCATGGCTGCCGCCCAGCAGCTGCGCCGCGCCGGCCATCGCGTGGTGCTCTTTGAGCGTGACGAGGCCGCCGGCGGGCTTGTGCGCTTCGGGGTGCCCGATTTCAAGATCGAGAAGTGGATCGTCGAGCGCCGGGTGCAGCAGCTCTGCCAGGAGGGCGTGGAGCTGCGCTGTGGTGTTGACGTGGGACGTGACATCAGCGCCGATGACCTGCACGCGGAGTTCGACGCGATCGTGCTCGCAACGGGCTCGCGCATTCCGCGCGATCTGACCGTCACGGGCCGCGAGCTCGGCGGTGTGCATTTTGCGATGGAGTACCTTTACGGCTGCAACCGTGCCGTGGCCCGTGACCTCGGGCCGGCGCCAACGACGGCGGCGCCCACCGCCCCGGAAAAGATCACGGCCGCGGGCAAGCACGTCGTGGTGATCGGCGGCGGCGACACCGGCGCCGACTGCGTGGGCAATGCGGTTCGCGAAGGCGCCGCCTCGATTGTGCAGCTGGAGCTGTTGCCGGAGCCGCCCGCTACGCGCCCCGACGAGCGTACGCCGTGGCCGGAGTGGCCGCTGAAGTTCCGCCTCTCCTACGCAATGGAGGAGGCGAGCACGCTCGGCTTGGGCGAGCAGGACTACTCGGTCACCACGACCTCGCTGAGCGCTGGGCCCGATGGCGCCGTGGGCACGCTCCACATCGCCCAGGCCGCGAAGGAGCCGCCGTTTGCCGCCGTGCCTGGCACGGAGCGCGAACTGCCCGCGCAGTTGGTGTTGCTCGCAATGGGGTTCCTGGGCCCGGAGGCCGCGCTCGTCGAGCAGCTCGGCGTCGAGCGCGACAGGCGGGCAAACGTCAAGACAGATACGCCCTACGCCGCCTCTGTGCCCGGTGTGTTCGCGGCGGGGG
>CAJCHW010000135.1 GCA_903970125.1 Chlamydiota bacterium
GTACCGACCGGCAACGCTGCCATTGCGCGAAGGCGTTGAGCTGACCAAGGGGGCCGCGGCCGACCTTGACTCCTTCCCGATTCAGACGCTGCTGCCGTACCGCTCGATCGTCACCCAGCGCTCGCCCGCCGAAAGCCGCCCGCCGTCGATCTACAAGCTCGTCTGGCAGGGGCGCTTCTACCAGCTCTGGCAACGCTCCGAAGATCCCACCACGCAGGTCCTCGAACACATCCCCTACGGTCAGTCGACCACGATGCCCTACTGCGGCGAGGCCGAGAACGGGCCGACCAGGCCACTGTGCGCAGACGATGCCGTCACGATTCCGAACTGTCCACAGCTGCTGGGCTTTGCGCGCAAGGCGGCCTTCGAGCACGCACACCTCGTCGCCTACGAGCGCCCCGATCCCGTCGCGGTCCTGGGCGATGAAGTGCGCTGGCCGGGAGCCTGGGAACACTCCGTGGCCACGCGGAGCCTGACGCCGACGACACCGGGAACTGCTACCGGCGAAATTGTCGTGCCCACCTCTCAGGACTACGAACTCTTCCTCGGCGGCACCTTTGCGCGCGGCTTCGAAGTGCGCATCGACGGACACAGCGTGGGGTCAGTCGAAAACGAACTGGCGCTGTCACGGCTCTATGCGCCCGTGGCCCAGGTGTATCTGAAGGCGGGCGTGCACAAGTTCGAATACATCTACCCCGGATCCAGCCTCGGGCCGGGGAGCGGCTGGAACTACTACACGACCCTCTCCGCTGTCGTGCTTGAGCCGCTTCAGTTCCCGCGCACAGAAATGGTCAGCGTCCAGCCGAGTGAAGCCTCGCGTCTGTGCGGGCACCCCTTGGACTGGCTGGAGATAGTCGCCAACTCCTGATGCGCTCGCCCCAACGCGGCGAGGACCTCGACCTCGACCAGAGGGTGAATGTGTTGGGCGACGGCGGTGAGGCGCGCCTGCGCGTCGCGATCAGCCTGCTCTCGCTCCCACCCCAGGGGACGGGCACGACCACGTATGCGCGCGATCTCGTCCGCGCCCTGGGCGCGAGGCCCGATGAGTTGAGCGTCGAAGTGCTCTGTAACGAGCACGCAATGGCGCGGCTTGAGGGTTTGGGCACCGAGACCGTGACGCTGCGGCGAGCGCGCGGTTTCAGCGTTGGGCTGAACCCCGTGCACCGCACCGTCGCACTGCTGGGCGCAGCGGCCTTCCCCGGCCGTCTGACCCGACAGCTCGTCAGCGACCCAATGGTGGTGCACTACCCGTTAACCGTTGGCATTCCCCCTGTCAAAAGGCCTACGGTGCTGTCGTTGCACGACGTTGGCCACCGCGATGTCTTTCCACACGGCCGCCACGACGTCGTACGCGCCTGGCGCGCGATGACCTACGATCGCCCCGCACGCCATGCCACCGTGGTACTCACTGGCAGCGAGCACGCGCGTGCGCGGATCGCCGAGGTGCTCGGGATCCCGCTTGAGCAGATCATGGTGGCCTACCACGGCGTCGACGACCGCTTTACGCCCACGCCCGGTGAGCGTGACACGACGCTGCGCGAGCGCTTTGGACTGCCCGAGCGCTTTGTCTACTACCCCGCGAGCATCCATCCCCACAAGAACCACTTGCGCCTGCTGGAGGCGCTGGCGTTGATCGAGGACTCAGAGCTCGGACTGGTGCTGACCGGCGCCGCCACGCCCCCCCGGCTGCGTGAGGTCATCGACCACGCCCAAGCGCTTGGCCTGGGCGCGCGGGTGCATCACCTCGGCTTTGTGGACGACGACGATCTGCCAGCGCTCTACCGCACCGCGCGCGCGATGGTCTTCCCAAGCATGTATGAGGGCTTCGGCCTGCCGCCAATCGAGGCGATGGCCTGTGGCTGCCCCGTGGCGAGTACCCACAGCGGCTCCCTGGGGGAGGTGTGCGGCGATGGTGCAGCGGTGCTCGAGCCCGAGGACGTGGAGCAGATGGCCGCCACGATCAGCTCTGCCGCCACCGATGGACCGGCACGCGATTCGCTGCGACAGCGCGGTTTCGCCAGAGCTGCGATGTTCACGTGGTACGAGGCGGCCACCAAGACCCTCGACGCCTACCGGCGCGCAGTGGCGCTCGGCGCCTAGCTGCTCCCCTGCGGGCCTACCGGGCTCCCGGGCCCCCGCAGGCGCGCGCGCACCAGCCGCATATACGGGACGCACACCGCGTTTGCCAGGGCAGCCCCGGCGGCGGGCACCAGCGCCGAGTCGATGCGATCGTCGAAGAGCGCCATCAGCTCACCGTCGGTCCGCCTGCGCGAGCGCTGCACCTTGCGCCGCTCCACGGTCAGCGTGCGCCGCAGGGACAGCAACGAACGGTAGCTCTGGAGTTTGTCGGCAAGCCATCCCTGGGCGCCTGCCACCAGCAGCAGCCCCAGCTCGGTAGCGAGCAGCAGCGGCGCCAGCAGCGCAAGCGTGCGCGCTTCGTAGTTGGCGAGCACGCTGAAGAGCCTGTTGCGCTCCAGGTAGAACCATTTGCGGCCACGGCGGGCGAACTCATACTCATGCCGGACCAGGGCGGCGGGACAGTAGACCACGCGCCAGCCCGCGATCCGAGCGCGCCAAGCCAGATCGACGTCGTCGTAGTACATGAAGAGCTCGTGTACGAACCCGCCGAGGGTGAGGAAGGCCTCACGGCGGATCAGGCAACATGCCCCGGAGACAGCCGCCACCTCGCGGCAATCGCCGTGCTCTCGCGGCTCGCCGTAGCCGCCGGCCGTGGAGATGCCAGTCGGATGCACCGGATTGTCTCCCGCGTTACGCGTGACCCCGTCTGCAAGCAGGATCTGTGCCCCCACGAGCGCGACCTTTGGATCGCAGTCGGCGGCCTGAGCCAGGTGCTCCAGACATTGGGCCTCGACCTGAGCGTCGGGATTGACGCACACGAGGTAGTCGGTCCAGGCACGCGCCGCCGCAAGGTTGACCCCGCCGACATAACCGAGATTCTGCTCCGGCACAATCACCGTCGCGGTCGGCTCATAGCGCGTGAGTGCATCGGCAAACGGGCCGCTGCCCAAACGCGTCCCGTTGTCGACGATCAGGATCTCGTCGGGTGCGCGCGTCTGCGCGAGCAGCACCTCCACCGCTGCGCAGAGCTCCTGGAGCGTCTCGTCGTAGCTGATGATCGCGACCGAAATCGAGCCCCGCGCCCCGGGCTCACGCACCTCGGCGTCTGTAGCCGACGCCTGGTGCGGCGGCGCCTGGCGTCCGTGCACGCCCGGTCACCTTGCCGGCGGGACCGTCTCGCGAGGCTCCAAGTCGCCGGCGCCCGGCGCCGGACCGTCGGTGCCATTCAGCGCCGTCTCGCCCCCCA
>CAJCHW010000136.1 GCA_903970125.1 Chlamydiota bacterium
AGAGGCTGTCTCGAAACGCCTTTGCAAGGGCTTGAAAGCGCAATCTGGCAGCGAATCTAGGAGGTTGACGGAAACCTTGTGTTGGACTTTTCGATGTGGACCTCTGCGACCCGGGCCGAGCATGACCGGGACGGCCTGCGCTATCCGAGTGACCTGACCGAGGCGGAATGGGCGATCCTGGCGCCGCTTCTGCCGCCTCCCGCCAAGACCGGACGGCATCGATCCTGGGAGATGCGCGATCTGGTCAACGCGATCTTCTTCGTTCTGCGCGGCGGTGTGCCGTGGCGCATGCTGCCGGAGCACTTTCCGCCGCACCAGACGACCTACCGCTGGTTCATGCGCTTTCGTGACGACGGAATCTGGGAGAGCCTGAACCACCATCTGGTCATGCGTGATCGCGAGCGGACCGGCCGAGAGGCCAGTCCCAGCGCCGCCGTCATCGACACGCAAAGCGTCAAGACCACCGAGGCCGGCGGCCCGCGCGGATTCGATGCCGCCAAGAAGGTCAAGGGCCGCAAGCGTCACGCGCTGGTGGACACAGACGGCCGCGCCCTGGAATTGCAGGTCCAGCCGGCCTGCGACCAAGACCGCGACGGCGCACCATCGGTGCTGACAGCATCGCGCGCCCGTTTCCCCTTCGTCCTGAAGGTGTTCGCCGACAGCGTCTATGCCGGCAAGAAAGTCGCGAACGCCACCGCCATCGTTGTCGAGATCGTCCGCAAGCTGGCCGACCAGGTGGGCTTTCACGTGCTGCCGCGCCGCTGGGCGGTCGAACGCTTCTTCGCCTGGATCAATCGCAACCGACGGCTGGCAAAGGATTTCGAGGCCACCATCACCTCCGCTACCGCCTTCCTTTACGCCGCTTGCGTCATGCTGCTAACACGGCGGCTGGCTCGTTCGGCTTGAGATTCGAGTCGGACTCTCAGTGAAGGGCGGCGAAAATGTAAACGTGGCGATGGTGCGCGACCTCGCTCACGTTGTTGACAGCGAAAAGGCGAAGATAGGCGTTTTCATCACACTGGCCGAGCCGACTGGGCCAATGAAAACAGAGGCGGTCAAAACCGGTTTCTATGACAGCGGCTATGGCAAGTTCCCGAAAATTCAGATAATCACGATACGGGAACTTCTTGATGGCAAGAAGGTAGAAATTCCCTTCGGGGCGTCCGGCTCTGGAGTGACGGGCTTTAAGAAGGCGAAGGCCGAGGATACAAGCCAACAAGGGAAGCTTATTTAAAATGGTCCTGCAAAGGCAATGTGCAAGTGCGGGCCACACAGAGCATAAATCAAGAATTATGCACCAAAACCGGAGCCTTGAAATCACACGGCTTTTCCGGTGCAGAAATTAGGTGCATAAGTAGAGCATGATTTTTGGCTATGCACGGGTATCGACGGACGGTCAGAGCGTGGAGGCGCAAGTGCGCCAGCTCACCAAGGCCGGATGCAAAAAGGTGTTCCGCGAAACGGCGAGCGGAGCCAAGACTGACCGCGGCCAGCTCCGTCGCGCCCTCGCCCAGCTCGACGCCGGCGATGTGCTGATGGTGACGCGGCTCGACCGCCTCGCCCGCTCGACCCGCGACCTGCTCAACACCCTCGCGGCGATCACCGACAGGAAGGCCGGATTCCGCTCGCTGGGCGACACGTGGGCGGACACCACGACAGCCCACGGACGGCTCATGCTGACCGTGCTGGGTGGCTTGGCGGAGTTTGAGCGCGAGCTGATCCGCGCCCGTACGGGCGAAGGCCGCGTCCGCGCCAAGGCGCGAGGCGTGAAGATGGGGCGACCGCCGAAACTCACGCCGCACCAGATCAAGGAAGCCCTACGTCGCCGCAATGCGGGCGAGCCTATGCGCGACATCGCGCGGAGCTATAATGTTTCGCACAGCACGATTTCGAGGTTGGCGGCATGACGGCACGCCGTCATCACTATGTGCCGCAGTGTTACCTGAACGGGTTCGCCCAGCATCGCGAAAAGCCCAAGCTCTATGTTGTCGATGCTCTGGAGCGGCGAGCCTTTCGCACAAGCCCGCTTAACATTGCAGCAGAACGCGACTTTCACCGCATTGACGCTGACGGTGTTGCTCCGGACGCCTTAGAAAACGCCTTCTCCGGATTCGAGGGTGAATTAGATCAAGCGTTGCGCCGCATTGTTGCCGCCCGCTCAATTAGTAACGAAAACGACCGCATCATTCTACTTAACCTAGTGGGATTGCTGGCGATCAAGAATCCTAGGCTGCGGGAAACAATGCGGGACGGACGCGAGCGCGTCATGCGGATGGTTGCAGACCTAATGACCGCCACACCAGAACGGTGGGAAGCCACTGCGAAGAGCGCGCAGAGGGATGGGTATGTGCCAGAAGGTCCGACCGTATCTTACGAGATAATGCGGGAGTTTGTGCAGAAAGGCCGCTACAAGATAGATGTGCATCCGATGGAACACATGAGAGCAGAACTCAAAATATTCAATGATATTCTGCCTCTTTTGTTTCGCAGAAAATGGATGCTGTTAAAGGCTCCACACGGAGCAACGGGATTCATTACTTGCGATCACCCGCCCTGCCTGATGTGGTCAGACCCGTCGCAGCGCGGCAAATTTTACTCGCCGGGCCTCGGTTTGAGAGGCACCGACTTGTTTTTCCCCATATCAAACGAGTTGGCGATGATTGGCTCTTTCGAAGGAAGCGACAACGAGCATGACGCAAACCCTTTGATGATAGCAGCGATGAACGGCGCATTTGTGACTTATGCCGAGCGACAGGTTTACGCGCGTGAATCTGATTTTCTCTATTACATGGTGCCCGACGAAAAACCAAGGCGCGGAGATACTCTTTTACAGGATCGCCGTTTTACCCGTCCGAGGCCACAAAAGCCTAAGGGCCGTAGAGTGCAGGGCAGTAATTAACTCGAAGTAGAGAACGAGTTATTAGAAATAGAGATAAGCCCCGCCGCATCGCTGCGGCGAGGCCATCACCTTGGACGGCCATCGGCATCCCTGCCTGTTCCGTGCGCTGATCTTACCCTGATCCACATCATCTTGGAACAAATATCCCACGGAGAGCGCGAGAGGCGTGAAGCCTCTCGCATGTGAAAGACTCGCGCGCGTGTTTATGCGCGCACCGAGTCCCTGACTCACACGCGGCGAAATTCAACGAGTTGCACGGACGTTCTCGACTACGTGCAGATTTTCCGGCAGGATTCCAAGTTGCCGACTGATTCGCAGGCGGCGCGTGCAACGTGCTTGGAGAGATCGAAGCCCCAGACAGCAAAAACCCCGCTCGAAAGCGGGGCTGCATTCCGGCCGAGGCCGGGAAATCTCGGTGTCTGGTAAACACGAGATTCCCCGAAATCAGGCCGCCAGTCAAGCGAAAACCCTGTTTTCGCTAAGTGGCGGTTTTGTGCCGATTTTTAGCCCCTTCGGGCGGGTTGCGCTGGCAACCCGAACGGAGAAGCCATGTCTATATCTGCCAAATTGCCGAATCACCTTCGCCCCCGCCGCGAGAAGGTGTTTGGCGATGCGCGAGGGTTTGCCCTTGACCGCAACGCCAAGACGCGGATCGTCGCCTATGCCAAGGCGTGGAGCCGCAAGCACAAGCGGAAGGGCCAGCACCACGGCCCGCTCACCCGCGCCTTCATGGAGGTGCTGGAGGCGCTGATCTGGGGCTTCCACAACAGCCGCGACGGGCGGTGCTTCCCGAGCTACGCGACCATTGCCAAGCGGGCGGAGTGTGACCCCGACACCGTCTATGAGGCGATCAAGGCGCTGGAATTCGCGAACGTGCTGACATGGGTGAACCGCATCACGCGTATCCGCGTCCACGAGCTGGACCTGTTCGGCAAACTGGCCCCGCGCTGGCGCATCATCCGCACCAGCAACGCTTACAGCTTCCGCGATCCCCTGCCCTGCGCGACCCCGCCCAATCTTCGTGGGTCTTCTAACCCGGAAAATCCCAGAGAAACACAGATTCAAGAACTTAAGCTAACTGTGAGACCCGCCATCAACCCCGATAGCGACCTCGAAAAGGCGCTCAGGAGGCTCGGAAACACCCTCGGTGCCCTACCGGTGGCCAGTGGGTAAGCGGAACGCGCCCAAGGGCGCGTAATTTGTTATGAAGGCGAGGGGTTTTGCACCCCTCGCGCACCCCGCAGGATACTTAAGCCAAGATGATGTGGGCTTGGTTCGGGGAGGCGCGCGCCTAACGTGGCTGGAGTGACAGCTCTAGGGCATGCTGGACGGCCACCGCGTCGCCAGCAATCGCACGGAGATAGGCGCGTGCGGTCTGATCTGGCTCGGCTACCCCCTGCTCCCAATCACGCAGTGTGCCGAGCGGAATCTGAAACCGTGTCGCGAATTCCTCCTGCGTCAGGCCGAGGGCGCGACGGAGAATCTTGAGGCGCGGCGTTGGCTTCATGCCCGCCGCTCGCTCCGGCGTTAAAGGTTGAGCATCAGGATCGCCGAGGGCCGCCGCGTGGCGCTGCTCCTCGGTCATCGCCTCGACGCGGCTCCAATCATGCTTGATTTTCATTGTGATACCTCCGCCGCTCGTAGGGTTCCGCCAGCCGTGCCGAGATGATGCGGATGCGCGGCCCCCGCAGCGTGTAGGCGACGAACAACAGCCGATTCTCCACCATACCGAGGATCACAAACCGTTCCTCCGTGTCGTCGTGGCTGGTGTCCGTCCACTCAAGCGCAAAAGCATCTTTGAACACCTCGCGGGCCATTTCGAAGGTAATACCGTGGCTATCCCAGTTTCGGGCCGCCTTGGTGTCATCCCATTCGAAAGCATCATCCTGCATACACTACTGCTTACCAGTAGTTTTGTCAAGTGTCCAGAGACTTGTCTCAAGCGCAGAACAAAGCCGCAGCGGTGCCACGGTGCTCAGGCGCGTCAAACGGTGGCTCCTCGCCATGCTCGCCGCAAGCGCGGCTGCGCGTGGCTCCGGTGCCGCCGCGCGAACGGGCGCGGCGCGTTTGACACCCCTTGCGCGCCGTAGCTTTCGGAGTTTGTCGGGTCGAAGGGCGTCCCGCCCCTTCAACCCGTCGCCTCCGGCGCGGGTCGATCAAAGGGCATGATTTCAGCAAGATAGGAATATCACATTTTTGTCTATTCACACAGGCAAATAAACGAAAATGTGCATAGACAGATTTTTGCCTATGTGAAAATCCACATAGACAGACAGCCGAATTTGTGCATATATGAAAATCTACATAGACACATGTGCAAACTTCCGCATATGTGAAAATCCGCACAGGCACACATGCACATAGACAAAAACCCATGATAATCACCGTCACGAGCGACAAGGGCGGCGTTGGGAAAACCACGACCGCCGTTCACTTGGCCGCCTACATGAACACGCTTGCCCCGACGGTGCTGATCGACGGCGACCCTATCCGCAGCGCGCTCAAATGGAGCCGGAACGGCAGCGGGAACGGGCTTCCATTTAAGGTTATCACCCACGCCCAGATGGTGACACAGGCGCGGAATTTTCAGCACATCGTTGTCGATACCGAGGGCGAGCCGTCCGAGGACGATCTTAAGGACTTGGCTGAAAACTGCGATTTGCTTGTGATTCCCGCCGTGCCGGAGGCAGCTGCGGTTGATGGCCTCATCGAGACTCTGGCGAAGCTGCAAAAGATGAATTTCACCCGCTATCGGGTGCTTCTCACGATGGTTCCCCCAAAACCCAAGACGGACGGCGACCGGCTCAGAGCCAAATTGATCGAGGAGGGAATCCCCGTCTTTCAAGCCGACATTCCCCGCCTGACGGCTTTTGACAAAGCCTATGCGGACGGCGTGGCGGTTTACGATGTGAAGGACGACCGCAACGCACAGCGCGGATGGGAAGCCTACGCCGGAGCAGGGAAGGAAATCGCCAATGGGTAAGGCCGACAGAAAATTCAGCGGCTTGGCGAGCTTGCGGGCAGGCGAACCGACAGCGGAGCCGACCGCCGCGCCGAACAGCGCGCCGGTTGAGCAGCCCGTCGCCATTGAGCAAAAGCCACCGAAAACGCGAGGCCGTCCACGCGGCAAACGCAGCAACCCCGATTGGAAACTCTACTCGCATTTCCTCAAGAAGCAGACGCAGCGCGACGCCGACAGCGTTCTCAGAAATCTCGACGAAGGCCGCGACCTGTCCGATCTCTTGCAGGAGCTTTTAGAGCAATGGCTCACCAGTCACAGGAAGGCATGACCGGTGCGCCGCCGCTCATCACGTCGCGTGTCCTGCCTTATGAAGCAGGGGAGAGTGCGGCCTCGCGCTCAATCAGCAGATCGCCAATGGCGGCGAGATCGGCCTTGCTCTTGACCTCGACGCGGAGGGCAGCGGCGAGGGCGCGGCGGAATTCGGGATTCTTTCGCGCGTGCCGGACAGCCGCCGCGCCGACGATGGAAGCGCGGCGTTCCTCTGCCAGCTTGAGGGCATCCTGTGCGGCGCGCAGCTCGGCCTGTAGCCGCTCGATGCGCTGTTGCTGGGTTTCGGTGCCGGAAGCACGCGGGCGACCGGCCTTGCGTTTGGCATCCGGTATGGATGGCGGCGCGTCGGTTTCGCTGTTCATGGGTGAGGGCGCTTTGACCGTTCCGGCATGATCCTAGCGCGTGAGGGCAGGACATGGGGAGAGGGCAGGGGCGGCAAAGGGGTGCGTGGTGGTTCGGTGAGGAAAAAACAAAAGCCGCTTCGGGAAGGCGTTGATGACGGGAGACAAAAGCCATAACATGTTAAACGCTGATCGCCCCGAGGGGGGCGGCGTTTCCCATGTTGCCTTGGCAAGTGAGGCGCTTCGCCCTCCCGTTGCATCCCTTCCGAGCAGGGCGGCTGTCGCCCCTGCACCCCGACGCAAGAAGGGGGTTTGCCCCCTTCCTGCACCTACCCCGCGTCAAGGAGTTCTGGCGTTGGTTCCGCCGACCGAGCCCCGCCGCTACGGCAAACGGAAGCTTCCCGACGCGCGCGGCAAATTCGTCGCCGTGCGATGCAACGACGCCGAATATGCGACGCTGACCCTTGCCGCTGCGCGCTCCGGTTTGAGCGTCGGCGCGTTCCTTCGCGCCGTGGCGCTTGGCTCGACCGGACTCCGCGCCGTGCGTCGCGCCCCCGCCGGACGCGAGGAGCTGGCGCGGTTGCTGGGCGAGCTGGGCAAGCTCGGGAGCAATGCCAACCAAATTGCCCGCGCCTTCAACACGACCGGCGATTTGCCGCCTGCGCATGACCTTGCGGCCATGCGGGCGGATATCGCGGCGATGCGCGGCGCGGTAATGAAGGCGCTTGGCCGTGGTGATTAAGGGCAGCGCCCGAGGCGGCGCGCGCCAGCTCGCGCAGCACTTGGCGCGCACCGACACGAACGAGAGCGCCCGTGTTGTCGATATGCGCGACGTGGCCGCCGCCGATTTGCGCGGCGCGCTCTGCGAGATGGACGCCCTTGGCGCGGCGCTGCGGACAAGCCGCACGCTGTATCACGCCTCGATCAACACCCGCGCCGACGAGGCGATGACGCCGGAACAATGGGCGCAATCGGTTGATCGTTTGGAAGCCGCACTCGGCCTCACCGGCCAGCCGCGCGTGATCGTGGCGCACCGCAAGGAAGGGCGCGAGCACGTCCACATCGTATGGGCGCGCACGGATTTGGAGCACATGCGGGCGATCCGCGCCGACCACAATTACCGCAAGCACGAGGACGTGGCGCGGGAGCTGGAACGGGAATTCGGACACGCGCGGGTGCAGGGCGCACACGCCGAGCGGGAAGGGGTCGAGCGCCCCGAGCGGACACCGAGCCACGCCGAGCAGCAGCAGGCGGCGCGCAGCGGCATCACGCCACAGGAGGCGAAGGCACAGCTCACCGAAATCTGGAACCGCACCGACAGCGGCAAGGCATTTGCCGCCGCCATCGCGGAGCAGGGTTGGATTTTGGCGCGCGGCGACAAGCGCGACCTGGTGGTGCTCGACCAGGCGGGCGAGGTGCACAGCCTGGCGCGGCGCATCGAGGGCGTGAAGGTCAAGGACGTGCGCGAGCGCATGGCCGATGTGGACGCCGCCAGCTTGCCGAGCGCCGATGAGGCCAAGGCGATGCAGCGCGACCGCGCCGCAGGCCAGAAGCCCACCAGCGACCAGATCCAATGGGAGGACGAACTCGCCGCCGCCGCCATCACCAAGGCGAGGGGGGAGGTGGTGGGTATCCCCGCGCCGACGCCTGTTGCCACCATCACGACGCCGGAGCCGCGCGTTGCCGCGGCGACGACAGACGGCGGCATGATGGCGCAGGAGCGGGAGGCATTGCGCTTGGCCCGCGATCGTGCCGAGCGTGAAGCGAAGATGCGGCAGCAGCAGGAGAAAGAGGAACGTATCCGCCAGCTTGCCGAGGAGGCGCGGCGCGCCCTTGAGCGCAGCCGAGGACGCGGGCGGTCGCGATAGACCGCCGGAGGCCGAGGCAGCCTTGCGGTGGACAGATGCGGAGCCTCAGAGCAGCCCGCGCCCGAGCTGGGTTGTCGCGCTGTGGCGGCGCGTCAGCCGCGCGCTTCTCGGCAGCGGATGCGTTGAGGCGGCGCGACCGCGACGGGATGCGGTCGAGCTGGTCATTGCCGAAATAAAAATATAGAATCCTGCAATCGTATTTTAGACGTGGAGCAAAATATGGAAACATTGGAGCAAGTGATAAAGTCAATTGAAGAATTACGCGGTGAAGTTGGCAAACTACGGAGCGCGATTTCCAAAATCGAAAGCCGATTGGAAAATCACAATAAAGGTCTGCATAGCCTGCGGCGCGTGCAGGATTTATATGAAGTCACTATTCACGAAGTTGTTGAGCATATATGGGAGCGTATTCGCTCGGTAGAGAGCACCGTGTTTCCGAATTTGGTGCAGGACGAGCAGAGTGTTGCTCGCATCATCAAGCCGCAAGATTGGGTTGACCCCAAGCTACCGCCGCCGCCCAAGAGCGAGTGAAAATCCCACCATCGCTAACGCAGATCGTTTAGGCTTTCGTCGGTTGTAGCGGGAGCAAGGCCGTGTCCGGCAATGACGGTGGCGACGGTTTTGATTGGGAAGAGCGGGAGCAGGCGAAGCACAAACAGATTGGGGAACTGAGGGCCAAGGGCTATCGACCGAACGACATACAACACATCCTCAACAGTCAAGACCGCGCGATTGCCGACCATATCAAGACCGGCAAGCCGCTTAAACCACTTTTGGAGTCGATAGCCCGAAATCCGGCAGCCACGAGCGTTGAGCCGGACAAGGAAACCGTGCGGCAGATCGAGGAGGCTCGCGCGGCGCAGCTCCGCACCGAGCAACGGCGCAATGTCCCACTCGTGCCGACGCGGCCAGAGCCTACCGTTCAGCCGCAGCGCCAGAACGACTCGGCGATTGCGCAGGAGGCGAAACGCCAAGAGGCCAACAAACAGGAATACGCCTTGCCGCGTGGCCTCTCGCGTCCGCCCTATGAGGTGTTGCGCGATCAGGGAAAGGCGCAGCCCACCGACAAGGCCGAGCAGGTCAAGAAGCTTGCCGAGGAAGCGCGGCGCAAGATCGAACTTCACCGCGCCATGAAGCAAGGAAAGGGGCGCGGCCTTTAGACTTCGGCCTCCACCAGTAATGGCGGAGGTTCAACCTGCGCCGCCGCCACGTCCACGATATGGAACGGGTCGGGGCTATAAAGGCCGTCATACTGCTTATCTTTGTAGTAAGAGAGTCGCCCCACCCGCGCGATATTCTTCATGCCGGATACCGTCACAATGCTTTCAAGCTGGCTCAGTCCGTAAACATCATTTTTACGCATGAGAGGTATTTGCTGGACATTCATTCCGGTGCTTTGCGACCAGTTGCGCCCCTCTTTTGAACCACCCTTTGAATAATTACTGGTTTCATGCCCCGACCACGTTGTGCCGGAACGGTCACTGACATATTGCGCCGTCGTGGCGTCGTTCGCGGCGAAGAACTGGACGACGCCCGCGTTGGCGAGGAAGGTTTCCCAGCGGTCGCCATAGAGCGCCTTGGCTTGGTTGATGTCCTGCAAGATCGGCCACATTTTGATGCCGTAGCCTGCTGACACGCCCATGGCGTTCTCGATGGTCTGCAAGTGCCCAAGGCTCGCGAATTCATCCAAGATGAAAAGCACCTCGCCGCTGGCGGCCTTCGGCGTTGCCATGAGCGCATCGAGGCCGGAGACGAGCAACAGCCGCAGCCAACGGCGATACGCCACCAGATAGCGGCTCGGCAGTATCAGGAACACACTGTAAGGCCGCGCCTTCACGTCCGCGAACGAGAAATCCGACCCCGACAGGCACGCGGAAATCGCCGGATCATCGAGGAAGCTTGTTTGCGTCATCGCCGTTGCCAGCACGCCTTGCGCTTCGTCGCTGGTGTTGCCAAGGAACCGCGCCGCCCTCTGCCGCACCGCCGGATGCGTGGACAGCACCATGGCCGCCAGCAAATCTTGCAGCGCGTCCACGGGCTGCGTGATGAGCTCGCGCATGCGCGGCAAGGAGGCCACTTCGCCTGTCGTCGTTTTCAGGTGCATGAGGACACCCGAGATGAAATCCCGCGCCGCGTCCGGCCAATGCGGGTCTTTGCCCTCGGTGATGATAAGCGCCTCGGCCAGCGCCGAGATATCCGCGACGAAGTTGTCGCTTTCGGGGTTGATCGCGTCGAGTGGATTGAAGCGGTGCATGGGCAGCGCCCACGGCGCGGCGCGATGCAGACCGAAGGGATTGAGGCAGATGACTTCGTTGCCGAGTGCCTTACGGCGTTCAAGTGTCACGGCGGCGTTCTGGCCTTTGGGGTCGATGCAAACGATAGAGCCCGCATAGCTTAGCAATGTCGGTATTATGACCGTGGTGCCTTTGCCAGATCGTGAAGGCGCGACAAGAACCGCGTGGCGGTCTGCGCCGTAGATTATTCTCTTTGGGCCGTTCGCTATTTTGTCGGTTTTATGACCGAGAACGATGCCGCTTTGAGCCGTAAGGCCATTCTTTACACACTCCTCATAGGAGGCAAATTCTGCATCTCCATAGGTTCTTTTCAGGCTTTCCAGAGATTGATCATTATTGGATGAAGCTGGTTTATTTTTATTTGACTTCTTCACAAGGAGAAATACGAAAAACCCAATGATAATTAATACAACAAGGACGCCACCTCCACCGCCTTCCATCTCACCACCTCGCATTTTCGTGACGATAGCGGCAGTCCCAAACTGTTGGCAATTGGGGATCGATTCAATCGACGAGCGTGACCCTCGCGGGTCTGGTGCTAGGCGCGGGAGCGCCCCGAGCCGAAGGCGTCTCGGCCATCCGGTAACGCCCCCTCACGCGCCTCATGCGCCGCCGACGCGGCCTTTCTAGGGTGGCGCTGCCCCCCTAGTGCTCTGAACGAATCAGAGGATTCACAACGATGGCGAGTTGTGCGAGTCGGTGTGCATGGCACAGACCGTCTGCCCTATTGTTAGCCCCGACGACCGCGAGCGTCTTGCCGCCGTCGTAGCGGATCGGAACCGGC
>CAJCHW010000137.1 GCA_903970125.1 Chlamydiota bacterium
CCGCGCGCGAGACGCTCGATGTCGGCGCGCTTGTGGGTCTCCAGAAACCCGATCAACATGTCACCGCCGTTCTGAAGCTCGGCGTAGCCCTCCTGGAGCATCCTGTAGGTCTTGCCCACTCCGGCGGCCATGCCCAGGAAGACCTTGAGGTGTCCACGTGAAGACGTCACGAGCACATTGTGGTGCCTGGAGGAGTTCAACCGCGCCACGGTCTCGTGGGGGCCGGCGCGATCACGAGCGCTCAGTAGTGGTGCGACCCGCTCCCGAGCTCGATCCGGCGCGCTAGCGGGACCTGCGGCACAGGGCTGCGCCGCCGGCGCAGCAGCCCATGTCAGGCCCCCAGGAGACCGTGGACGACGAGGTCGATCAGCTTGATGCCGATGAAGGGCGCGATCAGCCCGCCGAGCCCGTAGATCAAAAGATTGCGGCGCAGCAGCGCGCTGGCGCCGATGGGCCGGTAGCGCACGCCCTTCAGCGAGAGCGGAATCAGCAGCGGGATCACGATCGCGTTGAAGACGATCGCTGAGATGACTGCCGAGCGGGGATCGCCGAGGCTCATGATGTTGAGCACGTGCAGCGGGCTCTGGCCGTGCTGGCTTGTGGCCCACACGGTGACAAAGATCGCTGGCAGGATCGCGAAGTACTTGGCGACATCGTTGGCGATCGAGAAGGTCGTGAGCGCCCCGCGGGTGATCAGCAGCTGCTTTCCCACCTCGACGATCTCGATCAGCTTCGTCGGGTTGGAGTCCAGATCGACCATGTTGCCGGCCTCGCGTGCGGCCTGTGTGCCGGTGTTCATCGCGACGCCAACGTCGGCCTGCGCCAGCGCGGGAGCGTCGTTGGTACCGTCGCCGGTCATCGCGACCATGTAGCCCTCGCGCTGCTGGGAGCGAATCAGCTCAAGCTTGGCCTCGGGGGTGGCTTCGGCGAGAAAATCGTCCACGCCGGACTCGCCGGCGATCTTGGCCGCTGTGAGGCGGTTGTCGCCGGTGACCATGATCGTCTTGATGCCCATCGCCCGCAGGTGCTCAAAACGTGCCTGCATGCCCTCCTTGATCGTGTCCTTGAGGTAGATCACCCCCAGGATCTGGCTGTCGCGGGCGACGGCCAAGGGCGTTCCACCCTCACGGGCGATGCGCTCGAGCTGCGTGGCGAGCTCCGGCGGCGGGTGCCCACCCTCCCCTTCGGCGAACTTGATTACGGAATCGCCGGCGCCCTTGCGGATCTGCTGACCGTCGATGTCGACGCCGCTCATGCGCGTCTGCGCGGTGAATGGCACAAAGCGGGCATCGATCTGGGACATCTCGCGCTCGCGAATGCCGTACTGCTTCGCCAGCACCACGATCGAGCGGCCCTCGGGAGTCTCATCGGCCAGCGATGACAGCTGCGCGATTTCGGCGAGCTCCGTCTCGGCCACGCCGGGCATCGGGATGAATTCCGATGCCAGCCGGTTCCCAATCGTGATCGTGCCGGTCTTGTCCAGGAGCAGCACATCGACGTCACCGGAGGCCTCGACGGCCCGGCCGGAGAGCGCGAGCACGTTGCGGCGCACGAGGCGGTCCATGCCCGCGATGCCGATCGCCGACAGCAGCGCCCCGATTGTGGTCGGGATCAGTGCCACCAGCAGCGCGATCAGACTGGTCTCGGAGATCGGCGTGTGCGCGAACAGAGCGAACGGACGCAGCGTGGCAACCACGATCACGAAGATCAGGGTGAGCGCGGCCAGCAGGATGTTCAGCGCGATCTCGTTCGGCGTCTTGCGCCGCTCAGCGCCCTCGACAAGCGCAATCATGCGATCGAGAAACGAGTGCCCGGGCTCCTGGGTGATTTCCACGACGAGACGGTCGGAGACGACCTTGGTGCCACCGGTGACCGCGCTGCGGTCACCGCCGGACTCGCGAATGACGGGCGCAGACTCACCGGTGATCGCGGACTCGTCAACGGAGGCTATGCCCTCGATCACAGTGCCATCGCCGGGGATTGGCTCGCCGGCCTCGACCACCACGACGTCGCCGCGGGTCAATTCGGACGCGGCCCTGGTGCTGCCGTCGCTCATCGTCGCGACGGTCTCTTTGCGCATGGAGCGCAACGTCGCCGCCTGCGCACGCCCGCGCCCCTCGGCGAAAGCCTCGGCGGCGTTGGCAAAGATCACGGTCAGCCACAGCCAGATCGCAATCGTCAGCGTGTACCAGGCTGGGTCGTTGCCGCCCAGCGCCTTGCCCCCGAAGACCTGGATCAGCCACGTCGCAGTCGTGATCACCGAGCCGATCTCCACCACGAACATGACGGGGTTGCGGATCTGCACGCGCGGGTCGAGCTTGATCAGGCTGTCCCAGAGCGCGCGCCTGAGCATGGCGCCCTCGAACAGTGATGTTGCCTTGGTCTCATTCATGGTGCGTGCCTCAGCTGTCGATCCTGTCCAGCGCGAGGTTGAGTTCGAGCACGTTGACGCCGGGTTCCCCTGAGAAGCCGAGGCCGCGCCCGGACGTGTACTTGGAGATCAGCGCGTCCACGGTGGCACGCGCCAGATGACGTACTGCGGCGACGCGGTATGCCTGAATCCAGGCATTCGCGGGTGAGATTTCCGGGTCAAGGCCCGAGGCCGACGTATTGACTGCGTCGACCGGGATCTTGGCCACGGTCAGATTCGGGTCATACGGCTGCTTGGTCGGTGCCATGTTCAGGTCCAGATACGCCTTGATGTTTTTCGCGTCTGCTTCCTCGGTGCGTGTGCTGTTGGGCCCGCGGTTTGAGAAGGTGCTGGCCGCGGCGTTGTCGGACCCGCCTTCTGTCGCCGACGGGCGGGTCTGGAAGTAACGCGGGTCGGGTACGGTCATAACGACCCCTTCGACTTCCTTGGGCTTGCCGTCGCTTTCAAGCACCGGCGTGGCAAAGCGCTGGCCGATGAGCTTTGAGCCCACGAGCTTGCCGTCGAGGTGAATCTGCTGACCGTTGGCATCCCCGGGGAATGCCACCTGGCTGATGCCCTCGATGGCGAATGGGTACAGGAGCCCACCCAGGACCACGAAGATGATCATCGCGAGGATCGAGGTGATGCTTTCGCGGAACCATGTCTTGCCACGTAGCGTTTTCATGTCAGTAGAGGTGTCCTGTCAGGCCCTGAACGATCGGTCCCAGAAGCAGCGCGGGGAAAAAGGTGAGCGCGCCCACGAGCACGATCACGCCGATAAGCAGGATCACGAACGTGGGGTTGTCCGTACGCATCGTTCCAAGCCCGGCCCGACTGACCTTCTTGCCCGCGAGCGCGCCGGCGACAGCGAGTGCAAACAGGATCGGGGCGTAGCGCGCGAGCATCATGTCGAAGCTTCCGAGCACGTCAGCGAAGGTGATGCCGTGAGCGCCGAGGTTGCCGGCGTTGGGTTGAACAAAGCCGGTATAGCCGGCAAACGCCGAGCCGTTGTTGTTGGCCTGGGAGAGATAGGCGTAGAAGGTCTCTGAAAACCCCTGCGGGGTATTGCCGCCGGCCTTTGAGAGCGCCACTTCTGCGATCGATGCACGCCCCCCTTTGGTGGCCGTGGCCAAGGCCGTGCAGAACAGCGCAGCAAGGGGGGTGATCAGAATGCCAAGGCCGGCGAGCTTGATCTCCCTGGCCTCAAGCTTCTTGCCCAGCCACTCCGGCGTACGTCCCACCATCAGGCCACCGATGAAAACCGCCAACAGCACGTAGAGCAGGATGGAGTACAGGCCCGTCCCGACACCGCCGAAGATGACCTCGCTGGCAGAGAGATTGGCGAAGGGCACAGCTCCGCCAATGCCCGTGAAGGACTCGATTGCGCTGTTGACGGCACCGCACGATGTGACCGTTGTGATCACGTCAAAGAGCGCGGAACCGGCAATGCCGAAGCGCTGCTCCTTGCCTTCCATGTTGCCACCGCCTGACCCCGAGATCACCCCCGTGTGCAGGCCCGCGGCATGCTGTGCAGGCGATCCGTGCGCCTCGGCGATGTAGGCCACGATCACAGCACCCAGGAACATGATCATCACGGTTGCGTAGATCGCATGGCCCTGGCGGCGGTTACCCGTCATGCGTCCGTACATGAAGATCAGTGCCGCCGGGATGATCAGCACCGCCAGCATCTCAAAGAAGTTCGTGAACTGGCTGGGGTTTTCGAATGGATGGGCCGAGTTGGTGTTGAAGAAGCCACCACCGTTCGTGCCCAGCATCTTGATCGACAGCTGCGGGGCAACGGGGCCCATCGCAACCGTCTGCGTCAGCCCTGTGATCGTGTGCACGACCAGGTAGTCGCTGAAGTTCGCAATCACACCCTGCGAGGCGAGCACGAGCGCCACAAACACCGACAGGGGTGCCAGCACATAGAGGATCGTGCGCACAAGATCCTGCCAAAAGTTGCCGATGCTCTTGCCGCTGCGTCCAACGATCCCACGCACGAGCGCGACGGCAACGACGATGCCGACGCCGGCAGACAGCCAGTTCTGCACGGTCAGCCCGATCATCTGACTGAGGTAGCTCAGCGTGGTCTCGCCGCTGTAGTACTGCCAGTTGGTGTTCGTCATGAACGACGAGGTGATGTTGAACGTCACGTTCCATGGCGGCGAGTGATACCCGAGTGGGTTCAGTAGGTGAGGAACCCAAGGAGCGTCCTGCGTTCGCAGGACGAGGTACAGAAACAGCCAGCCCGCAAGCGAGAAGATGATCAGGCTCTTGGCGTATGCCTTCCAGTCCTGGCCACGCTCGGGATCGACGCGCATAAACCGGTAGAGCAGGCGCTCGGGAGTGGCAAAGATCGGAGTGAGGATCACCCGCTCTCCCGTGTAGACCCTGGCCATGTAACTGCCCAGGGGCAGCGCCAGTGCGGTCAAAATGACCACAAACGCGACGATCGTAAACCAGCCGTAGAAGGTCATCGGCTATCCGTCGTCTCAGAGCTTCTCGCCGCGGATCAGCGCGTAGAAGAGATACGCGATCACAAGCACCGCCACGACAAGACCGAAGAAGTCAGCGCCGCTCATGTGCGCGATAAACGCACCGAGGATCGGGTGTGCGCTCGACACGACCGCGACCGCACCGACTGGCACAAGGTGAACCATTAACGCCACCAACGCGTGTGCCGTCATATCCGATCGATCCCCGCGACAAACGCGAGCAGGATTGCGAACATCACGATCCCCACTACCACCGCCACTGCGTCCATGGGGGCATCATGGCCGCTGGCAAATCACAGCCGCATCACGATCCCGACGTGGCGTATAACGATTTTGTGACGCCCGGCAGTGCGCAGCCCGGATACGGGCCCGCACGCCGCCACGGCGCCGCGTTACTGGGTGAAGCGGTAGCCGACGCCGGGGTCGGTGAGGATGTACTTCGCCTTCTCCCCCGGCTCAATCTTGGCTCGCAAGCGGGCGATGTGTGTGCGCAGCGGTTGAATGTCGTCGACGTACTCCGGTCCCCAGACTTCGGCGAGGAGCATGCGGTGCGTGAGCAGACGCCCGCGGTTGCGCACCAGCATCCGTAGCAAATCGAACTCGATCGGCGTGAGATGGATCTCCTCGCCGTCGCGGCGAACGGTGCGCGCGGCAAGGTCGACCCGGAGGCCGTCTACGGCGATCGCGGGCTCGTCGCTCGCCCGCCCCGCTCGCCGCAGCGCGGCCTGTAGACGAGCTACCAGCTCTCGCGCCCCGAAGGGCTTGGTGATGTAGTCGTCGGCGCCGGCCTCCAGCGCCTTGACCTTCTGCTCCTCGTCGCCCACCGCGGAAAGCACGAGGATGGGCATATCGCTCCACTCCCGCAACGTGCGCGTCACTTCAATGCCGTCGCCGTCGGGCAGGATGAGGTCCACGATCGCGGCCTGGGGCGGTCTGACCGCGGCGCGGTCAAGCGCCTCGGCCACTGTCGTCGCGGGCACGACATCGAAGCCGGCCTCGCGCAGAACGACACGCAGCGCCCGCAGGATCTGCCCCTCGTCGTCGACGACAAGGACGCGCGTGGGCTCGCCGGTCACGACGAGGTCCCGGAGGTTTGCGCCGGTGATGGGGATAGCGCCGCCCCGTCCCTGGTCGCGCTGGGGGTCTTTGCGTCTTGGACCGATGGGCTGGGCGCCGGCACGGGTAGCTCAAAGACGAACGTGGCCCCCTGCCCGGGCAAAGACTCCACGTGCAGGGTGCCACCATTGGCCTCGGTGAAACCGCGCGCTATCGCCAGGCCGAGGCCGGAACCGCGGTGCTCCCCGGCAGGTTCTGCTCGGTAGAAAGGCTCAAAGACGCGCTCCAGATCGGCGCTGCGGATGCCGGGACCACGGTCGACGATGCGGACGAGGATCCTGCGGTCACCACCTTCGGCGGTGGCACCGACGGCGCGTGCCCGCACGGACACCACCTGCCCTTCGGCGTGCCTGCGGGCGTTCTCCAACACGTTGACAAAGGCCCGCTCCAACTGTCCGGGATCGACACGTATCAGCGGCAACTCGCTGTCAAGCGAGAGCCTGAAGCCCTCGTCGTTGGGAGCCAGATCCACGAGGGCAGCGCGAATGAGCTCATCCACAGAGGTCCATTCCAGCCGGGGCGCAGCGGCGCCGGCCTCCAAGCGGGAGACGTCGAGCAGGTTCTCCACCAGTCGGGCAAGGCGACGGGTCTCCTCGAGGATCACCGCCGCAAGCTCGCGGTGTCCCTGCGCCGAGAGGCCCTCGAGGGCGAGCGCCTCGCCGGCAGTCGAGATCGCTGTCAACGGCGAGCGCAGGTCGTGCGAGACCGCCCGCAACACAGCGGTCTTGGCGACGTCGGCTTGGCGCAGGGCCGCCGTCTCGACCACCTCCCCTAAAAGCGCCTCACGCTCAAGGGCAGCGCTCAGCAGCGCCTCCAGCGCCGGGACCACCCGCTGTTGCAACCGTCGGACCGTTGCCTGGGAGCTGTCGGCGCGGATCATGAGCGTGCCCAGCCGGCGCGGGCCCTCGCACAGCTCAAAGGCAATCGTGCGCTCATCACCGGCGACCGACTCCAGATGGATCGCCGCCGAGGACAGTTCAAGCACCTGCGCCAGGCGTGCGCCGGCGACCGGGAGCGACTCGCCGAGGCTGCCGCCCCGCAACAGCAGACGCGCCATCTCCACCGCGAGGTCAGCCTCGCGCCGCCGTTCGCTTGCTTCCCGCGCCCGTGTCCGTGCAACCCGCGCCGCCATCGCTCCCAAGAGCGTGGCCAGCAGAAACGCCGCCAGTCCGATCCACTTGCCCGAGCTCGCGATGGCGTCGCCAATCAACGCGCACAACAGCACCGCCACGGGCGCCATCAACAGCCCGGCGCGCCAAACCGGTGGCTTGCGGGCAAAGACACGACCGAAGGCGTGACGCACAGCAGGCAGCGTAGACCTTCTGTGCCGGCGCTCTCCTGCAACGCGTCGCGGAAGTCGCGTTGGTGGCTAGCCTGAGGTGGTGCGCGTCGAGTTGTTGTTCTGGGCCGGCTGCCCATCGCATCCCCAAGCGCTAGCGGACCTGCGCACGCGGATGGCGCTGCTCGGGCTCGATCCGGATCGAGTGGAGATCCGTGAGATCGGCTCCGAATCCGAGGCCGAGTCCGAGCGCTTCGTGGGCTCGCCCACGATTCGCGTCAACGGCGCCGACGTCGTCGATCCCGCAGATCGGCCGGCGGCGTTGACATGCCGCGTGTACCACCGCCGCGACGGGCGCGTCTCCCCCACGCCCGACCCAGCCGACGTGCATGATGCGCTGATGGCCGCGCTGGCAGCGGCGACTGGCGCAGCGCAGCCAGGGACCTCACGAAGCTAGGAGACAAGATGGCCACGATCGAAGATGCCGCCCCCGCGGTTGGGCGCACCGCCCCCGATTTTTCCCTGCCCGACACGGAGGGCACCGTCCACGAACCCGGTGGAGGCGCGGCGACGGTGGTGGTGTTCACCTGCAACCACTGCCCGTATGCGCTCGCGTGGCACGCGCGGATCGTCGCGGTGGCCGGCGACTACGCAGACCGCGGCGTGCGCGTGCTGGCAATCAACTCAAACGACGCCGCTCGCTACCCGGATGACTCGCTGGAGGCGATGCGTGCACGCGTGCAGAGCGGTGACTTCGAAGGCGTCCCCTATCTCAGCGACGCATCCCAGCAGGTCGCCCACGCGTACGACGCCAAGACCACGCCGGATGTGTTCGTGCTGGACCCTGACCGGGTCGTGCGTTACCGGGGCGCTGTAGATGCCGATCAGGACAACCCGAGCCTGAACGCCGCGTGGCTGAGGTCGGCGCTGGACGCTGTGCTCGCGGGTCGCAACCCGGAGCCCGCCGAGACGGCGCCCGTGGGCTGCACGATCAAGTGGCGCCGCTAGCGTCAGCAGACGTGCCTTGCGCTGCGACGGTTGAGCAGAATCGACCCGCGAACTAAAGGAAACCGTCGGCCCACCCGATTCAGGCGCCATGAGCACGGATGCTCGCTCCCCGATTGCCGCCAGCCAGCGGCATTTTGCGTGCAGCTTGACCGCGGGAATCATTGGCCGTGTGCGCAGCCAGGGCGGCGCGCCCGCGGTGTTGCGCCTGCTCGTGCTCGCCAATACCGAGCACACCCGTGAGTACCTGGAGGAGTACTCAAACTGGGTCTCCCGGGATGAGGCGGTTGCGCTCTTTGAGGCCGGCCAGCAGGTGACCGGAGAGGACGCATTTGCGCGCCTCGTGGGCGAGACTGCGGTGCGCCAGTACGCGGGCACACCCGTGGCCACGGCGCTGCGGTCGCTGGGCTCAATCGAGGAGTTGTTGCGCCAGATCACTGCGGTGACGAGCAAGTTCTCGACGGTGTCGGAAACGAAGGTCTTGGAGATGGGAGACGGGCACGCCCAGCTTGAACGCCATGTGCGCGACGGCTTTGCGCCCCACCGCATGCTCTGCGATTGGTCGCTGGGGCTACTGGGCGCGGCGCCGATGCTCTATGGGTCGCCGCCGGCGACGGTCGAGGAGCACTGCTGCCAAGCACGTGGGGATGATCGTTGCCTGGTGACGGTCACCTGGGATCCCGCGCTTGTCGCACAGCTCGCCGATCCCGATGCCCACATCGCAGCACTGGAGGCACAGCTTGCGAGCGTGTGCGCAAGCCTCGACAATGTCTACGCCGCCGCCGGCGACCTGATCGCCGAGGACGACGTGCAAGTCACGCTCGAGAACATCACCGCACGCTCGGCGACCGCCGTAAGCGCCCCGCGGTACCTGCTCGCAGTTAGGCCCAAACCGTCATCGGCCGTGGAGATCCACAGCCGGGGTGTCGCCCAAGAGGACGTGCAGCGCCTCGCTGACAAGGTGCTCAGCGCCGATCCCAACGAGGTCAACAACCGCCTGCTGCTGGCGGACATTCGCTCGCACGATCGCTCCTACGGCCGCCTCGCTGCGCTCTACGACGACGGCCAGGGCTTCTTTCCCCACGAGCGCCAGACGCTCGAACACTATGCGCGTTACGCGGCAAACGCGCTCGACCGCTCAATCGCACTGGCGGAGGCGCGCCGGGGCCATGCCGAGACCCAAGCGCTGCTGGATTTCGCGCGCTCGCTCGCCGGCGCCTCCAGCCACAAGGTCGCGCGCCGTCTTGCCGAGGCGGTCCCGCAGCTCGTGGAGTGCGACCGCGTCGCGGTCTTCTTCCGCCACCGGCCCACGGGGCTCCTGCGCTGCGTCGCCACTCAGGGATACCCAGAAGACCTCGACAAGCGGGTGCGCGCGGTCGCGATCGATCCGCTGCACACGGGCATTGACGTGGGCGGTGAGCTGCTGGACAACGACGAGCCTCACGTCGCGGTCTTCGGCCGCGACGCATCTGCGCCATTCGTCAACACACTGCTTGAAGGAGTGGCCTCACGCTCGCTTGTGCTGGCGCCGATCATCCTGCGGGGCATCGTGCTGGGCGCGACTGCGGTCGCGGTCGACGTACCACCGCATCGCCTGCGCGAGTCGCGCGAGCTCGACGACCGTCTGCTGGGCATTGGTGCCCAGGCCGCCGTGGGCATGGAGAACGGCGAGCTGATCGACCGCATCTCCTACCAGGCCCGTCACGATGCCCTCACCGGTTTGGCAAACCGTTCGTTTTTCTCCGAGCGCTTTGAGCAGGTGCTGGCTGCAAGACGCGACAACAGGGCGCCGTTCGGCCTGTTCTACGTGGACCTCGATGAGTTCAAGCTCGTCAACGACGTGCACGGACATCAGGCCGGCGATGAGTTGCTCTGCCAGGTCGCCGCGCGGCTGCTTGGGACCGTACGCGAGCAAGACACTGTCGCGAGATTGGGCGGCGACGAGTTCGCGATCATCCTGAGCGACGCTGCGAACCCATCACAGGTCGACGCCGCGGCACGCCGCGTCGCAGAGTCCTTCGAGCAGGGTTTCAAGCTCGGAGCGACTGAAGTGCAGGTCAACGCGAGTGTGGGCCGCGCGATCTGGCCCTACGACGCCGATGAGCTGGACCGCCTGATGCAACACGCTGACGCATCGATGTACTCCGCCAAGCGAGTCGGCGCAACGCGCGCCGAGCCGCACGCGGCTTCCTGACGCAGTCACCGAGCCGGGTCGGAGACCGACGCATGTGGGGCCGCTGCGGCTCCTGGCCCTAGGCCCCTGGGCGGTCGGCGCTGGCGTACGGAATGAGTTGCCGTCCGATGCCCTAGTTACAACTGTCACGTCACGGGGCAGCTGGCGTCGAAGGGAGTGATGCAATGGCAACGTTTGGCACCGAGGTTCGGGCCCAGCCCGCGAGCGCGGACATGGGACACGCCGATTACGGTTTCTTCGGACCGGACTCGCTGACTTGGCGTGTATGGCGGTACCCGACCTCGCTCACGGTGGGCTTCCAGCGAGCGGTCACGATCGAGGAGCTCGATCCTTTTCTGTTGGCCGCGGTGTACACCACCGACAAGGTCGCGGCGCATCCGCGCCGACGGTACGACGGCACGATGCGCTACTTCGCGACCGTCGCTTTCGGCGACTCGCGCTCGGCGGTCAAGGCGTCGGAGATGCTGGTCAAGCTTCACGCCCATTACGGGGTCGGCGTCGAGCCGATCTCCGGTCTGCGTTATGACGCAAACGACCCAGACCAGCAGCTGTGGATCCACATCACCGCCTGGCATTCGATCCTTTACGCGTACGAGACCTTCGGGCCGGGCAAGCTCGATGACGCCGACGAGAGCCGCTACTGGCAGGAGTGCGCAATCGCCGCGGAGCTTCAGACGATAGATCCCGCTCGCGTGCCGCGGACGCGCGATCAGGTGCGCAGGTACTTCGAGTCAGAGCGCCCACGTCTGGCGGCCTCGGAGGCCACCCAGGCGATGATGCGCCACATTCTCGGCTCGCTGTATGACGTGATCGCCGAGCCGCTCCCGCGAGCGTTCGCGCCCTTGGCGTGGATCGTAAGTGCGCTTGTGCGCACGGCGACGCTCGCGACCATGCCGCGCTGGCAACGTGAGCTCGGCGGTCTGCGCCAAGGGCGCCTGGTTGACGCCGCGATCCGACCTGTGATGCGATTTGCGTTCTGGGCGTTCGCACGGAGCAACCGCGTGCAGCTGCGCGCGCTCGGAGTCCTGTCGCCGGCGACGGTGCCCGTGATGGCGCCGATCCTGCGCGGCATCCCCCCGCAGCGCCCGGAGAAGCTCAAGCCGGCAGAGGCGTTTGAGCGCCATCAGACGCCCACACCGGCGGCGGTGTACGCCGCGCTCAGGCTGCCCGAGGGCGACCTGCGGGGCGAGCACGATTTGCCGTGGGAGCACCCGGCAGCGATCACGGTCTCGCGGCTTGCAGTCGCCAACGCCGCGGACGCAGCCGACGTCGGCACGGCTCGGTAGTTCCTACGTAGGCCATTCGTCCATAGGCCATCTGCCGAGGAGACCGCACGGCTCGACTTTTGTTAGTAACGTACATCACATGAACCTACTTACCTCTAGCTCAACACGGGGCGCGCGCCAGGTGCGAGTGACTCCCGCGGTGGCAGATGGTGAGACCTTGGGAACGGGAGTAAGCGCAAACGACGGGTCAGTCAAGCACGGGTACCATGGATGGCACCTGGGCGTGGGCATGCCGCTCAGCGTGGATCACCTAGACGCCGAAACCGGCGACCGCTCGACGATTATCACGTGGAACGTGGTCGCTGCTGTTCGGCAACTCAGGGTCGAAGCCTCTCCGCCTTGTTGCTGAGCTTCACCCAATAATCCATATCCCCGCACCGCAAGCGTGGCAGCGGGCACATAGTCGGTAATGGGCGGCAGCTGGTGCGGGTGGCACGGCTGCCGCTTGATCTCGACGCGTCGTCGCCAACGCTTGCCGGCTTGATGCGCTTCGGCTTTGCATGCGTTTAGCGGGGGATCCCACTTTTCGCATGCAACCGATGGCCCTTCGCTCGTCGAGGCATCAAGCCTGGCGCCGAGTTCTGTGACGAGGCCGCTTACGGTCGATACTGATGGTTCGTCGGTGGACCTGCGCCGGAAGCACTTGGCACCTACTTCCGGATTCGAGCACCGGACTAGACGGAACGAGGCAGGGGTGCGCAGCCTGCCGATGGTCGCGGCTTCCTCCGCAGGGCTGGCGCCGTAGACTGGAGTCTGGAGGTTCGTTGCTGAACCACTCCGAATGGCGTGGGCGATGCGCACACCAGCAACGGCGAGAGCTGCAAGTGCCGCAGCTTGCGATCAGGCTCGCGACGTAGGCGGCCTGCGTCTGCATCCAGGCCGCCTGGTTCCGGATAGCCGACCCCAACAACCCCGGGCTAGGACCCAGCAAGTGGGCTAACATCGAGACCAGCTTCGCCCTGACCCTCGGCGGGCTTGCTTGTCCGGCTTCAACGATTCGGCCGGCGTGCGCGACACCTCTGCGGTGCTCGCGGTAACAAACGCCTCAGGAGCCTTGAGTCATAAACCGTGTTGCACAAGCGTCCCGGCGGCGACGACGCCAATCGGTCCAACGTGCCCAGCCGGCGGCCCGCGCCACATGAGCCCGGCCGCCGCAGAACCCCGCGAGAGCAACCGCTGGGCGATACTCGCCCTGCTGGGTGTCGCGCAGCTGATGGTCATTCTCGACACGACCATCGTGAACATCGCCCTGCCCTCGGCGCAGCGATCGTTGGGCTTCTCCACCGACAGTCGCCAATGGGTCGTGACCGCCTACGCGCTGGCGTTCGGCAGCCTGCTGCTGTTGGGGGGCAAGCTCGGGGATCTGTTTGGGCGCAAGTGGACGTTCGTCGCCGGCCTCATCGGTTTCGCGGTGGCCTCCACGATCGGAGGATTGGCACAGTCCTTCGGGATGCTTGTCGGCGCCCGGGTGTTGCAGGGTGCCTTCGGTGCGCTGCTCGCGCCTACCACGCTGTCCCTTCTGACAGTCACCTTCGAAGACTCGCCCGATCGGGCCAAGGCATTTGGCATCATCGCCGCCATCGCGGGCGGCGGCGCCTCCGTCGGACTGGTCCTCGGCGGGGTGCTCACGCAAACGCTCTCCTGGCGGTGGTGTCTGTATGTCAACACGCTCATCGCGATCCCGACCGTGCTCGTGGCGCTGAGGCTCCTGCATAACCACCGCCCCCAGAGCCGCGCGAGGATCGACATGCCGGGCGTTCTGCTCGCCGCCACGGGTCTGTTCGCCCTTGTCTACGGATTCTCCAACGCCGAGACGCACTCCTGGACGACGCCGGTGACGATCATCGCGCTGGCCGGCAGCGCGCTCCTTCTGGCCGCGTTCGTGGCAGTCGAGCGCGGTAAGAAAGCTCCGCTTCTTCCGCTGCACGTCGTCATGGATCGCGCCCGCGGCGGCGCCTACCTCTCGATCCTGTTGGCGGGAGCGGGCGTCTTTGCCGTATTTCTCTTTTTGACCTACTACATGCAGGAGAACCTCGGCTTCTCGCCGGTGAAGACGGGCCTGGCATTCCTACCGATGACCGCCGTGCTTGCGGTTACCTCAACGACTGTGCAGACCAGGGTGCTGCACCGAACGGGCGCCAAGCCGCTGGTCGCCGTCGGGATGGGGCTCGGATTGATTTCAATGCTCCTGCTCACCCGGCTGTCCCCCGGCGACGGTTACACGGGCCACGTCCTGCCCCCACTGCTGATCGTTGGCGTGGGAATCGGCTGTATCTTCGCGCCGGCCTATGGCACCGCCACCCTTGGCATCGACGGGTCCGAGGCAGGCGTGGCCTCTGCCATGGTCAACACCTCCCAGCAGGTGGGGGGCTCGGTCGGCACAGCGCTCCTGAGCACCATCTTCGCGAGCGCAACAGCCGCATACGCGACCAGTCACGTCCGCGCCACGGGACTGAGCGGCGCGGCAGCGATCCACGGCTACACCGTTGCGTTCGCGTGGGCCGCAGGCATCTTTGCTCTCGGGCTCGTGCTCGCGCTGATCATTCTTCCCTCGAAAGCCAAGCGCACCTCGTCAGCATCGAAGGCGGCGCGACATAAGAGGACGGCCTCGGTGGCGAAGACCACAGCGTCCGCAACCGCCGCCGTTATTGCTCACCCCGACTGAGCACACCTGGCTCGCGGACGGCGCACAACACCTTCGCTTATCGAGTCACGTTCGACTGACGCCTCGGCTGCGGCTCGGCGCGGTGCCGCGAGCTCTTACTCCGCTCGGAGTCCGTCCGCGGCCGGCTGGTCGCCAGGCGCGGCATCGTCAGTCGGGGGGCGGGCTGGCGCCCAGAGGTCGGACTGCTGATCGATGTCGAGCGTCTGCAGCAGTGGCTGGATGGCAGCGCGGACCTGATCGGCGGCGTCGTTCAGGCGTTTGTCGATGTCGTCGGGACGGTCACCGGAACGGTTCACGCCCACGCCCGGGCGAGCTCCGCACCTAGATGTTGGCTGGTCTCCACGAACTGGCGCGTGTCCGGCGCGTCCATCAGCACCGGCGCGCCGGTCAGCATCATCATCATGAACGTCCGCAGCTCGTCCGCGGCCGCCTCGCGTTCGCCGCTGCCGTCCAGGGCCGACGTCACCGCCCCGGTCGCGCGCAGCGCCTGCGCGGCGATCATCGCGCCCTGGGCCGCCATTACCTGTGCCTGATCGCGCAGGCGGCGACGAGCGGAGATCCGGTCGACTACGAGCGCTGCCACCGCGAGGCCCAGCAGCGTCGACACGGCATCGGTCGCGAATGAATGGCGGTCAGACCACGTGTTGACGGCATCGTCGACGAGCTCCAGCGCGATCAGTGCCAGGACCACGGCCATTCCGGCTGCGGCGATCCACTCCTGAGGGTGACGCTTGTGCACGCGGGCCGCGTCCCGTCAGCCGACGGTGCGGATCAGAAGCATGACCCGGACGCTGGTCGGACCGGCCCGCTTTGATGATCCGCCACCCGTCCACTCCGGGCGCTCAGCAAGCCCACAGCGTCAAGTTTAGATAGCGAGCTTTGCGGCCGCTCCGGGGTGCTCCAGCCCGCCGATCCCAGAGCTCGCGCCGACCAGTTGCCCCGGGCGCAGCTCTCGGCGCGGATGTCATCGGTTGCTGATCGCAGGGTCTGGATGCCCAACCCGCCGACGATCCCGCCGAGTGCGACGAGCCCGGCTGCGATCGCCAGGCCAAGGTCGAAGCCGTGCAGTGATACCTCTTCAGCCGCCGCAGTCACGGCGTGCGCCTGGGCGGCGGGCAGCCGCTGCCCTTCCGAGCGACCGAGCGTCAGGTGCCTTGCGTCTGAAACGGCCACGCGGCTGCGCTGCTCAGCGCGACTCCTGAGAGCCGGGTGGCGATCGAGGAGGAAAACGACGAGGCGGTCAGCGGTGCAACCGTCATCGACAGGCCGAGCGCGAACAGCAGCACAGGCGGCAACACTTCCGGAAGCTATTGCGCCTTTGCGCCCATCCTCTGGAACAGCAGCAGGCCGCCCGCTGCCACGAGCGGCCCAGCCCGCATGAAGAAGCGCGATCCGAAGCGATCCGCCAGCGCGCCGAAACGCCGCGAGAGAAAGAACATCACGAGCGTCACCGGCAACAGCGCCTAAGCATGGGCTACTCCGGCCGTGGGTCCGGGTTGGGCCGATTCTTGGGTCCGAGTTCGGTACCAGTTGTGGACGCAGAACCCAAAAAGCCCCATTTCACCGGGCTTTGGGCTTCGGGGCCCTTCGGGGCCACAGACCCGAACCGGGGGACATTTTGAGCGTTTCGGCCTTGTGGGCCCGAAGGTTTCGCCATCCGTAGAAACTACGGCCGAATATACCGCCAACGGGTGCGACTGCCCCGAAGGATCGCTGCTGCGTCCCGTTTTTACTGGGCGTTTGCCGTCACGCGGACTGCTCCACGTGTCCGGTTTGTGTCCGACCGGGATCGTTGCGACCATTTGGCGGGTGCCGACAATCAGCCGTTTCTTCGGGCTCACGATCACGATGTAC
>CAJCHW010000138.1 GCA_903970125.1 Chlamydiota bacterium
CGGAGCCGGACGCGTCTTCCTCAAGCCCGCCGCCCCCGGTACAGGGGTGATCGCCGGTGGAGGCGTGCGCGCGGTGCTCGAGCTTGCCGGTATCCACGACATTCTTTCCAAGAGCCTGGGCACCCAGAACCCGATCAACCTGGTCAAGGCGACAGTCGAAGGCCTCCGCGGCCTGCGCACTCCCAGGGAGGTGGCAGAGCTTCGGGGGCTGAGCATTGCCCGCGTACTCGGCCTCACCGAGGATCCCAATCACGGCTCGATTACCACCCTGCCAGATGTCCCCAGCGAGGTCGTGGCGTACTCCCCGACACCTGCCTCCGAGCCAGTTGCCGCCGAGCCAGAGGCAACCGTTGAGCGGGAGCCAGCAGCCGAGGCGCCCGTGCCGGAGCCAGCCGCCGAGGCGCCCGCGCCGGAGCCCGCCGCCGAGGCACCCGCAGCGGAGCAGGAGGCAGCCGCCGAGCCGGCCACGCAGCCGGAGCCGGCACCCGAGCCAGAGGCAACCGTTGAGCCGGAGCCAGTCGCCGAGGCACCGGCACCGGAGCCTGCTGTCGCAGAGGCCCCCGCGGCGGAGCCAGAGGCACCCGCCGAGCCCGAGCCTGTAGCCGAGGAGCGGGCACCCGAGCCCGAGGCAGCCGCCGAGCCGGAGCCGGAGCCAGTCGCCGAGGAGCCGGCACCGGAGCCGGAGGCAGCCGCCGAGCCTGCACAAGAACCCGAGCTGGAGCCCGTAGCCGAGGCGCCTGCGCCGGAGCTGGAGGCGGTTTCCGAGACAACTGCGGAGGTGGCAGAGCCGGAGGCGACTGTCGCGCCGGCCGAGGAGGAGGCTGAGGCGGAGGCCAAGCCGGCCCAGCGCAAGCGACGCTTCCCCTCGATCCGGGGCTCTAAGAAGAGCGAGGACAAGTGATGAGCGAGCGCGTTGGTCTGCACACGCTTTCGCCCAACCCCGGTTCGCGGCGTGACCGCAAGCGCGTGGGTCGCGGCGAAGGCTCGGGCACGGGCAAGACATCTGGCCGCGGCCAGAAGGGTTACGGCTCGCGGTCGGGTTCCAAGAGCAGGGCGCGCTTTGAGGGCGGCCAGATGCCGCTGCACATGCGCATGCGCAAGCTCCGTGGGCCGCACATGAAGAAGTCCATGCCCATAGGACCGTTTCGCACGTCAACGCAGGCGGTCAACGTGGGCGACCTTGAGGATCGATTCGACGCTGGCACCGAGGTGACCCTGGAGTTGATGCGCGCCAAGGGCCTTGGCACGCGCAAGGGCGTTCCCGTCAAGGTGCTCGCCAAGGGCGAGCTCAGCAAGGCGCTCACCGTACACGCTCACGGCTTCAGCGCCACCGCGCGGGAGCGGATCGAGGCAGCAGGAGGCACCTGTACGGTGCTTGACAGCTAGAATCCGTCGTTCTGCTTTCCACGATTCTCAACGCATTCCAAGTCGCGGACATCCGCAAGAAGCTCCTGTTCACAGGGGCGATGCTGTTCATCTACCGCATTGGCTCCTGGCTGCCTGCGCCGGGCGTCAACGTCACGGCGATCAACAACTTGCAGAAGTCCTTCGGTGGCGCTGGCATCCTCAGCCTGCTCAATCTGCTCAACGGCGGTGGGCTTGCGCGGATGGCGATATTTGCGCTGGGCATCATGCCCTTCATCACCTCCTCGATCATCATGCAGCTGATGCAGTTCGCGCTGCCGCCTGTGGAAAAGCTCGCCAAGGAAGGTGAAGTGGGGTACGCCAGGATTACGCAGTACACGCGCTATCTGACGGTGTCCTTGGCGTTTGTGCAGTCGATCGTGGTCGTGTTCATCTTCCACCTTCAGCAGCACAGCACGGGCGAATCGGTGATCACGAACTTCGATCTGCCGCACGTATTCCTCGTGGTCGCATCGCTCACCGCCGGCGCCGTCCTGCTGATGTGGATTGGCGAGCTGATCACGCAAAAAGGCATTGGCAACGGGATCTCGCTGCTGATCTTCGCCTCGATCGTGTCGCGTTTGCCGTCGCTTGTGAGCACGTGGTGGAACAGCCAGAACCAGGCGTTCAAGGTGATGATGCCCTTCCTCGTGCTCGCCGTGTTGGCCGCTGTGGTCTTTGTCCTCGAAGGGCAGCGCAGGATTCCTGTGCAGTACGCCAAGCGGGTTATCGGCCGGCGCATGGCGTCCGGCGGCCAGACGTACCTGCCTCTGCGCTTGAACATGGCCGGCGTGATCCCGATCATCTTCGCGCTCGCGATCATGACCTTCCCGGCGACCCTGGGTGAGTTCATCCATGCGTCCTGGGCGAAGAGCATCGGCGACTTCTTCTCGCCCACGGGCTGGCATTACATCGTCGGTCAGTCCATCTTCATCCTGATCTTCAGCTACTTCTATACCGCTGTGACGTTCAACCCCGTTGATCAGGCCGACAACCTCAAGAAGTACGGCGGCTTCATCCCGGGCGTGCGGCCCGGGCGTCCAACCGCGGAATTTTTGGATCGCATCCTCGCCCGCCTGACCTTCTGGGGGGCTTTGTTTTTGGCGTTGGTGGCCGCCTTGCCCACGCTGCTGATCGACCAGACGCACCAGAACATCCCCCTTGGGGGCACCTCCATCCTGATTGTCATTGGCGTGGCACTTGAAACGATGAAGCAGCTCGAGGCGCAGTTGATGATGCGCTCCTACGAGGGCTTTCTCAAGTAACAACCGCGATAGGCTGCTTGCGACTTGTCCGAGCTCAATCTGATTCTGCTCGGCCCGCCGGGCGCGGGCAAGGGCACCCAGGCCGAGCGCATCAAGGTCGACTTCAAGCTGGTGCACATCTCCACGGGGGACATGCTCCGTGCGCAGGTGGCCCAGAGCACAGAGCTCGGGTCCAAGGCCAAGGAATACATGGATCGCGGCGAGCTCGTGCCCGACGGCGTGATCATTGGCATGATCACCGAGCGCATCGCCGAGCCCGATGCAAGCGACGGCTTCATGCTCGACGGCTTTCCCCGGACCGAGACCCAGGCTGACGCGCTGCGCGAGGCACTGGATGCAAGCGGGCGCGAGATCTCTGCGGTGGTGCTCGTGGAGGTGCCCGACGAGGAGGTCGTGCGTCGTCTAGCCGGCCGGCGGGTGTGCGTCAAGAACTCCGCCCACATCTACCACGTCGAGTTCGACCCACCCAAGCGGGAGGGCGTGTGTGACCAGGACGGTGCGCGCTTGGTCCAGCGCGACGACGACCACGAGGACACGGTGCGCAGGCGCCTGGAGGTCTACCACGCCCAGACGGCACCGCTGATCGACTACTACGACGACCTCGACCTGTTGCTGCGCTTCGACGGGCTGCGCCCCGTGGAGGAGCTGCACAAGCGCATCCGCGCCACACTCGCGAGTGTGCGTATGCAGCAGCGGCTGTAGGGCAGTAGGGGTTTTTGTTGCGGCTGTGCCGCCGAGCTAAGCTGACCCCGTGATCGTCAAGAAGAGCCACGACGAGGTCGAGAAGATGGCGGCGGCGGGCGCCATCCTTGTGGACGTGCTCAAGCTCGTGGAGTCCAGGATCCGCCCGGGCGTGCGTACCGACGAGCTCGACAGGGCAGCAGAGCGCCTCATCCGCGCACACGGGGCGACACCGTCCTTCAAGGGCTACCGTGGCTTTCCCGCTTCGATCTGCACCTCGGCAAACGCGCTCGTCGTCCACGGCATTCCCGATCCCGAGCGGATCTCAAGCGGCGACATCATCTCCGTCGACGTTGGTGTGACGCTGGACGGGTGGGTGGCCGATGGCGCGCGCACCTTTGCTGTCGGCCCGATCAGTGGCGCCGCGGAGAACCTGCTGGAGGGGACGGAGTCGGCGCTGCACGCGGGTGTCGCCTGCGCGCGCGCGGGCAACCGCGTGGGGGATATCTCGCACGCGATCCAGGGTGTCGCGGAGGCGGCGGGGCTTTCTGTGGTCCGCTCGCTTGTGGGCCACGGGGTGGGACGCGAGATGCACGAGGACCCGCAGGTGCCAAACTTCGGCCCGCCAGGAAAGGGGCCAATGCTCGAAGAGGGCATGGTGATCGCGATTGAGCCAATGACCACGGCAGGCCGACCGGACGTTCGCATTGGCGACGACGGCTGGGCGATCTACACGCAGGACGGTTCGCTTGCAGCACACTTCGAGGTCACCGTGGCGGTCACCGCGGGCGAGCCCCGCGTGCTCACGCCGTGGACGCAGTTTGGGGGTGGCGCAGTGGAGCCCCAGGGCGCGCTGCACGCCTCCAGCGCGAGCTGAATGACAGCCGATCTGATCAGCGGGCCGGCGCTCGGACGGTGGGCTGCGGTCGATACGACGCGTTTACAACAGCCCTCCGCTCGCGTGCCGCGAAGTTGCTACTATGCCGCGTGGTGCTTGGGGCGCCGGTCTGGGCGTGCGCGCGTCCAGGAGCTTAACGACGCGGCAGCCGCCCGTATTGCCCGCTTGGGCGACATCGGCTGCTCGGCCGCGTGGAGATTCGACCAACTGTAGGTGTTCTATGAAGGTACGACCTTCTGTCAAACCGATGTGCGAGAAGTGCAAGATCATCCGCCGTCATGGAACGGTGCTCGTGATCTGCCAAAACAAGCGACACAAGCAGCGCCAGGGCTAGATGGCACGTATCGCGGGCATCAACCTGCCTCTGAACAAGCGTTCAGAGATTGGCCTCACGTACATCTACGGCATTGGCCGCGCGACTGCGAACAAGGTTCTGGCCGAGGTTGGCGTCTCGCCGGACACCTACATTCGTGACCTCACCGAGGAGGAGGTTGTGCGCCTGCGCGATGCGATCGACGAGCTCACGGTCGAGGGCGATGCCCGTCGCGCGCGCTCGGAGGACATCAAGCGTCTGCAGGAGATTGGCTGCTACCGCGGCTTGCGCCACCGGCGCGGCATGCCCGTGCGTGGCCAGAAGACCAAGACCAATGCCCGCACCCGCAAGGGCCCCAAGCGCATGCAGGTGGCAGGCAAGAAGAAGGCGGGCAAGAAGTAATGGCCACCAAGCGCGCACGCGGACGGCGCAAGGTCCGCAAGAACATTCCCATCGGCCAGGCCCACATCAAGACTTCGTTTAACAACACAATCGTTTCGCTCACGGACACTGAAGGCAACGTGATTGCCTGGGAGTCGGCGGGTGGGGCGGGATTCAAGGGATCGCGCAAGTCGACGCCCTTTGCCGCCCAGGTGACCGCCGACGCAGCCGCCCGCAAGGGCATGGAGCACGGGCTGCAGAAGGTCGAGGTCTATGTCAAGGGCTCCGGTTCCGGTCGTGAGACCGCGATCCGGTCGCTTCAGGCGGCGGGTCTGGAAGTCACGGGCGTCAAGGACGTCACCCCGCAAGCCCACAACGGCTGCCGCCCGCGCAAGCGGCGGCGGGTCTAGCCGCGCCCGTCCGGGCCGGCACAACTCCGTCAGCGTGATCTAGGAGAGCTAGCAAACAGATGGCACGAGATACGGGCCCACAATGCAAACAGTGCCGACGCGAGGGACAGAAGCTGTTCCTCAAGGGCGAGCGCTGCCTTACGGACAAATGCGGTGTGGAGCGGCGCTCCTACCCGCCCGGTGAGCACGGCCGCGGCCGCCAGAAGCAGAGCGAGTATCGCGTGCAGCTGCGCGAGAAGCAGAAGGCTCGCCGCTACTACGGCGTGCTCGAGCGCCAGTTCCGGGGCTACTACCAGAAGGCCTCGCGCCAGACTGGGATCACCGGCGAGAACCTGCTCAGGCTCTTGGAGTGCCGGCTCGACAACGTGCTCGTACGGCTGGGCTTCGCGGCCTCTCGCAGGCAGGCCCGCCAGCTGATCCGCCACGGCCATTGGACAGTCAATGGGCGCCGGGTGGACATACCTTCCTACCAGGTACGCCCTGGTGAGGTGATCGCTATTACTGCAGACAGCCCAGCAGCACAGGTTGTGCGTAACGCCACTGAGCTGACTGGGCAGATCCCGGCGTGGTTGCAGGCCGACCACGAGTCGCTGACCGCTAAGGTGCTGCGCACCCCGGAGCGGCGTGAGGTTGCGGCGCCGGTACAGGAGCAGCTCATCGTCGAGCTGTACTCGAAGTAAGAGCTTTGCTAGCGCCTCAAGCAGTAGCTATGGCAGAGCCGGAGGCTGACCTCGGAGCGGGGTCGGTTGGAGACCAAAACCACGTTAGGACCACGATGCTCGACTTCCAGATCCCCCGCATCACCAGTGAGTCCGTGGAGAACAACCACGGCACATTCACCATTGAACCGCTCGATCGCGGCTTTGGCTACACGTTTGGAAACTCGCTTCGGCGAGTGCTGTTGTCGTCGCTCGCAGGCGCTGCGGTTACGAGCGTGCGCATTGAGGGCGTCGCCCATGAGTTCTCCACAATCAAGGGCCTGAAGGAGGATGTCACCGACATCGTCCTGAACCTCAAGGGCATTGTCTGCAGGATGCACTCCGACGCCACTGAGGTCGAGGCTGCGCTGGTGGCGTCCGGGCCGGGTGAGATCACAGCCAAGGACATCGACCTGCCGGCTGGGGTCGAGATGCTCAACCCCGACGCCCACATCGCGACGCTTGAGAAGGGCGCGAAGTTGGAGATGTACATAACCATTGGCCGCGGCCGCGGCTATCGCCCGGCAGAGGAGAACAAGTCGCCGGACCAGCCCATTGGCGTGATCCCGATCGATTCGATCTTTTCGCCAGTGCGCCGTGTGGCGTATGCAGTCGAGCAGGCGCGCGTGGGCCAGAAGACGGACTTCGACAAGCTCACGCTGGACATCGAGACCGACGGCTCGATCGACCCGCAGGCTGCGCTGCGCGAGGCCGCCGAGCTTCTGATCTCGCAGCTGGCGATCTTTACCGACGCCGATCGCATCCAGGAGCTGCGCGCGTTGCCGCTTGGCGACGTCGATGGGCAGGTGCTTGGCGCAGGCGCCGCTGCGGCGCCAGGAGGCCTTCAGAACGAGGAGCTTGGGATCCTGATCGAGGAGCTTGAGCTCGGCGTGCGCTCGTATAACTGCCTCAAGCGCGCGGGGGTGCAGACCGTGGGAGACCTGGTCTCAAAGTCCGAGGGTGAGCTTGGCGCGATCCCGAACTTCGGGCGCAAGTCAATCGACGAGGTCGTCGAGACCCTGCACGCGCGCGGGCTGGCACTGCGCACGGAATAGCTACATTGATTCCCAGGTGGCCGGCGACGTTGGCCGGCTGTCTGGGGTCTACACTCACACACCGCCATGAGACACCAAAAGACACGTAACAAGCTCAGCCGCGACTCGGCTCACCGGAAGGCCCTCTTGATGAACCTGGCCAAGGAGGTGCTCGAGCACGAGCGCATTAGCACCACTCAGGCCAAGGCCAACGCTTTGCGTCCAGTGCTTGAGAAGCTGATCACGCTGGCCAAGCGCGATGACTTGAGCGCGCGCCGGCAGGCGCTCGCGGCCCTGGGCCAGGACAAGTTCGCCGTGCACCGCCTGTTTACAGACGTGGCGCCGCGCTACCGCGACCGCCCGGGCGGTTACACGCGCATCATGAAGCTTGTTTCCACGCGCGCCGATGGGGCTCAGACGGTCCTCATCGAGCTGGTCTGACCGGCCTGGTCACCAAGCTCACAGTCGAATACGACGGCGGTGCATTCGCGGGGTGGGCGGCCCAGCCGGGGCTGCGCACGGTAGAGGGGAGCCTCCAGGACGCGCTCGCGAAGGTGCTCGGTGAAAGCGACTCAGACGGCGAGCCGCTGAAGCTCACGGTCGCTGGACGCACCGATCGCGGCGTGCATGCGTGGGGGCAGGTTGCAAGCTACCGCCATGAGGCTGTGGACCCGCAGCGGCTGAACACGCTCTTGCCCGACGACATCGCGGTGGTCACAGCAGAGCCCGCGCCCACGGGTTTTGACGCCCGGCGTGACGCTGTCTCAAGGACCTACTGCTACCGCGTGCTCACGCGCAGGGCGCGGAGCGCATTCATGGCGTCCACTGCGCTGTGGTGGCCGCAGGACCTCGACTCAGATGCCTTGGATGCGTGCGCTGCACTGGTCGTGGGAACCCACGACTTCACCGCATTCACGCCTACCGAGACCGAGCACGTGCGCTTTCAGCGCCAGGTGCTGCGGGCGCATTGGTCCAGGCCCGACAACCAACGCCGCCCCGACTTTGGCGTGACCCCGGGCGCAATGTCCGGGCGGTCCTGGCACGACCCCGAGGCAGCAGCCGGCGATGCCTTGCTGGAGTTCTGGATCGAGGCTGACACGTTCATGCGCCACATGAACAGGGCGCTCGTGGGCACCATGCTGGAGGTGGCGTGCGGACGGCGCAGCGTCGATGAGTTCGAGCTGCTCTTGACTGGGAGGCCGCGCGTGCAGGCCGGGCCAACAGCGCCTGCGCACGGCCTTGCGCTTGCCACCGTGCGCTACTGAGCTGACCGAGCCAAACGACTCTGCCGCCAAAAGCTGGGCAGAACTAGGCGGAATGATTCTTGATACTGCTAGCCTGGAAAGTGCTTACTCGCAAGGTCGCAGTGCGCTGGCAGCGTTTGTAGCCCGATTCAGGGCCCGCTAGGCGATATCCATCGCCAGACTGCCTGGACTAACTCCACGGCCTTCAAAGGGAGAAAACATGCAGGCCTCGTCGTTGACGATTTTTGTGAAGCGGTCTTTGCTCGCCGTGGGCGTTCTTACGATGCTTTCGACGGTTGGCGCAGGTGTCTCGGCGGCAGCCACGCCCAAGGCGGTGACGGCGAAGCTTGTGTGCGTTTCCAGGACCGTCAACCACAAACGAAGGCTTGTTTGCGCCAAGCGCGGGGCTGTGGGACCTGCTGGTGCAGCCGGTGCGACTGGTGCCGCGGGCCCGATCGGGGTTAGCGGGGCGACAGGCGCGGCAGGTGCCGCAGGCAGCGCAGGTCTCGCTGGACCGACGGGCGCTGCGGGAGGCTCCACGAATGCCGGCGCCACGGGCGCCACAGGAGCCAGCGGAGCGACAGGAGGCACCGGAGCCACAGGACCGACTGGCGTAACAGGCGCAACCGGTGTCACGGGCACTGCCGGCACGACCGGACCCACGGGGACTACCGGAGCGACGGGACCGTCCGGCGTGACAGGCGCAACGGGTGCCGCTGGAGCCACGGGCGCAACCGGCACTGCCGGCGCCACCGGAGCCACCGGCGGATCGACCGGCGTGCCTGGAGCGACCGGATCCACTGGCTCAACTGGCTCAACCGGATCCACTGGCTCAACCGGAGCCACAGGGCCCACTGGCGTGACCGGGGCAACGGGTGAAACCGGAGCCACGGGCGCAACCGGGGCGACTGGAGCCACCGGCGGATCGACCGGCGTGCCTGGAGCGACCGGATCCACTGGCTCAACCGGATCCACTGGCTCAACTGGCTCAACCGGAGCCACAGGACCCACTGGCGTGACCGGGGCAACGGGTGAAACCGGAGCCACGGGCGCAACCGGGGCGACCGGAGCCACAGGCGGATCGACCGGGTTGGCTGGAGCCACCGGCTCAACCGGCGCGACAGGCGCCAGCGGAGCGACGGGAGCAACCGGATCCACCGGGGCGACTGGCGCAACGGGCTCCACGGGTCAAACCGGACCAACTGGCACGACCGGCGCAACCGGACCCACTGGCACGACCGGTACAACGGGCTCCACAGGTGCAACCGGCGCTACGGGTCAAACCGGACCCACCGGCACGACCGGCGCAACGGGACCCACCGGCGAAACCGGACCCACGGGCCCCCCGGGTGAAAACGGAACCAACGGTGAAAACGGATCGCCCGGCGGAGATGGTAGTCCTGGCGAAACCGGACCTACTGGGACGACCGGCGAAATAGGGCCGACCGGCGAAACCGGACCGACCGGACCCTCCGGCGAAACCGGAACGGCCGGCACGGCTGGGGCGACGGTCGCTGCCGGGGAGTCGACGCGGTCTATGGGCTACGGGAACCTAGCCACTGAAGGCCCGTCGGTGACGGTCACGGTGCCGGCCTCTGGTGACGCGCTCGTGACGTTGACGAGCTTGATCGCAAACGAAGACGCCGACCAGGGCGGGTCGATGAGCTTTTCATCCAACGGTGAATGTCCCGGCTCTCCCGATGAAGGCGAGGTCGAAGCCGAAGACGCGAGGTCGCTGCAGCTGATCTCCATCGAAAGCTTGCAGACCTCGGCGGGTCAGGCCAGCGCAACCTACCTGGTGACCGGGCTGAGCGCCGGTCTGCACACGTTCATCGCGTGCTACCGGTCCGACACCGCCAATCTCACGGAATTCAAGAACCGCAGCATCATCGTGACGCCGCTGTCGTAGCGCCGGCATTCAAGCGTTCAGTGCAAACGGGAGGCCTGCGGGCCTCCCGTTTGTCGTGGTCGGCGCGGCACTCCCCAGTGCCCTGATAACCCATGCACGGGGTGGCCGGTGGCGGGCGCCGTCCTCCTTGGATGACGTGCTTTTGTACGCCGGCTGTTAGCCCACGGACTCCATCGAGCCTCGCATTCTCGCGCGGCAGCTCCGGTGGCGGCTGGCTCATCCTTGCAAGCGAGAATCGTCGCGCAGATCCTGCCGCGCCGCGAGGTGCTAGCTACCGGATCCAGAGTTCGGTGTGGTGTCGCTTCGCGCGGGGACGAGCAGTCTCGCCATGCTCCGCGGGCCGTGCCCCTGTTCCTCAAGCTCGCCATGCTCGACGAGAGTGCCGCTGTACTCCGAAAGCAGGCGCGCCGTCACAGTCTGGTGAGACGCCTGAGTTTCGTCCAACTCAGGCGTCTCGCCGGCTACATGTGGCGCGCCTGCTTTCCGCGCAAGGGAGGGAAGGCGGTGGCACAGCGGTGAGGCATGTCGTGAGGGATAAGCAGGGCGGCTCAGTGCTCCACTCTGTTCATGGGCGCGTGGGGCCGCGTTTATCGCTTCAGGTGCAGGCCGGCGGTGGCGGAGATCGTCGGCGATGGTCGTCCGTGAACGATGCTGATGATCTCGCTGCTGTCGATGCCTTGCAGGTAGATGCTGGTGATCCCGAGGTTCGCATGCCCGAGTTGGCGTTGCATCACGACTAACGGCACACCCTCGTGCGCCATCTCGACCGCGTGCGCGTGCCTGAGTTGGTGCGGCGCGAACCGACGGCGGACACCGGCTGCGAGGGCTGCGTGGTGTAGTTGCTTACGTGCGGCTGATGCTTCCCAGTGTCGTCCCGCGGTCGGGCCGTGAATGACACACAGCAGTGCGCCGACCGGTAGCTGGCGAGGGATCGCAAGCCAGGGTTCGAGTTGGTCCCATGCCCAGCGGCCCATCCCGACTTCGCGCCGTTTGCCGCCCTTCCCGCGCCTGACCAGCACAGCGCCGCGAGAGCGGTCGAGATCGCTTTCTTGAAGTGAGAGCGCTTCACTGATCCGCAGACCCGCGCGCCACAACAACACGATCAGCGCCCGCAGCCGGTCACCGTCCGCGCGGTCGCCGACAATCCGCATCACTGCGATGATCTCTTCGATCGTGGGTGGGTCTGCCGGGTACTGTTCGCCCTTGCTCCGTGGTGGGCGTCCGCGGTGATAGCCAGGCATCGTGGCTGGTGAGCGGCTATGTCCTGCGGCGTCCAGCGGTGGCGATTCCATGTTTGCTCCCTTGTAGGTTGACTCGGTGCGGCCATTTGACCTCAGCGGCCGGCCCGCCAGTTGATAACCACAGCGCCCGC
>CAJCHW010000139.1 GCA_903970125.1 Chlamydiota bacterium
GATCTCGCCGCGCAGCCCCTCGCCGTGCAGACGCTCGGCGTGCAGCTGCGAAAAGCAGAAGGCGCGCTGCGGTATCCGTGCGCACATCATCTGCACGGCGTGGCCGATCGGACCGCCGATGGGCCCGAGGTACTCGCGCCAGTAGGAGGCGCTCCAAACCTCGTGCCAGTCGACAACCAGCTCGTAGCGCCCGAACGGGCGTGCTGCGCCGGCGCCAAGCAGCGAGAAGTAGGGAAATGAAGCACTGTGCACGGCGTCGTAACGGCGTCCGTGGCGCAGCAGGTGCCACAACACGCCGATGCCGAATACGAGCGGCGGCAGGATACGGCGGCGTTCCCCGACATAGAGGTCCATGCGCGGACCGGCGCTGACCACGCGCACCCCGTCGAGCTCCGGTGCCACCCCGCGGTCCCACTGGCGCAGGGTCAGGTAGGTGACCTCGTGTCCCTCCTGGGCGAGCCGCTTGGCGACGTTGCCGTACCAGCGCTCGGCGCCGCCCACGGTGTACGGGTACAGGCAGTCGTAGATGATGCATATGCGCATGAAGCACGCAGCGTGCCAGACGGCGGGTGACAGGTGCCAGGACCCTTACACTGATGCGTGCGTATGAGCACTGTTGCACCCACTGGGCCGTCGGCGGCCCAACATGAGTCAAGGACGCAAGCGCACGCGGGCGTGGCCGTTGCCGCACCGGACACGCTGCTGGTCTCGGTCGTGATCCCGTGCCTGAATGAGGCCGAGAACGTGGCCAGGTGTGTGGCGGCCGCTCGCGCTGCGCTGGACAAGCTCGACGGCGAGGGCGAGGTGCTCGTGGTCGACAACGCCTCCGAAGACGACTCGGCGCGCATCGCCGCAGATGCGGGCGCCCGCGTGATCAGCGAACCGCGACGTGGCTATGGCAGCGCTTACCTGGCCGGCTTTGCCGCGGCGCGTGGTCGCTACATCGTCATGGCCGACGCCGATCTCACTTACGATTTTGCCGAGATCCCGCGCTTTGTGGCGCTGCTCCAGGACGGCGCCGAGCTGGTGATGGGCGACCGCATGGAGGACATCCAGCCGGGGGCGATGCCGTGGCTTCACCAGTACATCGGCAACCCCATCCTCACGGGCATCTTGAACCTGTTCTTCAAGACGGGTGTCAACGACGCCCACTGCGGCATGCGCGCGTTGCGACGCGATGCACTGGGCCGCCTTGACCTGCGCGCGACGGGCATGGAGTTTGCGTCCGAGATGGTCGTGCGCGCATCCAAGGAGAAGCTGCGAATCGCTGAGGTACCGATCACGTACCACCCACGTGGCGGCGAATCCAAGCTCTCGAGCTTCCGTGACGGCTGGCGGCATTTGCGCTACCTGCTTGTACACAGCCCCACCCACCTGTTCATCGCGCCCGGTACGGTGCTTGCCGTCGTGGGGGCGGTGATCGTCGTGCTCGTGGAGGCGGGCCTCGATTTCTTCGGGCGCGCATGGGGCATCCACGCGCTCATCGGCGGTGCCTTTCTGATGATTGTGGGCACGCAGGTGGTTGCCATGGGGCTTTGCGCGCACGCGTATGGCACCTACTTCATGGGCGACCGCGAGCCGTGGTTTGACCGCGCGCGGGCGCGCTTTCGCCTGGAGCACGGCCTTGCGCTCGGCGGGTTGTTCATGCTCGCCGGGCTTGCGCTCGGCGCGACGATGCTTGCCAACTGGATCTCGGCGGGCTTTGGATCCCTGGCCGACGAACATCTGGCCGTGATCGCTGTGGCGGTGATGATCGTGGGGATCCAGATCTTTTTCTCCTCGTTTTTACTGAGCATCCTGGGGCTGCGGCGCGGCTGAGGCGCCCGCGGTCCCGGCGCCCGTCTGAACGTGACAATGCTCAAGATGGTCCGTCTGGGTCGGCTCGTCGGTCGCGCCCGCACGGCACCCCTGCTCGCGCTCGCGGGGGGCGCTCTGCTGGTTGCGATCGGCGCAGGTGCGATCGCGGCCCGCGTCACGGTGTGGACGCTCGACGAGACCCTGATCGAGCAGTCGGCGGTCCACTACACCGCTGACCTGCCGCATTCGCTGCTGCACGACATCGACGCGCGCGCGACAAGCCGTCTTTACCCATTGGTGCTGTCGATCGCGTTTCGCCTTTTCAACGGCGCCCAGGCGATCCGCGTCGATCACGTGCTGAGCGTGGTGTTGTTCGTAAGCGCGTTCATGCCTGTCTACCTGATGGGCCGTGTGCTGTTGCGGTCGCAATGGGCAGCCGTTGGGGCTGCGTTGCTGTCGGTGGCTGTGCCGTGGCTGACGATCACCTCGGCTCTCTTTGAGGAGAATCTCGCCTACCCGCTGTTCTGGTGGGCGATGTTGGCCTGCTGTCATGCGGTTTGGCGACCACGAGCGCGCAACGACACAATCGCGGTGGGCGCGATAGCGGCGCTCATCGCAACACGCGTCGAGTTCACGTCGATGCTTGTGGGCTACCTGGCGGCGGCGGTCGTTGTGAGCATCTGGCGCGCTCAGCCCAACCCCGGCATTCTCGCCCGTGTGCGCGTCGCAACGCGCAGCGATTTGCGTCGCTACCCGCTCACCGCGGCGATCTGTCTGGTCGGCGTGCCGGTGCTCCTGTACGTCGCGCTGGCAACCACAAAGCTCGAAGAATTCCTGGGTACCTACAGCAACGTGGTCTACCGCCAGGGCGGGTTGCCCCCGAACATGGTCGAGGCGCTCCTGCTGGAGTTGATTGCGCTGGCACTGGGCGTGGGCCTGCTGCCGGCGATCGTGTCGATCCCGTGGTATATCCGGCGCGTGGTCAGCTCCGGGCTGGACCGCGCGGGCGTCTACCTCGTGTGCACCGGCATCGTCCTCGCGATCTTCGCCGCACTCGCTGCCTTCTCGCAGGGTGGGTATCTCGGGGTCGGATCGGAAGAGCGCTACTTCTTCTACGTCATCCCGGTGTTCTGGATCGGCGCGTTCGCGGTCGTCGAGGAGCGCGGGTTGCGCGCATCGGACATCGTGGTGTGCTCAGTTGCCCTCGCTGCGCTGTACGGGGCGATTCCGTTTCTTGCGCCGTTAAACCAGGAAACGGCGTTCCTTGCGCCGGTGGAGTCGGTGGTCCCGCACGTGCTCGACCAGCGCCTGGGCAGTGTGGGCCTGCAGGGACTCAGCATCCAGGATCTGCTCGCGGTTCTGGTGATGCTCGCAGGAGTCCTCACCGCGCTCGTATGGCGGCGATGGCGGCGCGCGCGCCTTTTCTGGACGCTCGGTACAGCCGCGGCGCTGCAGCTGCTGATCACGGGCTACGCGTTCGCCGTGATCGACGGGAAGCTACCGGGGACGCCTGGGCGCACCGCGGGCAGCGTCGATGCCCTGGGCTGGGTTGACGCGCACGCGCACGTCGCGGACGTGACGTGGCTGGAAAACAATGCGTCGGAAACCCCACCGACTGGCGGTCCGTCGCCCCTGATGACGAGCACTCGCAACGTTCTCTTCTGGAACTCACACCTGTTGAGCTGGGCCTCGCTGCCGCAGCTTGGGCTGCCGCAGCCCACCTGGCCGATGGTCGCCCTGCCGCAGGTGGCCGCATTTGAAGTGGACGGGGCCACAGGCGAGCTGACGCCACAAGTTCAGGCTCCGCGGTTGCGGGAGATCGTGGGCGCCGAGCGCTCGCCCTTCCTGCAGTTGGCGGGTACGACGCTTGCGCGGTCTCCAGACGGCACCCTGGCCCTGATGGCGCCGAGCATGCCCGTGCGCGCGACGTGGATCGTGACCGGCCTGCAGCCCAACGGCGCGCTGCTCGCGGGCACCTCGGCACACCTGGCCGCGTTTGTCACGGCTCGGCCTGGGAGCGGTACGCCGTCGCCGGGCGCACACGGCGCCACCCACTCGGGTGGGGCTCAGGCCGAGACCATCACCCTCACACTCACCACGCCGACGCCGACGCCGACGCCGACGCCGACGCCGTCCGCTGCCGGTCGCGGTCAGCGCAGTGCCTTGGTCCTGAGGCTTGGTTCGATCACGCGCTCGATTGCGTTGAACGCGGGCCAGTCACCCAGGTCGGTCTCGGTGGTCGCGTGCTTCGGCGCTGCGGACCGGGCTCTGACGGGCAGACTGGCCGTGATCGGGGGCGCGAAAGCCGGTAGTGGCGCCGTCGGTGCAGTGCTCGACGCGGTGTCGATTGCCCCCGCGACAGCACCGCAGGCCGCTAGCTGCGCGCGCTGAGGCGGACGGCGGCGCGCAGCCCGTCCTCGACTTCAACAGCGGCAGCAGCCCAGGTCCTGCCGGCGGTCGCCTCAACGCCGGCGTGTGACGCACGAGCGCGCAGGCCCGGGCTGTCAAGCAGTCTCTCCATGGCGCCTGCCAGTGCAAGCGGATCGGGCTCGGCGAGGATCAGCGGCCCGCTGGCGCCGAAGGTCGCGACCATCGACTCGCTTGCGAGCTCCACACAGGGCAGCCCGCAAGCCATCATCTCGAGCCCGGCCAGCGAGGGGTTCGTGAGCGACAGCACGAGCCCCACCGTGGCCTGGCGGTAGAGTGCTGCAAGCCCACCCGCATCCAGCACGCCAAGGTTGCGGTGCGCAAAGGGGAGATCGAGCGGGCGGGCTTCACCGTACAGCGCGATATCGACGTCCGCGCGCCGGTGCGCAAGCTCGTCGAGAGCCATCAGGCCCAAAGGCACGGCGCGCCGCGGTGTGACTGCGCGCGCGTAGAAGATCACCAGGCCCGGATCTCGCTCGTGGGTCGGTTCGTTGCTCGGTCCGTACGCGGCGCCATCGACACCCATGTGGTAATGGCTGGCGCTGGCGCCGTAACGGTCGCGCAGCAGCTGTGCCAGCCACGGGCTGCCGGCGATGCAGTGCAGTCCGTATCGATAGGTCTGCGCCGCCCAGAGGCTCTCAGCCGAGGTGCCGTAGAACTCGGGCTCGTGATCCTGGACTAGGTACGCACGGGCGCCGGCGCCGTCCAGGAGTAGCACTCGCGCCACGGTCTGCCAGCCGGTCGCCAGCACGACATCGGCCCCTTGCCATGAGCGAAGGTCGCACTCCAGCTCGATGTGCTTCGCACCGAAGAACTCACGAAAACTGCGTCTGGTCACGGCATGGCCCTCGGCGGCATGGCGGCCATCTGAGTCCTCCAGGTGGATCGAAACCCGATGCCCGCGCGCGCGTAGGCTTTCCAGCAGGTGCACGATGATCGCGTGACCACCGCTGCCCCGCCGAAACGAGGGGATCACGGTTGCGATGTGCATCGGGGCGTTCGGCGTGGCGGGAGCCGTTGCCAGCGCTGCCGGCCCGGAGCGCGCCAGCTGGAGCAGTGCATCGGCGCCGTGGAACCCGAACGCGGGTGCCGGCTCCGTGCGACCCGCAATCCGCTCAAGCGCCTGACGGACGCTCACGTCGCCAGCCGCCGCAGCCGGGCCGTCAGCGGCCGCAGTGGCCGAGCCGCGAAGCGGACCGCACGGAAGCGCCGAAGTGCAAGCAGCAACCGCACGGGGCGCGTGGACAGCACGCGCCGGATCCGACGCTCGAAGCGCATCGCCCGGCGCGCATAGTCGGCTCGATCGCGCAGGTGGCTGTCGTAGATCTCGATCCCCGCGCGTAGGTCTGCCAGCAGGCGCGCCGACGTCGCTGTCGTGTGCGGCTGCGGCGCGCGCGCGATCGTCTCCAGCGCCTCGGCCATCAACGGGCTGGTCTGATCCCACGACGGCCAGGCGCGCGCGGTGGCCAGCGCGTTCTCGCGCAGCACGCCCAGTAAGGCGCGGTCGCGGGCGAGCAGGTCCAGCTGGCGAGCCGTCCCGCGTAGGTCGTCCCACTCGGTGATCAGGCCGTTGTAGCCGTGCTCGACGTACTCGTCGTGGCCCGTAACGGGGGTCACGACGCAGGTCGCCCCGCAGTGGAAACCCTCAAGCGGAGGTCCGAACATCCCCTCGACGCTCGACAGCTTCAAGACCACGTCGCAGCGCGCGTACGCATCGGCGAGTTCTGCCTGGCTCAGTGGCCCCACGACCGCGTCCGCGGCCACGTCGCCGAGTCCCTTGGGGTGTCCTGTAACGACGGTTACGTGCCGTGGCTCGGTCATGGCAGCCGCTGCGTCGATGGCGGCGTGCACATGCTTGAACCAGGAGCTCGGCGACCCCTCGATCAGAATCCGCAACGGCCCGGAGTCGTTGACGGGCGCGCTGTCCAGCGGTGTGAACACGTCCTTGTCGATGCCATTGGGCACAAGATGGCACGGAGCGTCCGGTCGCACTGCTGCGAGAGTGTCGGCTATCCAGTGCGCCTCGGTGATAAAGCTCACGGGCAAATCCAACGTCAGCCCCGCCCCGAGCCGCCCTGCGTCGTCGTGCAGGTAGAAGCGGTCCTCGAGGCTCTGCACGAAGTACGCGTAGCGATCGGCGGACATCTCAAACAGCGAAAAGGTCGTCTCCCACCACGTCGCCACGGCCACGTCGTAGTGCTCGGCTAGCGCCTGCTCGCGGGTCCGTGTGCGCACGCGCGAGCTATGTGCGTGTCCGTGCCACGTGGCCGCGTCGGGATCGCGCACTAGCACCAGCGTGACCTCCCAACCGTCGAGCTCCGAAAGACGGTGGGCGTGGTGCATGATCACGCTCATCCCACCTGACAGTGCCAGGTCGTTGACCAGAAACGCCACCCTCATCTCGGCCCCCAGGGCGGTTCGCTGCGCGGAAGTGGGTCGTGCATGTTGGTCACGGTGCCGGGCGGGGCAGGTATCGTACCGATGCCCATGAGCGCTACTGCTGCCACGCCCCGAGCGGGCCAAGCCGCGGGAGGCGTGGCCCGGTATGCGCCCGCGCGCAGGACGCCCCGACCCTTGTGGCCGACGCCGCGCAGGGTCGCCTACGTGGGCGCGCGGGTGTGGCTTGACGCGAGCACGCCGCCCGCTGCATCACAGGACGCCACGGCCGACGTCCATGGCCGCGCGTTCGCGCTGCCAGGCACAGTCGGCTCCGATGCCGAGGCAACGCTCGCGGGCCTGCGCGCGTTTGACCCGCACGTGGTCGTCATCTTCGACCCACCGGCGCTCCCCGGCGAGCTGCAAAGTGCTCTGGCTGCGCGGGCACTCGAGTGTGCGACCGTTGGGATCCTTGTCTCCGGCCTGCCGGGCGCTGAAGCGGGCTTCGACGTGCGCTGCTGCGATCGCCTGGTCAGCTTCGACACGGCACTCACAGGCGAAGGCATCGGAGGGGGCCGCGTGTGGCGAGCGATCCCGCCGCCGGTATCCGATGCGTTCTTCGGCGATGTGCGGACACTGCACGGCCCTTCGCGCGCGATCACAATTGGGCGCTCGACGGCCCACCGTGAGGCCATCATCGAGCCGGCCAAGCACCACCACGACCTGATGCAGGTGCTGCACGGCGTGACAGGCAACGTGCTGGTGGACCTCTTGTCCGACTACGACGTTGGTGTCTATGTCCCACCTCACGGCGGGCCCGGGTTCGGCGTCCAGGTTGGGATGCACCTCGCAGCGGGGCAGCTTTTGGTGGCGACGCTGCTGGGACCCACGCACGGCCTGGAGCGCGACATCGATTACCTGCAAGTCGACTCGGCCGAAGCGCTGGCGCGTCTACTTGAGCGCCTGGGCCGGTTCCCTGAGATGTACTTCAAGATCCGCGTACGCGGTCGCATGAAGGCGGAGCACTATCGCGCATCGCGCCTGTTCCCGCGGCTGGCCTACGACCTGCTTGCCGACTTGGCGGCGTTCGGACGCTCGTAGTTAACCCAGCTCCGCCGGGCTGCCGCAGACGCCGGCGTGCCAATGAGCGCGAGCCGGATCGCCGGCCACTCAGCCGGGGCAGGTGCCGACGGCGAAGTTCCCGATGGCGGCGCTGACGTGGAGGCCGGTGGAGTAAAGCGCCTGACCGTCCACCTTCACTTCGACCGTGGCCGTTGGGTTGCCGTCGACCGTGTGCGGGGATAGTCGTACGAGCAGTCGGCGCGCCTGCTGGGCTCCCAAGCTGCCGCGCACCGCGGTCCGGCCGGCGCTGGCGACCGTGTAAGGCCAGCGCCCCCTGAACCCCGGCGGCGCCGACAGGGTCATGCTTGCACACAGCCGTCCACCGGTGAGAGCCGCCGGGAACACGGTGGCGACCGCGGGCACGCCAGGCGACATGAAGCCTTCAGCCGAGGTTCCGTCGAGCCGCCAATCCAGGCGCGGTGGCATACGCAGCGTCTCCAGGTTCACGAGCATCACGGGGTCTTGCTGGACCCTGACGGTGTCAAAGCCCACGGGCAGACTGTCGACTCGCGGCATCAGCACATACTGCGACAAGGGATACGGGTGCAGGAATGGCGGTCCAGCGGTTCCGTACACCCTCCCGCTTGAAGGGTCGACGCTGAGCCCCAGGATCACGTTGCCGAAGGCTACGGGCAGCGGGCCGAGCGAGTTGAAGAAGGCGGCCTGCTGCACCGACGAGTTCCAGAATTGGATCGTGCGCCAGATATCGCTGAAGTCACCGGTTTCGCCCAGGCCCACGGCAATGTCAGCGACGGTTGCGTTGGCGGGGACATGGCTGTCCACCCACGATCGCTGGGCGGCGCTGGGGCCACCGGCCGCCGCCGCGGCGCTCGTGGTGAACTGCTCCTCGGCGTAGAACATCTCTGCAGTGCACAGTGCCAGCACCGCCACGCCGAGCGCCACGGCCGCGGGGCGCAGTACGCGCTGGAAACGCACGACGCCGATGGCCCAGGCGAGTGCGACGATGATCATCGCAAACTCCAGTATCCGCTCCGGCTGCAGGTGCACGAGTGGTATCGACAGCTCGCTCAGCCGCCCCACCACTACGCGCGAATAAAAGGCGTCGGCGGGGTAGGTGAAGAAGTCATAGGGGCCGCCCGGCGCAGGCCAACCCACGCTGTCGATCAGCAGAATCGTTGCGGCCGTGGCAACGATGATCGATCCCACATAACCGGCCCGCGCACGGTGAGCGCGCAGGCCGTCCTGGAGAGACGCCGCGAACGCCAGTCCGATGGGGGCTGCGCCGTAGACGATGTAGCGCTCGTCCGGGCCGCCCGTGATCAGTCCGAGTAGAACGCCCGCGATGCCCAGAGTGCACGTCACGGCCAGCGCGTGGCTGAGTGTGCTACCCGGGCGCACTACCTCGCGCAGTGACCATGCCCAACCGAGTCCCGCGGCGATGAATCCTGTCCCGGCTGTCATGCGTGCGAGGTAATAGCTGACGCGACCCCACTCCACGCTCAGGGATCCGGGGTCGGGCACGCCGTAGCCCCTCGTCAGTTCACCAACAACGTTGCCGGGCAGTGCCTGGAGTTCGTTGAGGACCGCGGCGACCAGCAACGCCGACGTCGCGAAGGTGATGATGGGATGGCGGATCGCCAGCCGCCGCGGAAGCTGGCGCAGTCTCGTGGTCAGGCGCGGCTCGCCGGATCCCACGCGCAGCTCCTGCCAAAGCACGGCTGCCGGCACGATCGGCGCCAGCGCGAGCAGCTGGGTGCGGCAAAGGGCAGCGACGGCCACAGCCAGAATTGCCGAGACTTCTGCCGTTCGCGACGGCTTTGCCGCCGCGCGCCACGTGGCATACAGCACCCATGCAAAAGCGGGGTATGCCGAGCCCTCCACCAGAAACGAGCTGCTCACGACCGCCCAGGGGATGATGATCGAGACGGTTGCGGCCAGGAGGCGTGGCCACCGGTCCAGTCCCGCGCCACGCGCCATCAGCCAGACGGGAAGCGCGGTGCTCGCGAACAGCGACGCCTGGATGACATGTGAGACCTCGTACGCTCCGGGCCCGCGCATCAGTGAGAACGGAACTGCCAGGATCACCTGGTCGAGCCGCTGGATCCCCTTCCAATAGATTGCGGTTTGCCATAGGGCGCTGGGGAAATGGCGCGCTATGAATCGGGTCAGTTCGATGTAATACTCCTCGTCGGGCTGGAAGCTGCCGACCCGGAGCGCGTACATGCTGAACAGCGCAGCGGCGCCGAGCATCAGCGCGGCGAGCGCAAAGACCTCGAACTGGCCGACGTGCCGGCCCATTGTGCGCTCGATGCGCGCCGAGCGGCCCGCCTGCGGCGGGGCCTCGCGGGACGGAAAGTGCTCGTCGCTTGGAGCGGACGCACGCGGGCGTGTGCTCACGCGCCCACGCCGATCGGTCTGACGGCGTGCTGGCGGCGGCCGCCGTGCGCTTGCACATCCTCGATGGCGTCGCGGATCAGCTGCGGGTACACCACGGAGGCACGAAAGCGCTCTGCCTGGGCGCGGCCGGCGGCCTGGATCTCGGCGAAGGCGCTGGGATCGGCGATGGCCTCATCGACGAGTGCCAAGAACTGTTCCGGGGTGCTCGCCTGCAAAAAGTCCCTGCCGTCCTCGAGCTCGTGTGACGGGCTCAGGGGCTCGGAGATCACCAGGTGGCCGGCCGCCAGGGCCAGGCACACGCGGTTCTCGAACGTGGGATAGGGATGGTTGTGGAGGTTCAGCTGGATCTGGGCCCGCTCAAAGAAACGCAACAGCTGCTCGCCGAAGATGCCGTGGCCGATATGGACGATCGGGTAGGAACGCTTGATCGGCTCAAGCAACTGCTCGCGGTGGGGGGTCGGGCGGCCCACGAACAGCAAGCCGGTCGGCTGCGTCCTCGGTCGCAAATCCATATAGAGGCTGTCAGCAACCGGGATTGGGAGCGAGCGCCACACTCCCGCCACCGTGCCGGCGGCCTCGGCGATCAGCGGGTCGAAGGAGACGATGCGGTCGAAGTTTGAAGGGTCGAGCTTTCGCATCCACCACATGCGCTGATCGAGGTCTGAGTGAGTGCCACCGCCGGTGCGCGGGAGTGGCTCAGTGAGGTAGCCGATGGTCAGCGCGCGCAGTGAGCCAAAGGCGCCCGCTGGGATGATCTCCGGCCGAAAGACGATCACCACATCGGGATCGAGTTGCTCAAGCTGGGCGAGCATCGCGTCCGCGGAGGCGCCCGCCCTGAAGTCCACGAACACGGGCTCGATGCCGCCCGCGGGCTGTTGCAGCGAGCACTGGGCAAAGAAGACGCTCTGTCCCACGAAGGCCACGCGCAGCGGCTGCGCTACGGCGGTGAGCTCCCCCGAGGCCGCGTCCACTACAGCTGCTCGGCCACGTAGGGGGCCTCGTGGTCGAAGACGAAAAATCCGATCACGATCACCGCCAGCCAGATGCCGGCGGGAATCAGGATGAGCAATCCGCCGCCGAGGGCGTTGATGGCGCTCGGATAGGTCGGGCTGACGACGGCGTGCTTGGCCTGCTCAAGGATCGCCACGAACGGGTTGGCCATGAGCAGGTACGAGGCCTTGATCCCGAGCAGCTTGTGCCCTTCAACCTTAGAGATCAGGTAGAAGATCGGCGATCCGTAGAACATCATCTGCAACACGACTTCCCAGATCGGGCGCACGTCGCGGTAGCGCACGTAGGCCACCGACAGGATCATCCCCAGGCCGGCCGCGAAGCCCACGAGCAAAAGCACCAGCACAGGTAGCTCCAGCCAGGTCCATTGCACGCGTCCTCCCTCTGCGAACAGGAAGATGATGACCACGATCAGGTTGAGCCCGAGGCTGAAGAGCGCCTTCAGCACGGTCGCAAGCGGGACTGCCAGGCGCGGAAACTCGATCTTGCGCACGAGGTTCTCGCGGTCCAGCAGCGACGTGACCGCCCCCCCGGACGCTTCGCTGAGGAACGTGAACATGACGACGCCCATCAGCAGGTACGCGCCGTAGTACAGGCCTGTGGCCTCCTTCAGGATGTACACGAAGAGCACGTACATGACCCCGAAGAGCATCAGCGGGCGCATGAGCTGCCAGAGGTAGCCGAGCGCGGACCCGAAGAACGCCAGCTTGAACTCCGTTCGTGCCATCGTCCAGGTCAGATGCCACAGCCGCCTGGGGCTTGAACCGAGCGCCGAGGGTCCCTTGATCGGCCGCCCAAGGCTTGGCCGGTCGGACTGGGGAGTTGAACGTGGGCGGTCCACTGCCTGCACGCTCACCGTGCAGACTCCACCGGTTCAGAAGTGGGCGCCGGTTGACCGTGCTCAACCGTGATCTGGTACGGCAGCTCCACGAGTCCGCCGGACACGTTGGTCCCGGTGACCACCACGGAGAGCATCCCCAGTCGGTGATCGATCCAGGCACCGCCCTGGTGTGCCACGGCAGTGTTGACACGGTAGCGATCGGGCGCCAGGGCGTTGTCGAACTGAATCCTGAAGGCCACCTCCTCGCCGGCTCCAAAGACGCCCAAGCGCGGCTGCATCCACACATTCGATGCAGCGAATACGTTGTCGCGTCGCCCGTTCTGCATGGTGATGCCAAAGAGCGGGTTCTCGACGTCGTCGCGGAAACGCACGCGGCCCACAAACGTGTAGGACCGACCTGAGTAGAGCGTGTCGGTGCGCTCACGGCGGTCGTCCTCGAACCACGCATCGATGATCTGCGCAGCTCCATCGCCTTCGCGCGAGGCGTCCGTGGCTGGGGTGCGGTGACCCTCGGACGGGTCCAAGCCGGATTCGGTTGCCGGGTCCGTCGGCGTCTCGGCGCCGGCCGCCGGCCCAGCCGCCGGCGCAAGCGGATCCAGCGGGCTGACGCCGCTCGCGCCGGCCCCATTTTCCCCCGAATGCTCCTCGTCGAAGCGCTCAGCGGCTTCTGCCGCCTCTCTCTCGGCCGCGCGCGCCTGCTCGGAAAAGTTGAGCTCCAGGTAGCGGTTGCCGACTTCTTCGGGGTCGCCGAGGGCGACCATGTGGCCACGCTCCAGGAGCATGGCGCGATCGCAGAAGCGCTTGATGGCGGACATGTCGTGGGTCACGAACAGCACGCTGGAGCCGCTGGAGCGGATACGCTCGAACTCGTCGAAGCACTTCTGCTGAAACGCTGCGTCGCCGACCGCCAGCACCTCGTCGATCAGCAGGATCTCGGCGTCAACCTGGATCATCACCGAGAACGCGAGACGCACCATCATGCCGGTGGAGTAGTTCTTGAGCTTGAGATCCACGAACTCGCCGAGTTCGGCAAAGTCGATCACGCTGTCGAAGCGCTTGCGCCCCTCGCGCGGGCTCAGGCCAAGCATGGTGGCGTTGAGCAGTACGTTGTCGCGCGCGGGCAGGTCGGGGTTGAAGCCGACACCCAGCTCGATAAATGTGGACATGCGGCCGTTGATGTAGATCGCGCCGGTATCCACCGCGTAGATGCCGGCGAGGCACTTCAGCAACGTGGACTTGCCTGACCCGTTGCGGCCCACGATCCCGAAGAACTCACCCTGCTCCATGGCAAAGGAGATGTCGTTGAGTGCATGCAGCACATCCACGGCGCTTCGGCGTAGCGGGTGCAGCACACGCTCCTTGAGCGTATGCACCTTTTCGCGCGGCAGCTCGAAGCGCTTGTGGACCCGATCGACCACGACGGGAGGCGGAGAATCGTCGCGCATGCGCGCCACGTAGGGTAGCTGGGCGCACCCCGCACTGGGCGCACCGGGTTTGCCGCTAGGAGTTGCTTCGCTCGGCCCCGCGCTTGACGACGCGAATCCGGTGTGCGGCCGATCTCAACGGCCGCGTCAGATTCCAGCTCTTGCTGTGCTCAAGAACCGACAGTTTGCTGCTGAGGTCCGCCAGCTGCGCTTCCGCGTTCTGGGTCTGCACGCGGGACTCTGCGAGCATGGAGCTCAGGTAGTCGCGATCACCCCGCAGTGCCTCGGTTTCGGTCTGCAGCTGGGAGACGTTGTGTGCGAGAGCACGCGCCTCGCGTGGGTCCTCGACCGCCAGTCGCTCGAGCATCTCCGCATCGATGGCTTGGTCCTTTTTGCGCATGAGCACGAAGCCATGGCTAAACGCAGGGTCTTTCCCGAACCCATCGGGCGAGATCGCAACGATGTCGAAGGCCCGCCCCCAGTGCTCCTGAATCCACCACGGCGAGTGCATGACCATGGGACCTCCCATGTCCCAGCTCTGGCCGAACCTAAGAACATTCATCCCAACCCTGCTTTCGTCCCAAGCCTCCCCGGCGATCCACTCAGACGTACCGCGACCCATAAATGTCAAATACAAAAGCCCGTCGGGTCGCAACAGCCGGTGAAGCTCGACGAGCCACGCGCTCCAGGTGGTTGCAAGATGCGTGAACACCGAGATGCCCCAGATCAGATCGAAGCTGGCGCTGGGTTGGTCCAAGGGGGGCTCTGGCCCGTTCAAAAAGACATGGAAGGGAGGGCATAGGTGCTCTCCCAGCCACGCAATGCTGGGCTCGTCGATGTCGCAACCCCAGACCTCTGCCTCGGCCGCCTCCTTGGCGAAATGGCGCAGCGTCCGCCCGCCCCCGCAGCCAAAGTCCAGGATGCGCTTGCCGGGAAATGTCCAGCCTGAAGGCAGTCGGGCGACTATTTCTGCATAGGCCAGCCGCCCGAGCTCGTCATAGGTTTCCATCGGGTCCGCTGCCTCCGCAAGTGAACCCACGCGATTTGCGAGCTCCAAGGGAGGGTACGGAAGCGGCGCGTCAGTCATGAACGTCGTGGGGCGTCAAGGAAGTCCGAGTCCCGCGCCTGGCTCCTGCAAGGCCATAGGTGAGCGACGACGGGCAGGCTATCAGCAGACAATCGCAGCTGTCTCGCCGGCGCGCGCGCCCTGTGCACCGTGTCGCGCCGATCTTTACGATGTCCAGCGCTATGAGCTTGTGGGGCAAACGACAGTCGACGGCGACCAAGGGCCCGATGACGGATATCGATCCAGCGCTTCGGGACGAGATCGACCAGCCGCCGGCCTGGATGTATCCGTGGGAGCTCGGCGAGGGCACCACGACGCCGATCTCTCACCCTGAGCTTCCCGACGTTCATCGCACGCGCCTGGAGTTGCTGGAGGGGCCCGTGCGCCAGGCGCTGTCGGCAGCGGGCCCCAACGCCAGAGTGATCGACATGGCGTGCAACGAGGGCTGGTTTTCTCACAGGATGCTTGAGTGGGGAGCGTCGTATGTGCTCGGTGTGGATGTCCGCGATCGCGTAATCCGGCGGGCCGAACTTCTCCGCGCGCACTGTGGCATTCCGGAGGAGCGTCTCCAGCTGCGCTGTGCCGACGTGTTTGACTTGAACACCGCGGAGCTTGGTACGTTCGATGTGGTCCTGTGCCTTGGACTCGTATATCACCTTGAGAATCCGGTAGGCGCTATGCGCATAGCGCGCGCACTCACCGGTGGCATCTGCGTGATCGAGGCCCAGTTGACCACGCAACACGAGCCGATCGTGCTGGGCAATGGCGTGAGCGACGTATATGAAGAGAGCCCAGCCAGTTATGCGGCTCGTGTCGAGACCGACTGGGAAAGCGACATGCTCGCCTCTGTGGGTGGCGTGGTCTCGCTTACCCCCAATCGTGCCGCGCTGCTACAGGCGGCCGGCGCCGCGGGCTTCGCAGACCTGGAAGTGGCCCGGGCGCTCCCAGGACACAACCGGCAATACGTCCTGGGAGACCGGGCTGTACTGCTTGCATTTCCGACACACCGCGGCGGCGCGAGTTCATCGCTAGAGGCGCATTAGGCCAATGCGTTGCAACATTGCGGAGCGGTCGGCAGCGTCGTCGTTGGGCGGGGCGGTATCGAGCCTGACGCTGCGGAGGCAACGGTAGACACGCACCAGACGCAGCCGACCCCTGTCGCAAGGCGCCCAGGGGCGCCTTGCTTATCTGACTCGATGCCATCAAGCCCAACTCAAGCCGGCGTTCGCCGAGCATTGTGGTCCTCACGCGCTTCGGCCGTGACCAAGGCGCTCGTCGATCATGACCGAGTGCTCGCGTTTGGCCTCGCGTTGATCACCGCTGTTTTGGCGTTCGAACCACGCATCCGCGGCGGGGGCTTTGCCGCGGACGACTGGGTCGAGTACGCAAGTGTCAGGTTCCCCAGGGCGCTGGGCTACGGTAGCCCGCTGGCGGCCGTGCAGGCTACCGCCGGATCACGCGTGGGCGCCAGCCTTTATTGGCTTGCGAGCTTTTCGTGGTTCGGCTCGCACACAAGGCTCTATCTCACATTGGCCGCGCTGCTGTCCGTAGTGATGGCGTTCAGCGTATACCTGCTGCTGCGCGAGCTGCGGTTCTCGGCTCCGCAGTCACTGGCAATGATGCTTTTGACCATTGCCGCTCCAATTGTCGCAACGGTGCGCTTCTGGTTTACGCCCTCGGGCTCACAGATCTCACTGGCACTGTTCTTTTTCGGGCTCACGCTTGCGCTGCGCGCGTTCTCGGCTACCGGTAGACGCCGGCTGCGCCTGCACGGTGCGTCATGGTCGCTGTACGTCCTCAGCGCCTGCTACGCAGAAGTGGCGCTCGCTCTGATGGGTGTGTGCATCTTGGTCTACCTCACCAGGACCTCATTGGCCAAGGCGCTCAGCCGCTGGGCCTTCGACCTGGTCGTTGTAATTGTCGGTTACGTGGCCACCAGCGCGTTCGTGAGCTCCACTGCGGGCTTCGTCAAGCTGCCCCAGTCGATGTGGGGATACCACGCTCGCCTGATCGGCGATCAGGCGCTGACGATTGCCACTGGCATGTTGGATCAATCGAGCGGAGCCATTCGCGTGCCGGTGCTGATCGCGCTCGCAGGCCTCGCCCTGGCAGGCGGCGTTGTTGCACGAAGCCCGCGCACGTCGATTGGCACTCGCAACGGGCTTCGACGGTGGGGGGCTGCGGTTTGCATCTCAATCGTGGCGATCGTTGCCTGCTTTGCGACCTATATACCGGCAATGCTCTACTACGAGCCGTCGGGACCGGGCTTGCCGAGCCACATCGACATCGTGATCGCGGCGCCCCTCGCCGTCGCGGTATTCGGGGTGCTCATGTTCGCATGGGTTGTGATTGCGGAGCTGTTGAGTCGTGTGCGAATCAGCGTGTCCCGGTACGCGCTCGCGCTCGTGGCCGTCTGGTTTGCAGTGATCTTCGTGCACGGGATGCACGGCGTCCGCCAGGACGGTCGCATTTGGGCGGCCGCGGGAGACCGAGATCTCCACCTCCTGCATGTGCTTACCGCAGATCTTTCACATCCGGCCCACGGTTCGACGATTTACACCTTTGGTGAAGCGGGCACCATGGCCGTGGGTTTGCCGCTGTTCTTCTCCTCCTTCGAATTGACCAGCGCGGTGAAGATCGCCTATGACAGAGGCGATCTGTCGGCCTATCCCGTTGTCGAAGCCGACGACGTCGTGCATTGCGCCCCAAAGGGAATCACGGTCGTTGCCGGCTCGACGCCGCTGAGTCGGCCCAGTCCCTATGGCATGTCGTACTTTTTTAGCGTTGCATCCGGCAACAGCGAGCGCATCGAGAGTGTGGAAGCTTGCATCAACGCGCTATCGACGTTTCGCCCGGGCCCGTATGCTGTCGAGCCGATGCCGGAATGGTCGAAGTAGCGCGACAGGCGTCACGGAGCCGCTGGCTTTGGGGCAGAACCCAAGCGTACGAGCAGCGTGAACTCATATAGATCGTAATCGTGCAGCAGCGCGACATTACGCGAATAGCGCTCCTTGCACAATGCGAAGTAGCGCGCGGGATCGGCGTAGTACAGGTCATCTCGCATTAATGGAGGGTCTGAATAGCGTGTGAGCATGTTAAGCGCAAAGCCACGCGTACTGCAGCCGGCGAGTTTGTCAATGGTCGAGCTCACGTAGTGTTGCCAGTGGGACTCCTCCGTCTGAAGCTTGACGTTGAAGATCCCGCTCGCCAGGGTGAACTCCGCGCGCCCAATCTCGTCCTCGCGTGTTGTAAAGCGACAACGTGTGTCTTTGACAAGCGCACGCGCGGCACTGACCATGGTGTCGGAGATGTCGAAACCTACATACCGGAAGTCGCGCCCTTCGGCGATCAAACGTTGCGCAAGCGCTCCGTAGCCGCAGCCATAGTCGATGATTGTCGGTGAATTGCCCTCGATGACGTGGAGAAGCTGTGTAAAGCGAAGCTGGTGTGAGTCCTCCGAGCTCCAGTCGACCCCCTGCGGCGTTGGGCCGTAAGCGTCAAGTCGGCCAGAGTAGTAGTCGGCGACCGAGTCCAGGACCGTGGTGGCTTCCGTCAGCGGCCCGAGTTGGTCAGAAATTGCGCAGCTCCCAGCTTTTCTTGGGATGAACGGGCGTGGCCTTGCCGCCCAACACGGTTCCCTCGTCGTGATCGCCGAGCACGAGAGCCCCAGCGCCGATGACGCAACGCGGCCCAATTGTCACGCCGTCGCGAAAGGTCGCGTTGACGCCGATAAAGCAGTTCTCGCCGATGGTCACATGCCCTGAAATCACGGCGTGCGAGGCGATAAAGCAGTGACTGGCGATGCGGCTGTGGTGGCCGATGTGATTGCCGCTCCAAACGACCACGTCATCACCGATCTCGACGAACGGCTGGATCACGTTGGACTCAAAAATGAATGTGTTCGCGCCCACGGCGTGAGTGCTCATGTTCATTGCGCGCGAGCTGACATATGAGACGAACCCGTAGCCGTGTGCCTTGCAGCGCTCGTAGATGCTCCGCCGAATTGCGTTGACGCCGCGAAACCCGGTTGCCACGAGCAGGTCGACGCGGTCAGGAGGGTGACTGCGCACGAGGTCCTCGTATGCCGTGACCGGTAGGCCTGCGAAGGTGGCCGAGTCCACGTACTCGCCGTCAACGGTGTAGCCGATGACCTCGCGGGTACTGTCTCGATCCAAATAGGCTGCTGCGACCTGTGCAAATGACCCGAGTCCGAAGATGATGACGGGCTTCTCGCTCATGCTGACCGAACCAGGTAGTCGGGAGCCATGGTCCCCACGTGAAACAAAAGGTCCAGCACGCTCACGTGGTGATCAAATGGTGGATGGATCTGGTCGTACGTCGGATATCCCGCGTAGCTCATCCACTTTACCTCGATGTCCTCGGCATGAAAGCGGTCTTCGTCCAGATAATCTCGCGCAGCTGGGCCTGATAGGTAGCTGGTCGCCTCGGCGGCTTGACAGAGACTGAGCAGACGCTCGGTCTTGCTGCCGCGGGCCGCGTATTCGGTGGACCACGTGATCGGCGTGGCGATCCCCAGTAGCCCCGCCAGCAGCTCCAGGAAGCGACGATTGACGAGCGAGAGATGGGACTCGTCGATCCCGAGGTAGACCTCCTCGAGAGCGGGACGGTAGAGCTCGAAGAAGGGAGTCCGTCCGTACCAATTCTTCAGGGTCGACCAGTGCGTCTCAGCCCAACCCCTATCGCTCACTACGGTCTCGTCGATGCGCTGATGGTAGCGGCCCTTTACGTGGACCGGAATCGTCAGCCAACGGACGCCGGCGGGCGACTTGAAGCGGTTGCGGTTGCGCCAATCGCGGCGCGTGTACTGAACGTCGTCGTAGAGGATGAACTCGTCGACCGATCGCATTAGATCGAAGTAGCCCTTCCAGGGCACGTAGTTGGACTGCAGAATCGCCACTGTCTTGCCCATTGAGGAGATCACCCTAGCCAACGGCTGCGGGCCGTGATCCGATGCGTCCGGCGCGCTCAGGTACCATACGCGGGTGGAGCTAGCGTTCGAGGACTACGCCGTCGGAACGGCCCCGATTATAAGCGTGGTGGTTGCGGTCTACGGCTGTCGCGATTGTCTCGAGCACCTGCATGACCGTCTCACAGCCACCCTGTCGGCGCTCGTGCCCAGCTACGAGATCATCCTCGTCGACGATCGCTCCAAGGACGAAGCATGGCCCTCCATCGAGCGAATGGTTGAACACGATCCTTCCGTGCGCGGAGTCCGGCTGAGCCGAAATTTCGGCCAGCACGCGGCGATTACGGCAGGCCTCAGCCAGGCTCGGGGAGAGTGGGTGGTTGTGATCGACTGCGACCTCCAGGACCCCCCGGAGAAGATCCCGGAGCTTTACGCGAAGGCGCTCGACGGACATGACGTCGTGTTTGGGCGCAGAACGCACAAGCCCACTGGTCCGCTGCGCCGGCTGCTTGGGTCACTTTACTTTCGTTGCCTGGCGGTACTCACCGGCACTGACATCGAAGGCCAGTACGGCACGTTCAGCATAATATCTCGCAAGGTAGCTCGCGCCTTTCTCGACATGAACGATCAGGATCGTCACTATCTGATGGTTCTCACGTGGCTCGGGTTCGATGCGGCGGCGGTGGATTACGAGCCCGCGGTCCGCTACCGCGGCCGCAGTTCATACAGCTTGTCGCAGCTGATTGCGCACGCCTTCGATGGCGTGTTTTTTCAGACGACGGTATTGCTGCGCTGGATTGTCTACCTTGGCTTCTGCTTGGCGTCGCTCGGCGGCGCCTTGGCGGTATATCTCCTCGCCGAGCGTATCCTGGGGAATGCGTATCCAGGATGGACGAGCATTGTCGTGCTCACATTGGTCTTGTGTGGGTTCATCATTCTGAGCACGGGAATTACAGGCCTGTTTATCGGCAAGGTGTTTGAACAGGCGCGCGGTCGTCCGATCTTCGTGGTCGACCGTGTGGCCGAGCACGCCGCCGCTCCGCACCTGTCGGCCCCCCAGCATGAGCACATCGATGCCGGTGCCACTCGCGCTTGACTCATGCGCTACGAGTGGCATAAGCGCGGGCTCTTGATTTCGGCCCCAACACCTCAGCCCTGGGCGCACTCTCACGCGGCGCTGCCTACAGCCGATGTGATCGAGGACGGTCAGATCGACCTCTACTTTTCCCCACGCGACGAAGATGGTCGCGCGCACATCGGTCTTGCGCGGATCCAGGCGGGCGCCGCTGAGGGCGCATTGAGCCTCGTCGCTCACGAGCGGGATCCCATCCTCAGCCCGGGCCCGCTGGGAGCATTTGACGACAGCGGTGTGACGATGTCGTGTCTCGTTCACACTGAGAATGGAGCCTTCCTTTACTACACGGGATGGAGCCTCGGCGTGACCGTGCCTTTTTACTTCTACGTCGGGTTGGCGGTTCGCCGACCCGGCGCTATGAGGTTCGAGCGCGCCTCGCTTGCGCCCATACTGGAGCGCAGCCCGGTCGACCCATATCTGACGGCTTCCCCCTGGGTGCTCCGGGAGCACGACACGTGGCGGATGTGGTACGTATCCTCTACAGGCTGGGCGCAGGTGGAGGGGGCGCCGCAACACCGCTATCACCTTCGCTACGCCGAGAGTGATGACGGAGTGGCATGGCGACGGGATGGACGAGTCAGCGTTGACTTTGCCGACGATAGTGAGTTTGCGATCAGCCGCCCCTGTGTGGTGCGAGACGATGACTGCTATCGCATGTGGTTCGCGGCTCGCGGCGACAGCTATCGCTTGGGCTATGCGGAGTCACAGGACGGCTTGACCTGGACGCGAAATGACGATCTCGCTGGGATGGACCCATCCCCGCGTGGATGGGACGCTGAGATGGTGGCCTACCCGGCGATTCTCGACTGCGACGGCCGGCGCTACCTTCTTTACAATGGCAACGGCTACGGACTCACCGGGATCGGTTATGCGGTCGCTAATTCAGCGGGCTAGCGCTATGGCTTGGGTTTGCGTAGCCACCACAATTGGGCTGACTGTCTACGGCCAGATTGTGGTCAAGTGGCAGGTGTCGCGCCAGGGCGCCTTGCCCACCACGCTCCAAGGGAAGGTCGAATTTTTCGTTCACCTGCTGCTCAACCCATGGGTGATCAGCGTATTGGCGGCGGCGTTCGTGGCGGCGCTTTCCTGGATGGCAGCGGTGTCGAAGCTGCCATTGAGCACAGCGTATCCGTTCGTCGGTATGTCCTTCGTGTTGGTGTTACTTCTCAGCGGCGTGTTTTTTGATGAGCCGATAACGGTCCCAAAGGCGCTCGGCGTCGGACTGATCGTTGCTGGGATCATCGTTGGTAGCGCCCTGTGAAGCGCTGCGCGTTGCGCTACGAGCTTCGAGGGTCCGGATTGGCGCTGTCCGTCTTGCGCGTTTGTGCCTCGGCAGCTTGACGACTTTCTTTGCTTCTGTGAGCCCGTGGGCTCCGATGGGTTCGACCCTGAGGGGTTTGACGCGCTGGCGGCGCTGGAGCACGCATCATTCTGGTTTCGCTCTCGCAACCGCCTGATTGTCTGGACGGTTCGGCACTATTTTCCGGATGCGCAGAGGTTGCTTGAGATCGGCTGTGGGACGGGCTTCGTGCTCGAAGGCCTTCGCCGGGCATTCCCGAACCTGAGCTTGGTCGGGGCGGAGTTGCACGCTGGGGGGCTGCGGCACGCCGCCAAGCGTGTACCGGGCGTCGAGCTCATGCAGTTCGACGCTCGCAACATCCCCTTCGGTGGCGAGTTCGATGTGGTCGGGGCCTTTGACGTGCTCGAGCACATCGACGCCGACGAGGAGGTGCTGGCAGAAATGCACACCGCCGTCAGGCCGGCGGGCGGGATCGTGCTGACGGTCCCTTAGCACCCGTGGTTGTGGAGCTCGAGCGACGAGTATGCCGAGCACAAGCGCCGCTACCGTCGCGCGGAGCTTTTGGGCAAGGTCTCACGCGCTGGGTTTAGGATTCGCCGTGTCACCTCCTTTGTCTCATTGCTGCTACCGGTCATGGCTGTTGCTCGCTTTCGCGAGCGCATGAGTCGGCGTCCGTTCGATCCCAGCGGTGAGCATCACATGGCCGAAAGGGCGGTCCGGCCGCTGGAGCGCATCATCGACTTCGAGCGGCTCTTGATCGCCCGCGGGACAGATCTGCGCGCAGGGGGCTCGCTGCTCGTCGTGGCTACCCGCCGATGAGGATCCTCGACACCACGCACATCCCCTTCAACCGGCCCTACGTGACCGGGCGCGAGTTGGACGCAATCGCGGAAGCCGTGAGTCAGGCGCACCTTTCCGCGGGTGGCTCCTTCTCAAACCGCTGCCGCGCGCTGTTGGAGGAAGTGCTCAATTGCCCGATGGCGCTGCTCGTGCACTCCTGCACCGCCGCGCTGGAGCTCAGCGCCCTGTTGCTGGAAGTAGGTCCTGGTGACGAGGTGATCATGCCGTCCTACACGTTCGTCACCACCGCGACTGCCTTTGCCTTGCGGGGCGCTACTCCGGTGTTCGTCGACATTCGTCCCGACACCCTGAACCTGAACGAGAATCTCGTTGAGTCGGCAATCACCGAGCGCACGCGCGCAATTGTGCCGGTTCATTACGCTGGGGTGGCATGCGACATGAGTGCGCTTGCACAACTTGCGGACGCCTACTCGCTGGCACTCGTTGAGGATGCGGCCCAAGGCATGTGCGCGACGTACAACGGGCAGCCGCTGGGGACGGTCGGTGCGCTGGGCGCCATCAGCTTTCATGAGACCAAGAACGTGACGTGCGGCCACGGCGGTGTCCTGGTGGTCAATGATGAGCAGCTGATGACGCGAGCCGAGGTGCTAAGCGACAAGGGCACGAATCGAAGCAGCTTTTTCCGTGGGCAGGTGGATAAATACACCTGGACGGATGTGGGTTCTGCATACGCGCTGAGCGACCTCGCGGCCGCCTTTCTGTGGCCGCAGTTGCAGGAGAGCGCATCGATCACGGAGAATCGCCGCCAGCTGTGGAACGAATATCACAGCGGCTTTGCCGACGCCGAGCGAGAGGGCCTTCTACGTCGCCCCGTGATCCCAGACGGATGCGATCACAATGCCCATATGTACTACCTGATCATGCCCGATCGGGCCGCCCGCGACCGCCTGATCGCAGAGCTCGAGCAGGCTCGTATCAATGCTGTCTTCCACTACATACCGCTGCATTCCTCTCCCGCTGGACGGCGCTACGGGCGCACACACGCGAGCCTGGCGGTTACGGACGACATGAGCGATCGCTTGGTTCGTCTGCCCATGTGGAACGGAATGACCCCAGCCCTGATAGACCGCGTGATCGACGCAGTCGTCAAGACCCTTGGACGTTCTTTGCGGCCAATGTCCGTGCCGGTTCGATAGCGACGGCAGCGGGCTGGACCACCGCGACCCCGCTCTGCCGGCCGGCCCATTCGCAACCAGATCACGCTAGGCTCGTCGTCATGAGGCCCGTCCTGTCGGCTACCGAGGTGAGCCCCGAGCGCGCCTCGCCGGGCGAGATGGCAGGCAAGCTGATGGAGTCCCAACATCGCGGCCGGTACCTGTGGGCAGCTCAGCTTGTGCGGGACCGCGAGGTTCTCGACGCGGGGAGCGGAACGGGGTATGGCACTGAGATCCTTGCCGCAGCTGGGGCGCGCAGTGTCACTGGGATTGACATCTCGCAGGATGCTGTCGATCAGGCTCGCCTGTCGTCATCGGCGTCGGGCGGCGAGTTTGCGCTTGGCGACCTCCAGGAGCTCGCGCTTGATGACAGCGCGTTCGACCTCGTGGTGTGCTTTGAGGTGATCGAGCACGTCGATGACCCGGCGCGTGTGATCAGCGAGCTCGAGCGGGTGCTGCGACCGACGGGTGTGCTCGTGCTCTCCTCGCCCAACCGCGACGTCTATCCGCCGGGCAACCCGCACCACACCCACGAGCTTGTGCCGAGTGAGTTGGAGCACCTGCTTGACGCGTTTGCCCACGTCAGGATCTACCGCCAGTCGGCGTGGCTGGCAGCGGCAGTGTTGGACGACCGGCGGAGTCGTGCCGTTGGTGTGGACGCGCGAGAGGCGCTGGACGTCGTCAAGGTCGGATCCGTTGCGCCCGGTGAGGAGGAATTTACGATTGCGCTGGCGTCAAATGCCACCTTGCCAGAGGTTGAGCCTTTGGTGATGATGGGCAAGCCGTTCGAGGTGCGCTGGTGGGAAGAACAGGTCAACAGGGCGGCAGGCGAACGTGACAGGGAGCGTGCCCAGCGCGAGCGCGAGCAAGCCGAGCACACGCGAAAGCGGGGCGAACACGCCGACGCCCTACTGGCCGTCGAGACAGATCTCGCCTACGCCAGAGATGAGATTGCGCGCATGCTGAGCACGCAGGACGACGTGAAGGAGTGGGCGCTGGAGCAGGTGCAGTCCATCGAAGCGTCCCGTGATAGCTACCTGGCGCGTCTTGCCGGGGCTGAGCTGGCCATTGCCGATGTCACGGGCTCGTTGAGTTGGCGCATCACGGCGCCGTTGCGCGCTGTCATGCGACTGCTCCGCGGGTTGGCTGGTCGGGGATAAGGAACTGGTGTCGCTCCACGAGCGCGCTCCACGCAGCGAATGTGTCAACGTCGGTAGTTGAGAGCATCGAGTAGGTGCCAGTCCGGTAGCGAGAGAGAATTTCTGGCACCAGAATGCCGCCCAAGCCGCGCTCGGCGAAGGCGCACCACAGGTCGAAGTCCTCCCATCCAAACAGACGACGGTCCTGCGAATAGCCGCCGACCTCAAGCAGGGCGGTCCGGCGGATCATCGCCATTGCGTCGATGTAGTTGCCGTAACGAAGCCGTAGGGGGTCCCAGGCCTGCCAACTGAAGACGTCCTTGGGGCCTGTGGGATCGAACCGCTCGATGATGCCGTACGCGAAGCTTGCCGACGGCGCAGCGTCGAGCGTGGCAGCCAGCCGCGCCAGTGCGTGGGGATAGATCTGATTGTCTGCGTCGAGGATAAAGACAAGATCGCCGCGGGCGTGCTCGGCGGCACAGTTGCGTGCAGCGGGCAGGCCCCGATTCTGCCCGCGGGCGACGATCGTCGCAGCCATCCAGGGATAGCGTTGGAGCTCAGCGCGGACCACGGCCAGCGAGTCGTCGGAGGAGCGGTCGTCCACGATCACCAACTCGTAGCTGTCAAAGTCGGTCGCAGCAACGCTTTCGATCGCTCGCGCGACCACGCCAGCGTAGTTGTAGACGGTGAGCAACACGGATACCCGCACCAATTTGTCCCTGGGTCCGAAGTGCTCAATCGTATCCTCGGGCGGCGCCTCAGGGCTGGAGAGCTCAGTGAGTTGCCGCCGCATGGCGAGCTGGCCCAGGAGCAGGTCCTTTAGGGCCAGCCTGACAATGTCCAGGTCCGATCGGTGAGCGCAGAGCCGCTCGTACTCCGTCGCCGGCAACGTCGGCGTGCGTGGCCGTGGCGAGACTGGCGATGGGATCATGAGCCCGACCGCCGGTGGCGTCGCAGCGACCTCGCCTATGGCCTCGACCAACGGTGTAACAGTCTGTGCCAGTGGAAGCTCGTCGCGCAGGAAGCGATAGGCGGAGGTGCGGATCTCTGATAAGCGCCCGGGATCGCACAGCAGGGCATCGACGGCGACTGGAAGTCTGTCGTAGCCGACGCTCACGAAGTGCTCGCCGGGGACCAATGGCGTGAAGCCGAGCGAATGCTCGGTGACAACGACGCAGCCGTTGAGCATCGCGTCCACTACCCGCAGCCACTCAAGGTAGCCCAGCTCGGAGCGATGCACATTGACGATCAGCTTGGCTGCGCGCAACGCCTCCCACCTGCGCTCACCCGAGAGGAACGCGGTTGAGTCTTTCAGGTGCGGCCTTACGGTCTCGACAAGTCGCAGCTCCGTGTGCTTTCCCACCAGAAAGTGCGCGCACGCCGCAAGCGCTTGCCCTCGGCGGGGAGTGTGTCCACCCATGAACGTCACGTCGATCGGCCGATCAGCACGATCGGTGCCGCCCCAGGTGTCCCAGGCGGGGACGTACCCGAGCTGCATGAGCGTGGCTCGAATCCCGCGCTTGCGCAGCTCCAGAACCCCTAAGGGATTGATGTCGATTACGGCGG
>CAJCHW010000140.1 GCA_903970125.1 Chlamydiota bacterium
TGAACTTCGGCTTGGGCGGCTGGGCACTGGCGGGCTCAAACGTCGCGTATACCGCGCACTTCACAGCCAAGCTCCTGGCACTCGGGGGCACGTTCGACATACAGATCGCATACACGCCAGTTGCGCCGCAGCCGAGCCCGCTGCCGAACTCGACAGTGCTCGAGCCGTTCTCCGGTGGCGCCATCGTGATGAGCTGATTGCAGCCCGGGCCGACCGCCGGCGGGGGGCGGCGGTCTGTCTGCGCTTGAACTGGTCTATGCCTGGACTTATATCTTGGTCTGCCATACTTTTTGTTCATGGCCACCAAGGAGTCCCCGCACTCGGCAGCCGTCGAGGACTACTCCAAGGCGATTTTCTCGCTGGAGTCGCGCAGCGACGAGCCGGTGTCCACCAATGCCCTTGCTGAGCGTCTTGGCATCACGCCGGGGTCGGTCTCGGCGATGCTCAAGAAGCTCGATGAGCTTGGCCTGACGACGCACGTCCCTTACAGGGGGGTTCGGCTGACCACCGACGGGCGGCGCGTCGCGCTGGAGGTGATCCGCCACCACCGCCTGATCGAGAGCTTTCTCGCCGATTCCCTGGGCATGCCCTGGGATCGTGTTCATGCCGAGGCCGAGGTCCTCGAGCACGTGCTCTCCGAGGACCTCGAGGCGCTGATGGCGGCCAAGCTGGGGCACCCCACAGTGGACCCCCACGGGGACCCCATTCCAAGCGCAGACCTGGAGCTCGAGGAGCGCGTCACGCACTCGCTGGAGAGTCTGGGAGCCGGCGACAGCGGGGTCTTTGTGCGCGTCTCGGATTCGGACCCCGAGATGCTGCGCTACCTGGCCGCGTGCGGGATCGCGCCAGGAGACCGCTGCGAGGTCCGCGAGCGCCAGCCCTTCGGTGGCCCCCTGTTTGTCATCTTCGGCGAGCATGAGCATGCCATCGGTGGCGAGCTGGCACGGGCGATGCGTGTCGAAGTGGATGGTGCGGGCGCGCTTGCCGGGCGTGCAGCCAAACCGGCCGAAGAGGTCGGTTGACGGCTGTGACTGGAGCCACGAGTGCGTCGCAGGGTCTTGTCCTACCGCCGCTCACCGAGGAGGACGCGGCGCGGTCAAGAGACCGCTCCCGCGTTCATGACGCGCGCAAACATGGCAAACGCTGGTATTTGATGTGGCTGCTCGTGGGTCCCGGCATCCTGGCCATGCTGGGCGAGAACGACGGGCCGAGCATGATCGCTTACGCCGCCGATGGCGCCCAGTACGGCTTGGGATTCTTCGTGCCCTTCATCCCTGTGCTCTTTGCGATGGCGTTCATCTGCCAGGAGATCTGCATGCGCGTTGGCGCGGTCACCCACCACGGCTACGGCGAGCTTGTGCTCCAGCGTTACGGCAGGGCATGGGGCTGGTTTGGCGCCGCTGATCTCGCCGTCACCAACCTCGTGACGCTGATCGCCGAGTTCGTCTCGATCCGCGTTGGCTTGGCCTACTTCCACCTCGGCTCCGGCGTGGCCGTGATGCTCGGGATGGCGCTTGCCCTGTTTACCCTCAGTGGCGGGCGCTACTGGCGCTGGGAGCGCATCGTGCTCGGGCTGGCCCTCTTCAACGGCCTGTTTCTGGCGGCCGCGATCATGGTCAAGCCGCACGTGGGCACAATCGTCGGCTCGTTTGACTTCACCCCCTTCCCGGGTGGGGGCTTCAACACGCTGCTGCTGCTGCTCGCTTCCACCATCGGCGCCACCGTGACGCCCTGGATGATCTTCTTCCAGCAGAGCGCCTCGGCCGACAAGGGCATGACACCCAGTGATGTCAAGCACGGCCGCTACGACACCGCCGTGGGCGCCGTCCTGGCCGCGATCTTCGGCGTGGGCGCATTGATCGCGGGGGCGGCGCTCGTGACCCACAATGGGGCGGGCATCCAGGGGTTCGCGGGCGCTGGGTTCCCGGAGGCGCTCCGCCACGTGGCGGGAAGCGCGGTGGGTATCGTGTTCGCGCTCGGCCTGATCGAGGCGGGAGCGGTCGCCATCCTCACGATCTCCGCGAGCACCGCCTATGCCGCCGGCGAATGCATTGGCGTCTCGCACAGCTTCAACAGCTCACCGCGCAACGCTGCCGTGTTCTACACCGCCAACATCGGCGTCGCGCTGCTCGCTGCGGTCGTGATCCTCATTCCCGGGGCGCCGCTTCTGTTGATTGCGCTCAACGCCAACGTGCTCGCGACTGTGCTGCTGCCAGTCAGCCTCGTGTTCATGGTCATGCTCGCCAACGACAAGGGGCTGATGGGGCCGTGGGCAAACAAGCGCTCAACCAACGTGGTCGGGATCACCGTGATCGCGTTCGTGGGACTGTGCGGAGCTGCCTACGGCATCGATTCCTTTTTGCAGACAGCGCATCTGATCGGGTCATGAGGGCACGCGGCCACGACAAGCAGCCCCTGGAGCCTGTCGAGGATGACCTGATCATGCATCTGGAGCGAGACCAGTTCGTTGCCGAGACTTCCCGGCCGGTGCCACAGGCGGCACTTGGCAGATACGCCAAAGCGGGACTGTGGGGGCTGCGGGTGTTTGTCGTGGTTGTCAGTGCGATGGTGGTCTATACGTTCATCGATCGGCTGCACTGACGTGGGGTGGACCGCTACCGGCGGACGCCTACCGGCTACCGGCGGACGCCTACCTAGGACTTAGTCTCTGCCAATGGCGGAGACCGTGAGTACCGCGCATATGGCCGTGCAGCGACGGACGACCCTCGCGTCGATCGCCGTGGCGGTGGTGCTCGTGACCCTCAAGCTCGGCGTGGGCCTGGCGACGGGAAGCCTCGCATTGGTCTCAGCCGGGATCGAGTCAAGCGGGGACGTCTTCGCCGCGATCCTGACGTTCTTCGCTGTCCGCTTGGGCCGCCAGCCGGCGGACCCCGAGCACCCCTACGGGCACGGTCGTGCCGAGAACCTGGGGGCGCTGGGCGAGGCAGGCATCCTGCTGGCGGGCGGGCTGATCGTGGCAACCGAGGCGATCAGGCATCTGATCATTCCAGGTGCCACGCCGGACACCCACTGGTACGTCTTCGCGGTGATTGCAATTGCGCTGGGCCTGGACCTCAGCCGCACGGTCATCTCGTTGCGCGCGGCAAAGCGCTACGGCAGCCCCGCTCTGCGGGCCAATGGGTTTCATTTTGCCGGCGACATGGCGGGCTCGGTGGCGGTCCTTGTCGGGTTGCTGCTCGTGCGCGCAGGGTTCGCTGGGGGCGACGCGAGCGCGGCACTCGTGATCGCAGTGATCATCCTCGCCACCGCCACAGGGCTGATCTCGGAGAACGCAAACGTCCTGATGGACCGCACTCCGGCCGAGGCCAGGGAGGCCGCCGAGCGCGCGCTAGCGCGCCTGGAACCGGGGATCGAAGTGGTGCGCTTGCGCGTGCGCGAGTCCGCTGGACGCTACTTCGCGGATGTCATCGCAGCCGTGGCGCCAGGAGCGGCGGTGATCGAGGGCCACCAGGCCGCGGACCGCATCGAGACGGCGATCGAGACCGCGCTACCGGGCAGCGACGTGGTGGTCCATGTCGAGCCTCGCCGCAGCGGCCTGGATCTCCGCGACGGGGTACTCGCAATCGCGCTTGCCGAGCCGCTGGTCAAGGAAGTACACGACATCGCCATCTACGAGCACGACGGGTCGGCGAGCGTCACATTGCACCTGAAGTTCGACCCCGATCTCGCCCTGCACGACGCGCTCTCCGTTGCTGAGCGCGTCGAGCAAGCGATCCGCGCGCGCAGCGGCGTGAGCGAGGTACAGACCCATCTGGAGCCCCTGGAGCGCCCGCTTATCGCCCACGCCGCGAGCACGAGCTCAGACCGCGACGCGATGCACGCAATCAGGCGCATAGTCCTCCAGCGCACGGGCTCTGAGCCGCGCGGGACCACGCTGCTTCGCACAGCCGCTGGTCGCGTGATCCTGCTGACACTCGCCGTCGGCGCCGAGACCTCCCTGATCGATGCTCATGAGCTGGGCGGCGAGCTGGAGGAGGAGCTGCGCCAACAGGTCCCTGACATCGCGGACGTGATCGTCCACACCGAGACCTGACGCCCGCTGTCAGCTGCCACCTGCCACCTGCCACCGTGTCCCGCCGGCCGCCACCCGCTGTCAACTGCCGCCTGATGTCAGCCGTCAGCCGCCGATCGTGCGATCGAGCAATGCGAAGAGCTCGGTGAAGTGGCGCTCGGCCGCAGCCTCGTTGTAGGCGGCGGTGTCGCTCATGGTGTAGCCGTGGGCGGCCCCCTCATAGAGCTCTGAGCGGTACACCACCCCGGCGTCGGAAAGCGCCTGCTCGAGCGCTGCCACGTTCTCGGGGGTCATGCTCTGATCGTTGTCGGCGTGGCCGAAGTAGAGCTCGGCGGCGATGGCACTGGCGCTCAGATGGGGACTGTCGGGCCCATCGCTCACGAGCCCCCCTGCGTGAAAGGCGCCGAGCGCGGCGACGCGCTCCGGGTAGGCGGCGGCGATTCGCCAACCCAAGCGCCCGCCCAGGCAGTAGCCGGCGATGGCCACAGGCGAATTCGCGACCTCGCCGAGGTAGTCGAGGTACACAGCGCCGTCGCTGACAATCCCCTCGGGCGTCAGCTGCTCCATCGCAGGCCTCAGCTGCGCGAAGAACGGATCTCTCTGGGCAGGATCCGTAAGATCGGGGATCTCCGCGTGCGACGCCGGGCCGGAGCGATACAGGACGTTGGGGGCGAGCACGACGAACCCGCGCGCCGCGATGCGGTCGGCCATCTCTTCGATCCTGGGGCGCAAGCCGAAGGCGTCCATGATGAAGAGCACGCCGGGGTGGCTTGTGTCCTGCCCACCGGGGCGCGCGAGGTATGCGTCTGCGACGCCGTCCTGGGTAGTGATGTCAACTGCCTCGCCTGCCATTGCCGCTCCTTTCAGCTTGCTTGCTTGAGCACGACTGTGCCGGCGGTGATGCCGGTGCCGGCAACGCGGACCTCTACCCCGGGCTTGCCTGCCTTGCGCACCAGTGCCCGGCCCTTGCGGTCCAGTTGGACCTGCACGGTCTCCGTTGCGCCCGCTGCCAGCGAGAAGCTGGCCTTGCCGATCACCTTGTCCACCGTGTGCGTTACCACCACGCGTTTGCCGTGTCGTTTGACAAAACGTCGCTTGAGGACCGGCGCGACAAGTTCGGCAACACCCGAGCACGCACCGTCCCCCGTGCAGTGCAAGACCAGCGTGGCACGGCGGCGGGTCACCTTCGCGCCGGCTTCAGCGACAGCTATGCCGGGCGTCGGTTCCGTTATGCCGGGCGTCGGTGCAGTCAAACCGATGACTGGCATCAGGGGCAGGGCGGCTGGCACCTGCAACGCGTTGCTGGTGGCACTGATGGAGCCGGCGCCGTTGCTCGCTGTAACCTCGCACGAGATCGAGGTCCCCTGCTCGGCGGACGAGACCGTGTAGGTGCTCCGGGTCTGCTGAGCGATCGCGGTGCCGTTTGCCAGCCAAACGTATGTGAGCCCCGTGGGCGCATTGGCCCAGGCGCCCTCCGAGCACGTCAACGTGTCGCCCACCGCCGTTGTCCCGCTCAGTACCGGTGGTGCCGTGTTGGAAGGCGTCTTGGGGGATGGTTCAAACAGGCCCGCATCGATCCCCGCGGTGGTGGTGGCGGTGGCAACGGACACGAGAGTTGGTTGGTGTTCGGTCGACTCGTTGTCGTAGTTCTGCGGCAGCCAGGACTTCGTACAGGGGAATTCGTTCGGGCAGATTTCGCCGCTGAATTCGACGACATAGCGCAGCGTCGACAGGCCGGTAATCGTGTATTCACCGTTGCCGTTTGTGTACGCGCACGCTTTGTTGGTGTAGCCCTGCGGCGACTGATTGGGCGCCGGCGACGCGCAAACGTAGGCCCATTCGATCGGCGTGTGTTCGATTGAGGCGGTCGTGACGCGACCGGTCACGACCCCTCCCGCAGGTAGCACGGCGTTGATTTCCGTCGCGGTTTCGCCGGGGCTTAGCACGAGTGGCGTGGCAATCGCAAGCGTGGCCGCGCTGTTGAAAAACTGCTGTGCATAGAACGGCTGGCAGGCCTGGTGACCTAGAGGACAGGTGCGGCCGACGCCCTCCACGAAGTTGGAGAACTGCACGTAGCTGTTGTGGTGTCCGAAGCCGGTATAGCTGTATTCCCCGTGTTCGTTGGCGAGGGCAAAGCCGAGCGTTTCATAGACGCCGGCTTCCGGTTCTTCGATTGGGAAGATCACGACTCCAAGCGGGCCCCCCGTGGCGGCGCTTGTGACCTTGCCTTCGACGGTCGCAGCCGCTTCGAGGCTGACGTTGATTTCGGTGGTGGTTTCCGACGGGTTCACAGTAACCGCGGTGGCTTTCGCAAACGATGGCTCGTGGGTGTACCACTGACCCGCATATGGTTTTTCTACCGGCCCCCCAGCTTCACCGTCGAAAAACATCTTGTATTCGCCTGGCGACAGGCCGGTGACGGTGTACTTGCCGTGTTCGTTGGTGTAGCCGCTACCAGGCGCATGCCCGAGCCGACAGTCGCTGTAGTTGGTGCCGGCGATTGCCGGTACCGCGCACACCGCGGCATACGGGATCGGATCTCCGCCCACCAGCGTGGTGACGGTCCCGGAGATCGCGCCTTCTTCAGCGGCCTGAGCCAGTGGGGGCGTCTCGACCACCGCACACACCACCGCCAGTGCGGCGATTGCAAGCGCGAAACGAAGGCGGCATGCGATCGCCGTCCCGCCTCTATCCAATGTACGTGGCTCGACCATCTCCCGATCGGCGATCCTACCCAGGCCCGAGCGGCAGTGGCGCGCCGACACGGCGAGGGGCCGCGCCGCGCCAAGATGCGTACGCTCACACCTGAGATGTTCGTGATCGTCGTGATCGCAGTGCCCGTTGCCGAGGTGTTCGCGTTCGTCGAGGTCGGACGCGCGATCGGCTGGCTGCTGGCGACCGCATTGCTCCTGGGGACCTCCGTGCTGGGCATCCAGCTGCTGCGCATCCAGGGGCGCCGGGCGATTGAGCGCGTGTCGGTCGCGGTGTCTGAACATCGCGCCCCTGCCCGTGTCGCGCTCGACAGCGCACTCGGATTTCTCGGATGCGTGCTGCTTGTGTTCCCCGGGTTTCTCACCGATTTCCTGGGCGCACTGCTCGTCTTTTCCCCTACCCGAGCGCTGGCGCGCCGCTGGACTTCGCGCCGCTATGCAGGCCGTGTCACGAGCTTCGCCGCGACAGTGGGGCGCTTTGGGCCACGCGACCGCGGTGGGCGTCCTGCCGATGTCGATTCAACGGCGGTCGATGACGATCTCGACCAGCTTGGCCGCTGAACAGGCACCGCTCCGCGGGTTTGCGTTGACCGCCGGGCAGTATGCTCCGGTGCAGCAAAGCGGCCTGATCGCGCTTGGCTCGGCGCAGTTGGCCGAGCAGATCGACTGGCCGTAGCGCACCATCTCAGCGCGAACAAGGTTTTGCTGGCAACCGCAACGATGCGGTTGCTCGCGGGTTACTGCCGCCAACGGTTGCCAACGCCCCCCCCAATCTGAAAGGATTCCCCAGCCAACGATGCCCCCGAGACTCAAACGACCTCTTTCCTACGCGAACGTCGCAGCCACGCTCGCACTCGTGTTCTCGATGACAGGCGGGGCTTTCGCTGCCACGCACTACCTGATCACCTCGACCAGGCAGATCAGTCCGAGGGTGCTCAGAGTGCTCCACGGTCGCAGAGGTCCGGCGGGACCCCAGGGCCCCAGAGGCACGGGCGCTTCCAGGGGCCCGACTGGACCCAAGGGCGCTACTGGACCCAAGGGCGCGACTGGGTCCAAGGGCGGTACTGGGTCGGCGGGAGCGGCTGGAGCCAAGGGCGCCACTGGGCCGACGGGACTGACAGGACCGCTTGGACCCTCGGAAGCCTACGAACTGAAGCTCGCGGCATCGACCACGGAAATCGCGGCTGGTTCGAGTCAGACACTGACGCTGTCGGGCTTGGCCGCGGGCGCCTATGTGATCGAGGCCCAGGGCACCATCTCGCTCAGCGAACCCAAAGCCACGACAGCATCCTGCCGCCTTGAAGCCGGGACTGAATTGAGCACCGGTTCGGCACCGCCGCTCGCTGGGACTGGTTCGACGGTGACGATCAATGCGGCACTCACGCACGTGTTTGCGAGCGTCGGGACGGTCGCGATGTCCTGCTCGGTGGCCGACGACAAGTGGGACTTCATCGACGCACCCCGCGAAGGAGATACCCGGATTGTCGCCACGCGTGTCAATGAAGTCCATCAGGCCACAGCGGCCGCGACGTAGCAGCACCCAGCGTGGCGTGAGAGCACTCGACGGTTAGTTGCAGTTGCGGGGTTGCGGCCATATACTGACCGCCCCGTGGAAGCGAGTGTCGGTCCTGTCACCTCGCTTCGCCGCGAGCGTTCATCGGTAGCCCGTCGCCCGCTCGCGCACTGGTTCTGGCTGCCGGTACCAATCGCCGCTGCGTACCTCGCGGCGATGGCGGTCAACTTCGACTGGCTCGTTGGTTTCGTGTACCGAAACGCGGACCTGGCCTCGGCGCAGGTGATTGGGCAACTGTTCGGGGGGTCGCCGGCGCACCGACAGGTGGTGCTCGGCCAGGCGGCCTGGTTTTCGACGCTCGCGTTCGAGCTTGCCACGCGGTGGCTGCCATTGCATCGGCAACTCTGGGACGCCGTGCCGTACGCGATGGTGTTGACATCCGCGGCGCTGTTGGCGTGGGGCGCCTGGCGTGTCGCGGGACGGTGGGCGGCAATGATCACGGGCGTCGTGATTGTCTGTGCCAGCCCGGCGGCGCTGGGGTGGCTGTTCGCGCTCAACGACCACTCAACGACTTGGTTTTCGATGGCGCTTCTGGCGGGTCTGCTTGTTGCGCTCTACGCGCGTCCTGGCTGGATGAGCACTGGAGCCACGGCGGCGGCAGTGGTGGCGGTGGGCGCGATCGTCGGCGTCAATGTCGCGTCGGACCTGCTCCTGGTCATCGCTGGCGTCGCACCGGCCCTGCTCGCTGTTGCCGTGGTGTGGTGGCTGCGCCCGGGGCCCGCGAGCGTGCAAGCAGGGGGCTGGATGTGCGCAACCGTGGCCGTGGCCGTGTTCGCGGACATTGCGATCCGAGCACTGATGCACCACGAGAACGTCATCGGTCAGCCCGGCGTAAACCAGCTCGGACTGGCGCACGCGAGCACGCTCGTCTCCAACTTCGACCTCTGGTGGCAGTCGGTGATGGTGCTCGGGAACGGAAACTTCTTTGGTGACAACCTCACGCTGACCTCTGGTCTGCAGATCATCTGCGCGGTCCTGTCGCTGGTGGCCGTGGTGGCGGTGGTGCGCTTTGCACTGGCACACGTGGTCGCCACGGCGGGACGGTCGCGCGCTCTTGACGACGATGCCGACACCAGTCAAGCGCGGCTGGCCTGGTGCGTTTTCTGGGGCAGCACCGTGGTCGCGCTCTCGCTGGCTTTCATCTTCAGCTCCCAGCCCGTCGACCTCGACTCGACTCGCTACATCGTCGGGATCCTCTATGGACCCGCTGCGTTGCTGGGATTGATGGCGCGGCGCGGGGCGGCGCTAAGGGGCATCGTTGCGGTAGGGGTGTCGATCTTCGCGCTCACGGGGCTGGTCTCGCTGATCGAGAACCAGACATTCGCCACCTCGCCGGGGATCACCTACAGCTCCTTCGGCCAGCTCGAGCAGATCGCCTACGACCAGCGCATCACGTACGGCTACGCGGACTACTGGGACGCGGCGGCGATTACGTGGTCCACGGACTACCGCCTGAAGGTCTTCCCGGTTTCAGGCTGTGGTCAGAACGTGTGCGCGTACTCGTTGCACGTGATCAGCAGCTGGTACAAGGGGCGGCCGGGCCAGCGGTCCTTTCTGCTCGGCCAGTCGCCGTCGCCGGCCATGGGCAAGCCAAGCGCCACCTACCAAATCGGTGGCATTGCGATGTACGTGTTCCCCTACGACGTCGGCAAGTACATCGCGCCGTGAGCGCGCTTGGCGCGTTCGCCGGCAGCCTCGCGCGTTCGCCGGCAGCCTCGCGCGGTCGCGGGCAGCCCTCGCGCGTCGGCCGGCAGCCTCTCGTTGTCTAGCGGCCCCTCGCGCGTTGGCCGGCGGCCTTGCGCCGCTACAACCCGTAGGAGCGGCCGATGACCTCGAGCATGATCTCGTCGGTGCCTGCGCCAATCCGAAACAGCCGGGCGTCGCGCCAGGCGCGCTCGACTCCGAACTCCTTCATGTAGCCCGCTCCGCCGTGGATCTGGATGCACTCGTCTGCCACCTCGCACGCGATCCGCGAGGCATACAGCTTGGCCATCGAGATCTCGCGCACGGGGTACTCGCCGTTTTGGTAGCGCCACGCGGTCATGTACACCATCTGGCGCGCCGTTTCGATCTTCGTGGCCATCTCGGCGAAC
>CAJCHW010000141.1 GCA_903970125.1 Chlamydiota bacterium
CCAAGTTCGGTCAGCTTGCGATCCAGCTCAGCGATAGGCGCCGTGTCGACGTAGAAGTCATTCTGCTCAACGATCTTGCCCCACCGCGTTCGCAGCACGAGCGCGGTGCGGTTCTCATAGATGCGGGTGCCGTCCGGGGCGTCGGCGTGATCGTCAAAGCGCGCCCACAGGGTCATCGCCCATGGCGGCCCGCTGATCGCGATCTGTCGGATCTCGCCCTGGATGCGCGCGGCAGTGTAGTTCTGCAGAAAACGCTCAATGCCCGTCTTGCCCTCCCAGTCGCCCGACCACCGGTGATCGCCCTCGTTGAAGTGGAGAACGAAGTCGTCCGCGTAAGAGGCCAGCAGACTGGAGTAGTCGCCGGCGTTGAGTCTTTTGACATCCCGGGCGAACTTCAGAAGCAGCACCCGGGGGATGAGCGCCCGCCCGGCGGTTGCGAGGCCGAAACCAAGGATGAAGCCCTTCGTTCGCATATATGCCCTTCCTCTAGGTAGATCTGTCCAGCGGCAACGAACTTCCAGGATGCCCGCCCGCTCGCCACCATAGCTCTGGACGTTGCCGGCACCAGCGACCCCCTCTGCCAGCCACCGCCGAGGTGTTCGATCAATGGGCCACGGGTCGGGCCTCACGGCGCCGAGCGAGGAGGACCCAGGCGATGAACAACCCCGCCGCCCATACTCCCAACACCACGAACGGACGCGCCAGCTGGTAGTCGCGGAAGTAGATCGCGTCGCGCAGAGCATTGACCGTGGCTCCTGAGGGCAGCCACCGGGACAAAAACGCGAAGGGCTGGGGCAGCAGCGCCGGCGCAACCGCGCCCCCGGACGACGCGTTGCCGAGGATGACGAAGAACAGCCATGACGGCACGATCGCCCAGGCGCCGACGAGCACCACCATCAGCGACGAGAACGACGACACGGCGAGGACGTGGACCGCAAGGATCCCCCACTCCTCCGGATACAGGGCCGCAGGGCGATGCAGCAGGGGCCCGTCGACCAGCGTGAGCACGGTCGAGGCGAGCACTGCCAGGCCGATCACGAACGAGATGTGGTGGCGCAACTGCAACCCGGGGACCTGGCCCCGGACCTGGAAGACGGTGACCATGCCAACGATCGTTGCCACGAGCATCAGGTAAAAGATGTCGAGGCCGTTCGGATCGTCGCCGGCCAGGGGATGCGTGTCTACGACGCGCACGTTGGGGTCAACCACGGAGACGCCCTCAAGCAGCCGCGCCACGGACGCGCCGGCGACGCTGGCAACATACAGGGTCGGCCTCGAGGATCCGAGATCGAGCGCGGCGTACACGTTCTGATGGTTGACCGCGTTCAGGGCGGCCGAGACCGCGCTGTAGCGCGCAAAGACCAGCTTGTGATCTGCGACCTTCTCCACCGCGGCAATCGTCCGCGGGCTGGCAGCCGGATCACCAACGAGGGCAGCCCTTATCTGATGCGGCACCGGGTCGCCCAGCGCCAACGAGTACGCGGTGACAAAAAGCGACCCCATAACGACCGCGACCACGCTGATGAGGACCATACGCTGCGGTGGCGACCACTTGTGGCGGCGAAGCCTGGAGAGCATCACTCTAAGTACTGATCAACGAACTCGATCCGGGCAGCTGCATCAGTCGCTCGGTCGCCGCGCCCAGGTGGGTGAGATACCGCTTGAGCGCCGTTTGCACTGACGGCTCTGCCGCGTGGTCGGGAAGCGCGCGCACCAGGTTCAGGCGGCTCTGGGCCACCCACTCCAAGAGGTCGCGCTCGAGCACAATCCGGTCGGCCTCGATCCGTCGCACTCGGCCCAGTCTGACGACGTCTTCGATCTGCCGCACGGCCTCAAGCTCGCGGGCGCTGAGCATCGTGCCGCGGTACATCGTCGCCGGCCAGGCGGGGTCGATGCGCACGAGTCGTCCCGAGGCCTCGAGGCGCTCGAAGAGGTCGTCGACGTCCGTCGCCATGGCGCCAGCCTCGGCGTCCAGTGAAAGCCCCTCCATAAGCGCGCCGACCTGCTCCAGCGGCTGAAATTGGCTGCGGTCATGGAACCACGCGTCGCGTGGCCGGATCCAACGAATCCGCTCGGGCTGCACGTCGTTGTCCAGCAGCCAGGTGCATGCGTCGGCGGCAGTCTTGCCGGAGCCGAGAACCGCGTAGGAGCAGTCCGATTTCGCGGCTGCCGGCAGGTCGTTGATGGGAACGAGCCGCGCGCGCGCCGCTACCTCGAAGGGCGGAGTGTGGCTCGCCGGGAGGGTGCGTGTTGAGCCGGCCGAAGAAGCCGCGCACGCTGGCCTGATCGACCTCGATCACGTGCGAGGGAAGCATCCCATGAGCCGCTCGATGTGCCGCCTCGACACTCTCTGCGTCCGGGCCCTCAATGAGGCAGAAGCCGCTGCGCGCCTCCTCTTCGAACCAGTAGGTGACGAAGCGCACGCCGAATCGGCCTTGCACCTCCAGGTCGCGCACGTGCGCGGCTGCAAGGTCGGCGGCCGTGGCATCGGGAAGGTCGTGGCGGTCCATGTAGAGCGGCACCGTGGTCGCACTGTACCTCTGCTGGTAGCTCTGCGATCGGCTTGGCCGCGCCGGCACTCGCGTCGAGTGGCGCAGGGGCAGCCACTTCCGCATGCGAAGCGTAGGTGCTGCAGAGATCATGGGCGCGACTGTCAGCCAACCGCAGCAAGCCAGTCCGCCGGCATCGCGGCGGGCACCTCGGGATAGTCAGGCAAAAAGTTGGCCCGACGCAACGCGGTGTACGCTGGGCGTGGCCGGCGCAGCGGTGCTCCACATCCACGTTCATAGGTTCGGGCCTGCGCGCCCTCGGCTCGCCACGGGAGCCACCTTTCAATCCAAGGGAGAAGCGATGCGGGTGATGATGACGGTGCAGATTCCGACCGAGGCCGGCAACGCCGCGCTCAAGGACGGCAGCCTGCCGCAGATCGTCGGAAATGCGCTTGAGGCGTTAAAGGCGGAGGCGGCGTACTTCACGTCGACCGACGGGATGCGCACGGGCCTGATCTTTTTCGAGATGGCGGACTCCAGCGAGATCCCCCCGGCGGCTGAGCCGTTCTTCCAGGGACTCAACGCCAAGATCACGTTTTCGCCGGTCATGACTGCCGACGAGATGCGCGCCGGAGTCGGCAAGGCGATGGCTGCCGCGTAGCCCCGTCGGGCCGGGGACCTTCTGAAATCGGGGCGCACGGATTTGAACCGGCCCGGGGGGATCACGACACGCCTGAGCCCCCATGATTGCTGGTCTTAGGTGTTCTCAGGTCACCTGAGATTTGCTCAAAACGGAACCTTGAATGGAACCTTGGCGCGGAGCGCGGTCCCGTGGATCGAGCGCGGTCGTCGAAAGCGGGCCCGACGACGCTAAGCGAGCGCTGCGGCGAGATCCCCCGCCTCAACCCGAACCGCGTGTGGGAGCGTGATCGTGAGGTGCCCGTCGTCCTCGATCGTGCGGCGCGCGTTGGTGATCCTCACGCCGATCGCGTCTCCGTCCGTGTCGTAGCGCACACCTTGCCCCTAGGGCGTCAGCGCCGCATCGGAGGCCGAGTTGGTGGCACCGCGCGCCAGGTAGAGCACGTCCCCGTCCGCGCCGTAGTTGGCGCGGTCAAATACCGAGGTTGTCGATCTTGACGTTCATGGCATCCATCCACTTGGCGAGCGTCCGTGTCCATATACGAGCGCGGTCACGATTCGCGCTGGCTCCTGGTCAAAGTCTACGACGACCATCAGCCATCTCGCGCGAGTGTTGCTTGGGGGCCGCAGTTGTGGGGGCCGGCCTAGCCGGGGTGCTGGTTGGAGCGAGCCCAGCCTGGGCGGCCACGTCGTCGCCTTACTTCAAGCTCGCCCGGGGCGTCTACACGCTGACGCTCACACACGGGCCAAGCCAACAGCGCGAGAGCATTATGATCGACTGCGCAGCCAGTGAAAACCGCACCTCGCTGCGAATAGCAGCGGGGGTGCAGCGGGGGTGCAGCGGTAGGGTTGTGGCCGTGGTTGGAGCGAGGCGGTTTCTCGGTGTTCTGCCCCTAGGCCTACTCGCGGCAGCGTGCGTGTCGGCGGCGCCGGGTTCCGCGCATCGTGCGACGCCCTGCGGGCGCCCCGGGCGAGCACCGGCCGCGAAGACAGTGGACGATGCAGCGCTGGGCGTCACCTGGCTGGCGGACGCAGATCTTGCGGCGACCGACACGTTCAATGTGTCCGGCATCAGCTGCGATGGGTCGATGGAATACGCCACCGCGTTGAAGTGGGTTGAAGCGATGAACCACGCGGACTACCTTGGCCATGAAAACTGGACGCTCCCGATCACGCCGACTCCCTCCAAGGATGCGGGCTGCTCGGGCAAGAACGAAGCCGGCGGCGGCGACTTCGGGATCGGCTGCACCGTCAGCCCGCTGGCCTCGCTGTACACCGACTTTCTGGGCTACAACGCGCCCGACACCGTCGTGGCGATTCCGGAAGCAACGACGGGCCCGTTTCAAGACTTCCAGCCGTACATGTACTGGACCAACAAGGAACACGAAAATCATCGCCATGGCGAAAAGATGAGCTGTTGTTTCAGCTTCTCGTTCAACACGGGTCGGGACAGCTCAAACACCAACCTGTTCTCGATGTACGTCCTGCCGATCCTTCCGGGAAATCCGTTCGGTGCCGCCACTGACGCCGGGACCAGTCTCGAGCCCACCGATGGCGGTCAGGCCGTGTACCAGCCAATTCCTGGCACCACTGGTATCACCTGGCTGGCTAACGCTGATCTCGCCAAGATGGAAACCTTCAAACTCCCCGGTAGCTTCGGCAGCGACGGCTCGATGACCCACGAAACCGCGGTCAGTTGGGTTGAAGCGATGAACGAGGAACTCAACGGCAATCACGGCTGGCTGCATCAGACCGCCTGGACGTTTCCCACGCAGAAAGAGCTTGCCGGCCTGTACACGGCGCTTGGACTTTCCGGCCAAGAGCCCGTCGTGCGCGTGCCGGACACAACCGTGCACGGCTTCGAGGATATCCAGCCTTACCTTTACTGGTCCTGCGCAGGGCAGCGCATTGTTGGATCCTGCAGCGGCGTCGCCAGCGAACCGGAAGGCGGCCCACCGAGTGCCGCCTTCCAGTGGAACTTCTCCTTCGGCAACGGCTTTCAGGGCACCACCCACGTCGACGGCCAGATGTACGTGATGGTCTATTACCCCAACCCCCCTCCGCCCGTGAAGCCGCCCAAGCCGTCGTGCAAAGCACCGAAGCCCGACGAGCCGTCCACATGCACCTGAGGGCGTGGGTTTCGGCCCATCAGTGAGGGAGGGCCGACGCCGCGGAACGTGATCCGAGTTCTCGCGCTGGTTGTGGTGGCGACCGCTGGCGCTCTCGCTGTCGCTGGCATCGGAGGCGCGGGCGCGATGAGTTCTGACCCCACCGACGGTATGTATTGACGAGCTCGCCGGAATACCCCGGGGGGGACGATCACAAGGGAGACTCCGATGTCAGATAGTCGTGCGCAGGACGAAGCCGCCATCCAGGCCGTGCTGGTTGAGTCCTACAAGGCGTGGGAGGCCGGCGACGCCGACGGGATGGTGGCCGACTACACCGCGGACGCGACCGCGGTCATGACCGGCTCGCTACGCGACAGCCGTGAGGTGATCCGCGAGAACATGGCCCTGGCCTTTGAGGGGCCACTGAAGGGCAGCTCGACGTACAACAAGCAGCTCAGCCTCCGCTTCCTGGGCAGGGATGCCGCGATCGCCGTCAGCGAGTCCGGCATCCTGTTCGCCGGTCCCCGAAACTACGGCCTGTTCATGGATTGGGTGTTTGCGGCGGCCGGCACGGACTGGTGTCTGAAGGCGGTCGCGGCCAACGGCCAGCCCGGGTTCGCCGCCTACCGGCGCGGCGGCGGCGGATACGAGCTGCACACGCTTCAGGTCTTCACCGTCACCGCCGAGGGCATCAGCCGCAACTCGGTGTTCCAGGAGCCCGAGGTCTTCGCGTCCTTCGGCCTGGCGGCCGCACTCGACGCCCAGGGGGCCTCCAACGACGACACGTGATCCGCCAGCGCGCTAAACCGCACCAAACGGAACCTCATTGGAACCTCGGCGCCCCCCAGAACGCCGAAAACCCCCGTCGGGCCGGGGGCTTTCAATATCGGGGCGCCCGGATTTGAACCGGGGACCTCACCGACCCGAACGGTGCGCGCTACCAGGCTGCGCCACGCCCCGACGCCAGCAGCAAGTATCCCACACCACTTCCCGTCACTTGGCCCGGTGTCCGCTCACTCGGGCCCAGTGCCGGTCACCGATGCGCGGTATCGTCGTCGGCGACCGCTGTGTCCACGAGTCTCGCCGACATCCTCACCGAGCTCGACCGCCTGCTTGAGCCCGACCGTTTTTCCGACTACTGCCCCAACGGGCTGCAGGTCCAAGGGCGCGCCGAGATCACAACGGTGATCACAGGGGTGAGCGGTCAGCTGGAGCTGTTCCAGCGCGCCGCCGACGACCACGCAGATCTCGTGATCGTCCACCACGGCATCTTCTGGGACTCCGAACCGCGTGTCGTCGATGCGCCGCTCAGACTCCGCCTGCAGACGCTCTTTGACGCCGGCATCAGCCTCGCCGCGTACCACCTGCCCCTCGATGCCCATCCCAGCGAGGGCAACAACGCGTTGTTGGCACAAGCGCTCGGCGCCGCCCGCGCGACGCCCTTCGGCGACCACCGCGGCCAGAACATCGGCTGCATCGCCGAGCTGCCAGACGACGGCGTCGATGCCCCCGCGCTGTTTGCGCAGATCGGCGAGATCACCGGCCGGCCACCACTGGTCTTTGACTCCGGGCCCGAGAAGGTGCGCCGCCTGGCGATTGTCTCCGGCGCCGGCGCCGGCTACCTGGGCGAGGCCATCAACGCCGGCGCCGATGGACTGCTCACCGGCGAGCCCGCAGAGCGCGTGATGGCGCAAGCGCGCGAGGCGTCGGTGCACTTCATCGCCGCCGGGCACTACGCCACCGAGACCCTTGGCGTCCAGCGTCTGGGACAGCACCTGACCGAGCGCTTCGGCGTGCGCCATCTGTTTGTGGACATCCCCAACCCCGTGTAGGCGCAGCACGTGTTGCAAACGTCTGCTCCGAGCGGTATATCTAGCACGTGGCAAGCGTCGCACCAGTCCAGCAGTTCACCGGCTGGGTGCCCTCGCGCTTGTGCCTCGGAGCCCTTCGGCTCACCGTCACCGCCCACTGCACATTGGAAAGAGAGGACCGCGTATGGCCAACCACCTGACGCCAACCGAACTGGCACACGAGTACGGACTCAAGCGTGCGGAGGTGCTCACGAAGTGCGTCGAGCTCGGCATCCCAGTCTTCCAGGGACGGATCGACAAGAGCCTGTTTGTAGCCCACCTCGGCGCCCTTGGCCGCGGCCAGCCGGGCTCCGCTGCAGCCAACGCCGCCTGACCGGCAACTGAGCGTCGACGACAGCTGAGGTTCGCCCAGGTTCTCTCGGACTCGCATGCGCCCGCGTGATCGCGTTGGCGGCGCGGCAAGCGGCGCCAAGCGGCTAGTGTGAATACAGTCCCAGCTCTCTCGGAGCCCCTGGCCTTGACCGCAACCACAGACACCCAGACCATCGCCGCCCTTATACCCCGCGCAGTCGCGGACTATCCAGACAACGTCGCTGTACGTTTCAAGCGCGACGGCGCCTGGCAACAGGCCACATACGCAGAGCTTGGCGAGATCGTGCAGGAGATAGGGCTCGGCCTGATCGACCTGGGAATAGCTCCCGGGGAGCGCCTGTGCATCCTCGCCAACACCCGCGTGGAGTGGTCCTACGTCGACATGGCGGCAACCGCGGCGGGGATCATCGTCGTGCCCATCTACCAAACCAACTCGCCCGAGGAGTGCTACTGGGTGCTCTCAGACTCCGAGGCGTGCGCGATCGTCTGCGAGGACGCCGAGCAGCTGGCCAAGATCGCGGCCGTGCGCGACCGCTTGCCGAACCTGCGCAGCGTGGTCGTGATGGATGCTCCTGACGGCGGCGACGACGACGCCGAGGCTCTGGAGGCGATCACGCTCCAGACGCTGCGCGAGCGCGGTCGTGGCCGCGACGCTGGAGAGCTCGAAAGCCGCCGGCAGGCGGTCACTCCCGATGACACATTCACGATCATCTATACCTCGGGCACGACTGGGCCGCCAAAGGGTTGTGTACTGACCCACGGCAACTACAGCGCCATGCTTCGCAGCGTCGAGTTGCGCCGGGTGCTGCAAGCCGATCACGAAGACGTCGTCTACCTCTACCTGCCCCTGGCCCACTCCTTCGCGCTGCTGATCCAGCTCGCCGTGTTCGACCTCGGCGTGACGCTCGCATACTGGAGCGGCGACACCAAGCTGATCGTCCCCGAGCTGACCGAAGTCAAGCCCACCTACCTGCCATCGGTGCCGCGCCTGTTCGAGAAGATCTACACACTCGTGGCCGCCAACACGGATCCCGAGATGCTCGCCAGCGCCACTCGCGTGGGCAGCCAGGTGCGCGAAGCCGAACTTGCCGGCGAGCCGATCCCCGAGGAGCTCGTGGCGCCCTTTGCCGAGGCCGAGGAAAAGCTCTTTGTCAACGTGCGCGCCGTCTTCGGCGGGCGCTTGCGCGAGGCGCTCAGCGGTGCCGCCCCGATCAGCAAGGAGATCCTGGAATTCTTCTTCGCCGCAGGCGCGCCCGTGATGGAGGGCTATGGCATGACCGAGACCTCCACTGGGGCCACCTTTTCGACCCCCGCCGAACACCGCTTCGGCTCGATTGGCAAGCCGCTGCCGGGCGTCGATGTCAAGATCGCCGACGACGGCGAGCTGCTGGTCCGCGGCGCCAACATCTTCAAGGGCTACTACCGCCACGGCGACCTGAGCTTTGGCAACGTGGTCGACGGGTGGCTGCACACCGGCGACCTTGGCTCAATCGACGAGGACGGGTTCGTGTACATCGTGGGCCGCAAGAAGGACATCATCATCACCGCCGGGGGCAAGAACATCACGCCGGCGAACATCGAGAACGACATGAAGCGCTCGCGCTATGTCTCCCAGGCCGTGATGTACGGCGACCGCCGGCCGTATCTGGTGCTGCTCGTCACGCTCGATGAGGAAGAGATCCTGCCCTGGGCGACCGCGAACGGATTGCCCGAGGATGTGAGCACGCTGGCAAACGAGCCCAAGGTGCACGAGCTCATCCAACAGCAGCTCGACGAGGTCAACGCGAACTATGCGCGCGTCGAGCAGGTCAAGCGCTTCGCGATCCTCGACCACGACTTCTCCCAGGAGACCGGTGAGCTGACGCCGTCGCTCAAGGTCAAGCGCAACGTCGTGTGCGAGAAGTACTCCGACGTCTTTGACGCGCTCTACAACGCTTAGCGCCCGCGCACGCTGAGGGGGCCGCTAGCGTGTAGGAGAGCCGTTGCCGGCACCCAAGCGCGCCGAAGCACCGGCCACTGACATGCGTAGCGATCCAAGCGAGACAGGAGGGCTGTTCGTCGGCCGCCGGCCCGGCTCAAGGCCCGTGCGCTACCGCGACCAGCCGCAGCTTGCAGGCCCGCGGCGGCGCAAGGCCGACCGCCTGCTCGCCAATGCATTGCTCACGTCGATCGTCGTAGCGTGCCTGCTGTTCTGGGGCCCAATCCCGATCCTGTGTTTATGGGTGGGCTCGCAGGCTGATTACCTTTCCGGGAGCGTGAGCCTGGGCATCCTCGTCGCGTTCTTGACAGTCCTGGGCACGCTCTTCGGCGCCCTCGCTCTGCTGATGCGGGTCGATGCCGCATGGATTCTCGTGCGCCGGGCGGCCGGCGTCGATCAGCGCTCCGGGGCGCTGGGGCGCGTCTTTGCGATCACGGCCGGCGTCGGCGCAATCGTTTTCTGCGTCTGGTTCTTCGGCATCCACGGTTCGGGGTCCTCGCTGGTCTCCGGCCAGTCCGGCTTGTAGGTAAACGCTTGGGCCTGCTGGACTACTACCGCCAGTTCGAAGGCCGCTCCGAGGAGGAGGTAAACCGCGAGTTGCGCGAGCAGTCCGAGCAGCGCAAGCGCCTGGCGCTCGCCACGGTGCAAACGCTCGACCTCGCCCAGACGACGTGGCCGCAGCTGCCCCACGCCAACGTGGTCAACGCGATCACGTTCGCGGCTCGCAGTGGCATGCACCACTACCCCGAGATCCGCGCCGGCGCGCTGCGTTCCGAGCTGTCTATTCGCCACGACCTGGAGCCCACGCGTATCGCCATCGGCCACGGCGCCACGCAGCTGCTGAGCGCCGCTGCGGCGACACTGATGGGTCCCGGCCAAGAGCTTGTCTGCCCCTGGCCCTCCTACCCGCTGTTTCCCGTGATGGCCGACAGAGCCCACGGCAGCGCCGTCGCGGTGCGCACAGCCTCGGTCGAAGGCTGGGTCGACGGCGTGCTCGGCGCACTCACCGACAACACGCGTCTGGTGGTGCTCGCGAGCCCCAACGATCCCACGGGCGAGCTTTTGAGCACCCAGGAGCTGGAGCGTCTGCTGCGAGCCCTGCCCGAGCAGGTCGCGATGCTCTTGGACGAGGCGCTTATCGAGCTCGTCGATTCCCACCCCCACGACGCCTCGCTGCGGCTACTGGACGACCATCCGCGCCTGCTCGTGTTTCGCAGCTTTTCCAAGGCCTTTGGCTTGGCGGGATTGCGGGTGGGCTATGCCCTCGGCGGTCCCGGCGCCGAGAAGCTACTCGCCGCGATCGAGCCCGAGTTCGGCATCGGCGAGCTTCAGCAGGCCGGCGCGCTGGAGGCTCTGCGCTCCAGCACCGAGCTGGTCTCCAAGCGTGCGGCAGCGCTCGCTCGCGATCGGCGCAGCCTGCTTGAGTCGTTGCGCCAGCGCCACTTTGAGGCCAGTGAGAGTCGGGTCAACTTCGTGTGGGTGCGTCACGAGTCCACGGCCGCGGACGAGCTTGCCGCACGACTGCGAAACGCGGGCGTCCTGATCGCCCGCGGCGGTGCCCTTGGCGAGCCCGCGTGGGCGCGGATCGCCGTGCACAACGCCGCCACCAATGACCGCCTGCTGACTACCATCGATCAAGTCCTGTAAGCGACAATGGACGGCGTGCCAAAAGCACCGTTCGCACTCGCGTGCGCGTGCGCGTGCGCCGCACTGTCCGTGCTCGCGGCTGCCGCAACGCAGGTCGCCGCCGAAGCGGGCACGCAGAGCGGTGGAGTGCAGCCGGCGGCAACAGAACTCCAAACAGGCGGGGGCAGCGCGCTCACACCCCTTGGCGTCCCCAGTCCCGAAGCGCTGGCCAAGCACTTGCGCCACGAGCTCGCGGCCGCTGGGAC
>CAJCHW010000142.1 GCA_903970125.1 Chlamydiota bacterium
CGGCGACCACCGGCTGGCGATGACCGGTGCGGTGGCCGGCCTCGCTTCGCGCGAGGGGGTGGAGGTGGTCGGGATGGGGGCCGCCGCCGTCTCCTACCCCAAGTTCTCCGATGATCTGGCCGGCCTGTTGGAGCCATGAGCGCATGGTGATCGCAATCGACGGTCCAGCCGGGGCCGGAAAGTCAACGGTGGCGAGGGCACTGGCGCGTTGCCTGCACTATTGCTACCTCGACAGCGGTGCGATGTACCGGTGCGTGGCGCTTGAGGCTCTGCGGCGAGATGCGGGTTCGGTGTTGGAGGCACCGGGCGCCCTGGCCGAGCTGGCCGCAGGCCTGGCAATCCAGCCCGGCGACCGCGTGGTCTGCGACGGACGTGACGTCACGGACGCGATTCGAGCGCCCGCGGTCTCCGAGATGGCGTCGCGCGTGGCTGCCGACCCGGGCGTGCGCGAGGCGATGGTGGCGATGCAGCGTGCTGTCATGGCCAACGGCGATTGGGTCGCCGAGGGACGCGACATAGGCACCGTGGTGGCACCCGATGCCGAGCTCAAGATCTTTCTGACCGCCGACGCACAGGCGCGGGCACAACGCCGGGCGCGGGAGCTTGGCGGCGACGCCGAGGTCGTGCTTGCCGAGCAGGCGCTGCGCGATGCGCGCGACGCCACGCGCGAGCACAGCCCGCTGCGGCCGGCCGCCGACGCCGTCGAGCTCGACACCACCGACCTTGACGTTGAGGCGGTCGTAGGTGCGATCGTCGCGCTCGCACGCACACGCAGTCGTTGATGCCACCAGTGGCGCTGCACTATCGTCAGAGCCCATGAAAGCTTCGCCATGAAGGTTGCGATCCTTGGTTACCCCAACGTGGGCAAGTCCTCACTGGTCAATCGTCTGGCCGGAAGGCGCCAGGCCGTGGTGCATGAGCGCGCCGGGGTCACTCGTGACCGCCACGAGGTGCAGTGCGAATGGGATGGCCGCCCGCTGTCGCTGATCGACACTGGGGGGGTCGATCTGGAGGACTCCGAGCCGCTGGCGCGCGCGATTCAGGCGCAGGCGCGGGCGGGTCTTGCCGAGGCCGACGTGGCCGTGCTTGTGGTGGACGCTCGTGCCGGTGTGCGCCCCGGTGACGAAGAGCTCGCGGAGTTGCTGCGGGGAGCGTCAATCCCCGTGCTCCTGGCCGCAAACAAGTGCGATACGCCCGCCGATGCTCACCTCGCCGCCGAGTTTCACCGGCTCGGCCTCGGTGAGCCACTTGCCGTCTCGGCAGCTCACGGGCTTGGCTGTGGTGAACTCTTGGAGCTGATGGATGCCCGTGGCGGCTCAGCCACTGACGAGCCAGAGACCGACATGCCCGTCCGCCTTGCGGTGATCGGGCGCCCCAACGTGGGCAAGTCGTCGCTGGTCAATCGCTTCGTCGGGAGTGAGCGCGTGATCGTGTCCGAGCGCGCGGGCACCACGCGCGACGCGATCGACACGCCGCTTGAGGTGGACGGACACAAGCTCGTACTCGTCGACACGGCGGGCCTGCGGCGTTCCTCGAAGGTTGTGGACTCGATTGAGCATTACTCGGCTCTGCGCTCGCTGCGGGCAGCTCAGAGAGCCGACGTCGCGCTCGTAGTCTGCGATGCCGTCGACGGGGTCACCTCACAGGATCTGCGCGTCGCCGAGCAGGCGATGAAGGCCGGCTGCGCCACGCTGCTGGTGCTCAACAAGTGGGATCTGATCGAGGACGGCGCATGCGATCTCGAACATGAGCGTGCCCGGATCGCCACCAAGCTGCGCCTGCGCCCACGTCTTCTGACCGCCAGCGCGAAGAATGGCCGCAATGCGAAGCAGTTGCTCACCCAGGCGATATCGCTCGCGGAGCGAGCCTCCAGGCGCATCCCCACGGTCGAGCTCAACCGCTTCCTGGCCGAGACGGTCGCCACGCGCCAGCCACCGCTGGCAGGCCGGGGCTCCGGTGCCGCACGCCTCAAGCTGATCTACATGACGCAGATCGCCGAGTCCCCGCCGCGCTTTGCGATCCAGGTGGCGTCACGTAAGCGGCTCAAGCGCGACTACGCGTACTTCGTCGAGAATCGCTTGCGCGCTCGCTACGGCATGGATGGTGTGCCGCTCATAATCGACTACGTCGAGCGCGGCCAGCGGGCGTTGCCTGCAGGCGGCGGGCACGGCTCCGGGAGCCGCCGCAGCGGCTCCGGCCGGGCTCCCCGGCTGGCCAGCGGGCGCTCACGCCGAAATGCCGCGTAGACTTTCGCTCGATTCCGCCGGCCACCTACCGACGGCCGGCCCAACAGCGACCCGCTACCGGGCGCAGGGCGGTTCATGATCAAGCTACCTGACAACGAGTACCTGTTCACATCGGAGTCTGTGACCGAGGGTCACCCGGACAAGATTGCCGACCAGATCTCAGATGGCATCCTCGACGCGGTGCTCGACGACGACCCCTACGGTCGCGTTGCCTGCGAGACCCTCATCAACACAGGCTTGATCGTCGTCTCCGGGGAGATCACGACAGAGACCTGGGTGGATATCCCCGAGATTGCACGGCGCGTCGTCAAGCGGATCGGCTATGACGACGCCGCCTACGGCTTTGACTGCGGCACCTGTGCGGTCATCAACGCGATCGACAAGCAGTCGCCGGACATTGCCCAGGGCGTGGACAAGGCGTACGAGATGCGTCACGACCCCTCTGATAAAGACGAGCTCGACATCGCCGGCGCGGGCGACCAGGGCATGATGTTCGGCTACGCCACGCGCGAGACAGACGAGCTGATGCCGTTGCCGATCGCGCTCGCGCACAAGCTCGCCAAACGGCTCGCGGAAGTACGCAAGGCGGGGATCATCCCGTACCTGCGACCGGACGGCAAGACCCAGGTCACCGTGCGTTACCAGGACAACAAGCCTGTCGAGATTGAGAAGCTTCTGATCTCCACCCAGCACGCCGACGGGATCGACGTCGATTCGATGATTCGGCCGGACCTGTTCGAGCACGTCGTGCGCCCGATGCTACCAGTGCACCTCTACGACGAGAAGAAGCTGCTTCGCAACTTCCTCGTCAATCCCACCGGTCGATTTGTGATCGGTGGCCCCATGGGCGACTGCGGGCTCACTGGCCGCAAGATCATCGTTGACACATACGGCGGGATGGCCCGTCATGGCGGTGGCGCGTTCTCGGGCAAGGATCCGTCGAAGGTCGACCGTTCGGCGGCATACGCTGCCCGCTGGGTCGCCAAGAACATCGTGGCCGCCGGCTTGTCCGACCGCGCCGAGGTGCAAGTGGCGTACGCGATCGGCATGGCACATCCGATTTCGCTCATGGTCGAGACCTTCGGCACCGAGAACATCCCGCGCTCGCAGATCGCCGCGCTCGTCGATGAGCACTTTGACCTGAGGCCCGGCGTGATCCGCTCCGAGCTCCGCTTGCATCGGCCGATCTACGAGAAGACCGCCGCCTACGGGCACTTCGGACGCGAGGACCATGATTTCACGTGGGAGCGGATCGACAAGGCGCCGGCGTTGGCAGCGGCGGCGGGACTCGATGCCGGTGAGCTCCCAGTGGAGACCGCCGGCGGCGTCTAGCCTCGCTTTAGGCCGTCGCGACGGCCTGGCTGTCGGCCCGGGTCGGCGGCCCGGGTTGGCGCCTCCTGGCGATCATCCCGTGCCGTAGCGCTCAGTCCGAGGCCGCCGTTAGAACTTCTCTGTGACCGCCGCGATTGCGCAAGTAGAACCGCTGACTTTGACGCGCGCCTTGCGCGGGCCCTTCGATTACCGGCTCGGCCAGGAGATGCAGGCCAGCGTCGGTGTCGGCTCGCTGCTGCTCGTGCCCTTCGGCCGGCAGGAGCTGATGGGGGTCGTGGTGGGCCTGTCGGAGTGCAGCGAGGTCCCCGATGCAAAGCTGCTGGCGCCCCATCGCGCGATCGCGTTGCAGGTGCCTGCAGAGCTTGTGGAGCTGGCGCGATGGTTGGCGCGTGAATACTGCTCGACGCCCGCGCGGGCACTGAGTCTGATGCTGCCGCCGGGCACCAACACGCAGTCTGCGCGCCCGCGAGTGCGGCTGATGGCCGAACTCACCCCAGCGGGCCTCGCGCTGCTGCGCGCCCCGGCGCAGGGGCAGGACGGCGATCGTCGCTTGCCAGGGGTGCTCACAAGGGCGGCGGCTGGTGAAACGCCGCTTAGCGCCCGGCAGCTGAGGCTGCTGGCGGGTCTCGTCGATGGGCCGGTGGTGGCCGGCGACATGCCAGGTGGCCCGGCAGCGCTGCGGCGGCTGGCCACGCGCGGTTTGGTTCGCGTCGAAGGGCGTGAGCTCGGCCGCAGGCCCGTGCATAAGGCGGTGGGCTCGCGCTCGCGTGAGCCCCTGCCGTTGACCGCCGACCAGCAGGCCGCGCTCCAGGCGCTTTCGGAAGCCCTCGCAGCCCCGCAGGGACGCCAGATCCTGTTGCACGGCGTCACGGGCTCCGGCAAGACAGAGCTCTATCTGCGTGCTGCCGCCGAGGCGCTCGCCCGTGGTCGCGGCGTGATCGTGCTCGTTCCCGAGATCGCGCTGACCCCGCAGATGGTGGGGCGCTTTGCTGAGCGGCTCGGCGACACCGTCGCCGTGTTGCACTCGCGGCTGTCGTTGGGAGAGCGCTACGACGAGTGGCGCCGGCTGCGCGCGGGTGACGCGCGGGTGTGTGTGGGCCCGCGCTCAGCCGTCTTCGCGCCCGTGTCGGACCTCGGTCTGATCGTGGTCGACGAGGAGCACGAGAGCTCTTACAAGCATGAAGGCGACCCCCGTTATGACGCGCGCGCAGTTGCCGCCGAGCGCGCGCGCTCGGCCGGTGCACTACTGCTGCTGGGAACCGCCACGCCGCGTGCCGAGACCTACCACACGGCAACGCGTGTGCGTCTGCCCCAAAGAGTGAACGGAGGACCGCTGCCCGAGGTGCGTGTGCTCGACATGCGCGGCCTGGCGCCCGGCCTGCACCCACAGACCATGCACGCCCTGGCCAACGTGCGACACGCGCACGAGAAGGCGATCGTGCTGCTCAACCGTCGTGGCTGGTCGGCCTTCTTGACATGCCGGGAGTGCGGTCGCGTGTGGGGGTGTCCGAACTGCGACGTGGCACTCGTTTTGCACCGCGGCGCGGAGCATATGAGCTGCCATCACTGTGGTCATCGGCAGGCGGTTCCAGAGCGCTGCAACTGCGGGTCGGCCTCGCTGGCCCGTCACGGCATGGGCACCGAGCGGTTGGAGGGCGACCTCAAAGAAGTCCTTGGGGGCGACGGGTTCCCGATCTTTCGCCTCGACGGCGACGTCGCTTTCAGTGGTGCTACCGACGGCGACCAGCGGGCATCGGCAATCAGCGTGCTCCAGAGCTTTGAGCGCGCCCCGGCGGGGGTGTTGCTGGGAACGCAGATGGTGGCCAAGGGTCACGACTTTCCCGGGGTCACGCTGGGTGTCGTGCTCGACGCCGACGCAACGCTCGCGTTTCCCGACTTCCGCGCCGAGGAGCGCACGTTCGCGCTGATCGCGCAGCTCGCCGGACGGGTGGGCAGGGGGGGCAACGGCAACGTGCTGGTGCAGACGCTCGCCCCCGAAGCGCGCGCGATCCGCTACGGCGCACGGCACGACAGTGACGGCTTTCTCGCAGGCGAGATCGAGCGCCGCAGGCTGTTGTCCTATCCGCCATTTTCACATCTGATCCGGGTTACCTGTTCGGCGCGTGCCGGTGCACAGGCGGGGGCCGCTGCAAGCAACCTCGGCGCGCGCGTGCGGGCAGACTCAAACGACGCGTCAACGAGCGTGCTCGGACCAGCCGTGCTGTTTCGTCTGCGTGGACTGCATCGGCGCGCACTGCTGATCAAGACCCAGGATCGCACCGGCACTGTGGCTCGGTTGCGGGACGCTGTCGCCGCGGCCGCGTCGGCCCGCGAGCACTCCGGTGTGAATTTCAGCGTGGATGTGGATCCGCACTGAGCGCGGGCAGTGGTATCTTGCCCGGACGATCTCTTGAGTCCTTCTGGGTCACGGAGGTCAATCGCACGGATTGCAAGGGAGCTCGTGAGGCTCAGGGAGGAGCAGGGATGACAAGAGCAGCCCATCGAGAGACCAAGTCGCAGCGGCGCGCGGTGGGGTTCCTGTTCTCGCCTGTGCTTGTCGGTGTCGGGCTTTGCCTCGCCGTCGCGGCGCTTGCGCCGGTCGCGGCAGTGGCGGCGCCACCCGTGCTGGTTTCAAACGGCGCCGTGAAACCGATTGTTTTCTGCGCCACCCAGCCAAGCTGCACGGAAGCTCACGGGACTCGCTCGCTATCTGAAGCGGCCCTTGGCTGGGGCATCATCACGCTGCACGGTGAAGCGCTCGGGACGGCGGGCGTGCGCTGCCGGACGGCGCTGGCGGGGAACATGTGGAACGAACACGAAGGGGACGACAAGGCGCGGCCTGTTCGCGCCTATGGCCTGATCGAAGGCTGGACAACGGCGAGCTGCTCGCGTGCGCAGCTGAAATGCGTCGGCGAAGGTGGAACCTTTCCGTGCGAACCCACGACCCCTTTCATCACCGACGAAGGACCGTTGGAGTTGGAATACACCGAGGCCGAAATTCCGATTACCGAAGGCAGCTGCAAGGGCACGCCGACCAAGCCGGCGTGTTACGCGACCACCGAGTTGGTACGGGCGGTCCGGCGCAGACCGGCGTCTGTGCCGTGGAAGTCGGAATTCGTGCGCGGCTTCGCCAACTCGGGCGAAGAAGAAGTTGTCCAGCAACGCATCGGTATGGCCCAATTTGGTGAATGTGGTCCCGGCGAAGCCGAAGAAACGGAAGGCAGCCCTGTGGTTTGCCGAGCTACCAGCGCGAACTCGAGTTGCTACCCGGCGTCTGAGCAGTTGACGGAAGTGCCCGCCGGCTGCATCGCCATGAACCTGGTGATTCCACAGATTCCGCTTGAAGTACCTTTTTTTGGCGGCCTTGAAGTGATCTGGCGAAACGGCGCCGGAACAAGCACCGATCCCGGGCGCCTCGAACTGAGGGAAGAACAATCGGGACGGCTCCTGTCCCAGGGCGCTGTCCTGGGCGAAGGGGTCTTCGCGGGCGCCGTCAAGGAGATCGGGGCCGAAGGCCAGGCACTGTTGAGCCTGCGGTAGGCGACCATATCCGGCCGCACGCAGCCGCTGGCCGGCCGGGGGTCCCTAAACTCACGGTCAACATGCCCGATCAGAACACACCCATAGCCGAGCACGAGGCGTCGGAGTCCCCACCAGAGCACTACGACGCCGAGGCTCTAGCCCGCCGCGACGCGGCGCTGCGCCATGTGCGCAAGCTGGGTGATCCGGTACTACGTGCGAAGGCACTACCAGTCGAGCACTTTGACGCCGAGCTAAAGGCCGAGATCGAGCGCATGGGCGCGCTCATGACGGACGCGTTCGGTGTCGGTTTAGCGGCAACGCAGGTCGGCATCCTGCACCGCGTGTTCGTCTACCGGGCCTACGCAGACGACGAGGTGAGCGCCCTCGTCAACCCCGTGATCGAGCACGCAAGCGAGGAGCTGGAGATCGGCGAGGAGGGGTGCCTATCGATTCCCGGGGTGCATGTCGACGTGGAGCGGCCTGCGGAGGTGCGCATGCGCGGCCAGGACGCCGACGGCAACGACGTGGTCGTTTCGGCAAGTGGCCTTGAGGCGCGCGTACTTCAGCACGAGTTGGACCACCTTGACGGTGTGCTGATTCTTGATCGCATCTCGCGCGAGCAGCGCAGGGAGGCGATGCGTGCGATGCGCGAGTCGGCTCAGGGCGGCGGTGAGCAGGTTCGCCGCCGGCCACTGGAACCTCGCGACGGGCCGGGCCACGCTGATGGCTCATCGGCGCCGGCGTCAGACGGCGACCGAGACGGTGCTGACGGCCAAGCCGCCGTGGCCGTCGAGTCGACCCGGGCTTAGGCCACACAGCGACCACGTTCGACGGTTTGCGTACGGTTTTTCTGGGAACCTCGCAGTTCGCGGCTGCGGTGCTCGAGCACCTCGCCGGCGGCCCGCATAGCCCGGCATTGGTCGTCACCCGACCGGACCGCCCGCAGGGCCGCGGGCGCCGGGTCTCGCCACCTGCCGTCGCGGTCAAGGCCGGCGGGCTTGGGCTGGCCCTGTTGCAGCCCGAGAGTGTCAACGACGCCGGCGCGCGCGAGCAGATCGCCGCCGTAGGGCCGGAGGCCCTGGTGGTCTGCGCTTTCGGCGCCCTTGTCAAGGAGCCGCTGTTGTCCGACCACGAGATCCTCAACGTGCATCCCTCGCTGTTGCCACGCTGGCGCGGGGCCGCGCCGATCGAGCGAGCGATCATGGCGGGCGATGCCGAAACCGGCGTCTCGATCATGCA
>CAJCHW010000143.1 GCA_903970125.1 Chlamydiota bacterium
CGAACCATCGCGCAAAGTAGAGATGGTGCTCGCCGGCCTGGAGGACAAGCGCAACGCTTTTTCGTCTAATTGCACCCCGCTTGCACCCCGCCCCAACTCCCGAATCGAGCCCGAGAACGGAAAAACCCCCGATTTACGGGGGTTTCTCGATAGCGGGGGCAGGATTCGAACCTGCGACCTTCGGGTTATGAGCCCGACGAGCTACCAGACTGCTCCACCCCGCGTCGCCTTGAACGTTAATTTTTAGCAGACGCTTGGTCCTTCGCGAAGGCCAACCAGGCCTTAGGATCCCGCCCCATGAGCGTGGCCGTGGTCGACATCGGAACCAACTCCACGCGCCTGCTGATAGCCGATGTGGACCACAGCCGAGGGATCGAGCAGCTCGTGCGCCGCTCCGAGGTCACCCGTCTGGGCGACCGCGTCGATGCCACCGGCACCCTCTCCGAGGAGGCGATGGAGCGAACCTTCGCAGTGCTCGCCCAGTACAGCCAGGCGATCGATGAGCACGCATGCGCCGCCAACATCGCCGTGCTCACCTCAGCCGTCCGCGACGCCGCAAACGGCGAGAGCTTTCTGGCCCGGGTGCGCGAGCGCTACCACCTTGACGCGCGCATTCTCTCGGGGGACCAGGAGGCCCAGCTGACGTTTCTGGGCGCCATGAGCACCCGCCATGGGCACCAGCGCCAGCCCACCGTCGTGATCGACATCGGCGGCGGGTCGACCGAGTTCGTGGTGGGAACCGGCACCGAGGCCCACTTCTACGTTTCCTTGCAGATCGGTGTCGTGCGGATGTCCGAGCGCCATATCCACTCCGACCCGCCCACGCCCTCGCAACTCGCGGGCCTGGCAGACCAAGCCCGCGACACCTTCGTCGAGGGTGTTGGGCCCGAGCAGCGGACAGCCGTTGCCACTGGCGTCGCCGTCGCCGGCACCGCCACCGCTGCCGCTGCAATCGCCCAGTCGCTCGATCCCTACGACCCGGCGCGAGTACACACCTATGAGCTCTCATTGGCCACGGTCGACCTGCTTCTAGCCCGTCTCGCCGAGATGACCGAAGACCAACGCAAGCGGGTCGTCGGGCTGCATCCCGACCGCGCCCCAACGATCGTCGCCGGAATGGTCCTGCTCGGGGAGGCCATGCGCGCCTTTGGCCTCGACAACGTCGAGGTCTCCGAGCACGACATCCTCGTGGGCGGCGCACTCACCCTCGCCGGCCTGGGTCCAACCGCGCCGCCCGGCCAGACCTGACATCGGGGCTAAAGTTCTGGCGCAAGCTGCCGATAAAGCAGTTGCTGGCGACACCAGCTTTGGGCACGAGCATCTGCATCCCGGTGGTTCCGGGATAGCAAGTCTCCTCCTCTCCTCCCTCTAGCAGCAGCTCAAGCCCAAACCAAAGACCGGCCCCGGACATCTTCCCTGCATGTCCCAAGGACCATCGGAAAAGCCGCTCGAAAGGGCGGCTTTTCCAGTTAAGCCAGGTTCGCCTTGCGCGGGTATGCGACCGCGGGGTCCGTCAATACATTGACAAGCGCCGGGCCGTCCGCCGCAAACGCTCGCTCCAGCGCCCCTCTGAGGTCCTGCGCGCGCTCAACGAGCTCTCCGTGGCATCCCAGCGCCTCAACGACCTTGTCATAGCGCGTGCCAGCCCGTAGTTCCGCCGCCACCGAGTAGCCGTACACGAACTCCATCGGATGTTTCTCAAGGCCCCAAATGCCGTTGTTGCCCATCACGGCCACGACGTTGGCGCCATGGCGCGCGAGCGTGTCGAACTCCATGCCCGAAAACCCAAACGCGCCGTCGCCCAGCAGCAGCACCACCTGGCGCTCAGGGTGCGCCAGCTTGGCCGCCAACGCATACCCCGGGCCAGAGCCCAGGCAGCCAAATGGGCCCGGATCTAGCCAGCATCCCGGCTGGAAGCTTTCGATCATGCGGCCTGCGTAGGAGACAAAATCGCCCCCGTCTCCGATCACGATCGCATCGCGGTCGAGCACCTGCGAGAGCTCGTTATACAGGCGCATCGGGTGCAGCGGAGCGCGGTTGTCCTCGAGCTCTGAGCGCTCGCCCTCGCGCCGCTCAGTCTCGGTCGCACGAAGGGCCTCGATCCACTCCTTGCTCGACAGCGCCTCGTTACCCGCCGCCAGTCGTAGGTCTGTGAGCGTGGCTGCGATCGACCCGTAGAGCTCCGCGGCCACTGCGCGCGGATGCGGACGCTCCGGTTCGGCACTGTCGATCACCACCAATTCCGTCTCAGGCCCAAAAGCAGCGCCAAAGCCCAGGCGAAAGTCCATCGGCACACCCATGACCAGGGCCACGTCGGCGCCTGCCAGCGCCTGGCCGCGCGCGCGCGAGAAAAACAGCTCGTGGTCAGCCGGCACGCACCCGCGCGCCAGCCCATTGAGAAACACCGGGATCCGCAACTGCCTGGCCAGCTCGAGCAGCGCCACCTCGCCGTGACCCCAGTAGAGATCACTGCCAGCCATGATCACGGGGCGCTCTGCCCCCCGCAGCAACTGGCCCGCACGTTCCACTGCCTGACCGTCGGCAGCGTGGCCCGCCAAGCCGGACACGACCTGGTCCGATGCCGTCGCGAGCCCCAGCGATTGGCCTGAGCTATCGCCTCCAACGCGCTCTGCCGCCTCCATAAACACGTAGTCCAGCGGGAAGTCCAGAAATGTCGGGCCGCCATGAGCCGTTGCGGACACCGCAAAGGCTTCATCGACCAGGTCCTGGATTTCCTGCGTGGACTGCGCGGTCGCCGCCAGCTTGCACAGAGGGCGCACGAAGGGCACGTGATCGATCTCCTGAAGGGACCCCTGTCCCCAGCGTCCCGCCGGGGCCCTGCCACCCAGGACCACCACCGGCGAGTGGTTGGCCTGCGCCGATGCCATTGCGCTCATGCCATTGGTGACCCCCGGACCCGCGGTCAACGCGCACACGCCCACCTCGCGGGTGACCTTGGCCCAACCCTCCGCCGCAAATGCCGCCGCGCTCTCGTGGCGGACATCGACGATGTCCACCGACTCCTTGACGCAGCCATCGTAGATCGAGAACAGGTGGCCGCCGGAAAGCGTGAACAGCTTGCTCACGCCGTGAGCCTTCAGTCGCCTGGCCACCAGGTGGCCTCCGTGGAGCCGCTGCTCCTGCTCGGCGCCCTCTGGGCCCGCCGTACCCTCCTGCTCGGACATGAGCGCGACTCTACTGGAGCGCCCGCACGCGGCGCCTTAGGAGCCCCTCTACCGGGCGCGACGTGCGGGGCCGCAACTGCGGCGCTGTTACCGTGTTCTCAGTAGCGCAAACGCTGATCGGACGCCATATGGAGGCCTCTTCACTTCGCCAAGCCGCTGTCTCGGCGCGGCCCGCTCCCGGGCCGCTGCTTCGCTTGGCCAACGACGATCGCCTGATCGCGCTCACACGGCGCGGTAATCAGGCGGCGTTTGAGGTGCTTGTCGGTCGCTACCAGTCGCGACTGCTGGCCTTCTGCCGGCACATGCTCGGCTCGCGCGAGGACGCCGAGGACGTCCTGCAGGAATCCTTCGCGGCCGCCTATACAGCGATCCTCGCCGACGGCCGCCAGATCAACGTGCGGCCCTGGCTGTATCGGATCGCACGCAACCGCAGCCTCAACCATATGCGGCGCACCACCCCCATCGGCGTCGAATCGATGGATGTCTACCTTGCCGACCATGGCCAGTCAGTGTTCGATCGCATTCTCCAGCGCGAGAACTTTCACGCGCTCGTCGAGGACATTGGGCAACTAGCCGAGACTCAGCGCACCGCACTGCTACTGCGCGAGATGGACGCGTTCTCCTACGAGCACATCGCGCACGTCATGGACACAACCGTGCCCTCGGTCAAGTCGCTGCTCGTGCGCGCCCGCGTCGCGCTCGCCGAGGCTGCCGAGGCGCGCAAGCTGAGCTGCGAGGAAGTCCGAATCGAGCTCGGCGAAGTCAGCGAGGGCCTGATCAAGATCGGGCCGCCAGCCCGTCGCCATGTGCGCGACTGCGACCGCTGTCGCAAATTCCAAAAGCAACTCAAGCAGAACGAGCGCACGCTGGCAGCCCTGGCCCCGTTCGGGTTGCCCGTGCTGCTGCACAAGCTGCTTGCAACCAAGATCGGATCCACCAGTGCCGGTGGCGCGTACGCCGCCACGAGCACCAGCGCCACCGCGTCGGCGAGCGCCTCGCTGGCGGCCGGTGCCACCGCCGCCAGCGGCGTCGGCGGCGTCGGCGGCCTGGCCGGACTTGGCGGCACAGCGATCGCTGCCAAGGCTGTCGCGGGCATTGCGGCGGCCGT
>CAJCHW010000144.1 GCA_903970125.1 Chlamydiota bacterium
CCGCAGTAGGCCGCGGGGTAGCGGATCGAGCCGGCACCGTCGTTGGCGAGCGCGGCCCCGACGAGGCCGGAGGCAACCGCCGCTGCCGAGCCGCCGCTTGACCCACCGGACGTGCGCTCCAGATCCCATGGGTTTCGGGTCGAGCCCCAACTCTCAGACTCCGTCCAGGGGACCGCGCACAGCTCCGGGACGTTGGTCTTGCCGATCACGACGGCGCCCGCCGCGCGCAAACGGCGCACGATCTCGGCGTCGGAGCGCGCAGCCTGGTCCTGTGCACTTGTGCCGATCGCCGTGACCTCGCCGGCGACATCGATGTTGTCCTTGACCGCGATCGGGACGCCGAGGAGGGGGCGCGCAAGCGGCGCATCTGCCGCGGCGCGCGCACGCGCATCCGCCTGGTCTGCTTCAAGCAAAGCCTTCTCCGCCAAGACCACGCGAAACGCGTTGAGCTCGCCGTCGAAGCGCTCGATGCGGTCCAGGTAGAGCTCCACGAGCTCGCGCGACGAGACCTCCCTCGCTGCAATCAGGTCCGCCTGGCGGCTGATGCCGGCGAAGGCGAGCTCGATGGCATCCACGGGGACGAAATCTAGTGCACCCCGCAGACTAGTTGCTGTGCGCGGACCACATTGGCGGATGGGGCCACGCGGAGCGAGATCCCCGCGGCACTTGCGCGCGGTGCTAGACCGGCGCGATGGAGTTGCGCTTGCGGGGCCAGTCACGTACCGGACAGGAGGCGACGTCGGCGCGCGATGCGGCGTGGGCAAAGCGCTTCACCAGCTCATCACGCAGGTGCTCGGGCTCGACCACGGCGTCGACGACGAGCTCGGCCGCGAGATGCAGGATGTCGATGTCGCGGGCGTAGGCCTCGCGCAACTCGGCCACCTTGGCGGCGCGCTCGGCCTCATCGTCGATCCCGGCGAGCTGGTTGTAGTAGACGGCATTGATGGCCGCCTCCGGTCCCATCACCGCGATCTGGGCGCCGGGTAACGCCAGGCAACACTCCGGGTCAAAGGCCGGTCCCGCCATCGCGTACAGACCGGCGCCGTAGGCCTTGCGCACGATCACGGAGATCTTCGGCACGGTCGCCTCGGAGACCGCGCTGATCATCTTTGCCCCGTGGCGGATGATCCCCTGGCGCTCGACCTTGGTGCCAATCATGAACCCGGGCACATCCGCCAGAAAAAGCAGAGGAACGTTGAAGGCGTTGCACGCGAGGATGAACCGCGCGGCTTTGTCGGCGGAGTCCGAGAAGAGCACGCCGCCCTTGTGTCTGGGCTGGTTTGCGACAACGCCGACCACGTGGCCGTCGAGGCGCGCGTATCCCACCACCAGCTCCTTGGCGAAGCGGTCCTGGATCTCGAGCCAGGAACCGGCGTCTATCAGCGCATCGATTACCGCGGTCATGTCGAGCGGGTCGGCCTCCCCCACCACTGCGCCCAACCGACTCGCGGGCCCGGCGGACGGCGCAGCGGGTGGCCCGGCGGGCGGTCTCGCTTCACAATTGGATGGCAGATAGGAGAGGTAGCGGCGCGCCAGGTCGATGCCCTCCTCGTCGCTTGCAACGAGCCGGTGCGCACACCCGGACACACTGGTATGCATCGCGGCGCCGCCCATCTCCTCCAACGACACGCGCTCCCCGATGACCATCTCGGCCATGCGCGGCGAGCCGAGGTACATCGAGGCGTTGGTGGCGTGCATGAAGACGACGTCGCAAAAAGCCGGGATGTACGCGCCGCCGGCGGCGGAAGGACCCAACAGCACGCATACCTGAGGCACGGCGCCGGAAAGGCGAACCTGGGTCTGGAAGATCCGCCCCGCCCCACGCCGCCCTGGAAACATCTGAACCTGCTCGGTGATGCGTGCGCCCGCCGAATCCACGAGGTAGACGATCGGGATCGCTAGGCGCATTGCCTGTTCCTGCACGCGCAGGATCTTCTCCACGGTCCGTGGACCCCAGGAGCCGGCTTTGACTGTGGGGTCGTTGGCCATCACCGCGACCGCACGTCCGTCGATGCAGCCCACGCCCGTGACGACGCCCTCGGCGCCGAGGCCCTCCTGATCGCTTCCCGCGAGCAGTGCGTCCTCGGCGAAGGAGCCGTCGTCGAGTAGCCGCGCGATGCGCTCGCGCACAGGCAGCTTGCCCTGCTCAGCGGCAGCGGCGCGCCGACGCTCTGGGCCGCCCGCGAGCGCGCGCTCGGTCGCCTGGTGAAAATCAGTCAACGAGTCCGCTCATGGTGGCAATCTAGCGGGCCTGTAGCCTCAGAGGGTGAACGCAAACCACGCCACCAGGAGCAAGCCATGAGCATCGTTTTAACCGAAGATCGCGGGCCAGTCCGCCACATCACCCTCAACCGACCGCAGAAGCGAAACGCGCTCAACGAGGAGCTGATCAGGGGTTTGGGCGAAGCGCTCCACGACGCAGCGCGCGATCCGGAGGTGCTGTGTGTCGTGCTCAAGGGCGAGGGCGCGATGTTCTCCTCGGGAATGGACTTCGCCGACCTCGGGGCGCTCGCCGAGCATCCCACGCGCCTGCGCGAGCTGCGCAGCGACATTCTGAGAGTGTGGAACCTCTGCGAAGAGATGACCAAGCCGACGGTTGCGCAGATCCACGGGGGGTGCATCGGCGGCGCGATGGAGCTGGTGCTGGCGTGTGACCTGCGCACGATGGCCGCCGATGCCGTGATCGGGCTGGTGGAGACGCGCGTGGGGCTGATCCCCGACGTGGGTGGCTGCTCGCGGCTGCCCTCGATTGTGGGGCTGGGGCGCGCCAAGGAGATGATCATGGCGTCGAAGGTCATCGACGGCACCGAGGCCGAGCGCATAGGGCTGGTCAACAGAGTGTGCGCACCGGAGGATCTCGAGCAAAGCACCCAGGCGCTGGTCGACGAACTGCTTGCGTGCGCACCAGTGGCTGTGGGCCTGGCGAAGCGCGTGCTCGACGCGGTGGCCAAGCCGGCGCTGGCGAGCACGCTCGAGCACGAGGTGACCGTCCAGCAGCTGTGCGCGGCAAGCGAGGACTTCGCCGAGGGCGCGCGCGCGATCGCCGAGAAGCGGATCCCGCAGTTCAGCGGGCGCTAGCTCTCGCGCCCGATCAGCCGCGTACGGCGCTACTGGCGCCAATCCACGGGACCGGCCACGAGCGTGTGGCTGCCCAGCTCGCGGCCCAGGATCTCCTGCGCGTGGCGCGAGCACGCGATCAGTGCGGGCAGGTCGATGCCGGTCTCGATGCCCATCTCTGAGAGCATCGACACAAGGTCCTCGGTGGCGATGTTGCCGGTGGCGCCGGCCGGCACAGGGCAGCCGCCGAGCTCGCCGAAACTTGACTCAAACGAGTCCACCCCGGCGCCCATCGCGGCGAGCACGTTGGCAAGGCCCTGTCCGCGGGTGTTGTGGAAGTGCGCTGTCAGCTGTATCTCGGGCAGTCGGTCGCGAGCGTGCTCCAACAGGGCGAGGACCTGCACGGGGTTGGCCATGCCAGTAGTGTCGCCGAGGGCGATCTCCTGAGCGCCGGCGGCCGCTAGCGCCAGCGCAATCTCCGCCACGGCAGTGAACTCCACGCGCCCCTCATAGGGACAGCCGAAGGCAGTCGAGATCACCCCCTCGCACCGCAGGCCGGCAGCGCGAGCGCCTTCGATAACCCGCTGCAAAGCAGCCAGCGACTCGGCGACAGTGCGGTTGACGTTGCGGGCGTTATGGGTCTCCGACGCCGACAGGAACACCGTGATCTGGTCGATTTGGGCGCGGTGGCAGAGCGCGCGCTCCAGGCCGCGCTCGTTGGCCACGAGCACGCTCACGGAGACTCCGTCGGGAACATCCATGAGCTCCAGCACGCGCTCGGCGTCGGCGAGCTGGGGAATGCGGTCCGGGCGCACCAGGCTGGTCACCTCCAGGCGGCGGATGCCAGTCCGCGCGAGGGAGTCGATCAACTCGATCTTGTGCTCGGTGGCGATGACCTCGGGCTCGTTCTGGAAGCCGTCGCGCGGTCCAACCTCGCGGATGGAGACCGATTGAGGGAAGAAGGGAGTCATTGCGTCGATGGTATTGGCGCCCGCAGTGGCGCTGGGCACCCTCATATACTGCGCCGCCGTGGCGCCCTTGCACTCGGATCCGGTGTGCATCGTCGGTGGCTCCGGTGCGCTGGGGTTCGGACTGGCGGTGCGGCTGGGGCGTGCGGGGCTGTCAGTGGTGATCGGCTCGCGCGATCAGGCGCGTGCAGTGGAGGCCGCCGAGCGGGCCCACGCTGCGGTACCGGACGGAGCTTTCGCGGGCCGTCCCAACGCCGAGGCGGTGCAGGACGCCGAGGTGGTG
>CAJCHW010000145.1 GCA_903970125.1 Chlamydiota bacterium
GGTCGCAGCGGTAGCGGCCGCGGCCGCGGATCGGCCCAATACGGCAGCCGCCGATGGGACCGCCGACGGGCGCAGTGCGATACCGCGGAGCTAATCCACGGGCCGCTCGAACCTTCGTCGGGCGAATGCGCCCAAAACTGAATCGCCGCCGCTAGCCGCCGATGTGCGCTGCAAATGGTCATCCATGCAGCCAGCCCACCACTGACAGCAGACCTGCGGTGTTGAGCGCCAACGCTGCCATCCTGGGAGTTCTGCACCTATGAGCGCCACCACAGAAAGCCGCGCCGAGGCGATCAAGCTCGCCCGTCTGCTGCGCATCGATGCGGTCAAACCACCGGAGTACCTAGTCAAGCTGCCGGCCTCCGAGCTTGTGGCTTACAGCGACGCGGTCGCTGAGCTGCTCTACGACGACGAGCTGACGCTGATGCGACGGATGGTCGACGCGGCACCGCTTTTGCCCGCGCAGATGCTCGCGTCAGTCGCAGAGCGCGCGCTGGGGCCGATCATCTGTGCCCGACTGCTCGGTCTGCTCGAGCCCGAGCGCGCCGCCGAGATCGCGCGCAATCTGTCGGTCGAGTTTGTCGCTGAAGTCGCAGCCGAGCTTGACCCCCGATGCGCCGTAGACGTCGTCACGGCGCTGCCCGACGAGCAGGTGCTCAGCATTGCGGTCACGCTCGCCGCCAGCAAGGAGTACGTCGCGATGGGTCGCATCGTGACCCATCTCGGCCAGGGCGCACTCGCGGACTGCATCGAGGAGCTCACCGACGAGGACCTGCTGCGGATTGCGTTCGTGCTCGACGACAAATCCCAACTGAAGGAGCTCGTCGAGGTCGTCGGACGCGAGCGCATGCAACGCATGCTCGGAGACGCAGCTTCGCTCGGGCTCAGCGAGGAGGCCGAGAACCTATGCGCGCACCTGACCGCGGCTCAGCGCAAACAGCTGAAACCGTCCAGCACCGCCGCACGGCGGCGTCCCGCCCCGAGCCGAAGGCGCGTCACACCCGCTCGCGTCTAGACTGTGAGCTGCCCCCGAGTGTCGCGCTCTCGCATTCCGCGGCCACAAATCCAGGGAGCATTGAGGAGCACGGCGCATGGCCAAGCCGGCCCACCCGACAACCAGTGGACAGCCGACAGGTGAGGCAGCCTTCAGCAAGCTCAAGAAGGAGATCGCTGAACGCAACGAGACCGCGCACAAGGCCGCGCGCAAGCTGCGCGACGTAACCGACCGCCGCAAGGCAGCAGAGCGGCGCGCGCGCGACCTGCTCTAAGCGCCGCCGTCGGCCGGGGCCGCCGTCGGCGTCGCACTGCGCCACTGCGCCACGCCCAGCGTGATCATGCGCAGCTGACGCCTTGCTGTCTCCTTGATCTCGGCCTCGGCGGCGAGATCCGCTGAAGACGCCTCGAGGATCGCCTCGGCGGTCGAGACCACCGTGGCAACCATCAGGCTCGCCATCGACTGAAGGTCCTCCGTCGTCCAGCTTTCAAAGCCGGGCAGGCGCGCGAGATCGGTCGCGAGGTCGCTCGCAAACAGCCGAACCTCGGCGCCAATGGCGTGACGCAACGCGGCAACCCCGCCAAAGCGCTCACGCGCAACAAAGCGGAAGTGGTTGTCGTGTTGGTGGACGTGCTCGATCAGGATCTCAACGGAGTTGTGGATCATGCGCTCGTTGGTGCGCGGGTCCGCACGCACCGCGCGCGCCATCGCCCGCAGCGTCCTGAAGGACTCATCGATCAGCGCCAGGCCCAGCTGCTCCATGTCGTCGAAGTGGCGATAGAACGCGGTCGGCACGATCCCCGCCGCACGCGTGACCTGGCGCAGGCTGAGACTGGAGAAGCTTTGATTCTCGAGCAGTGCCAGCGCTGAGTCCATCAGCGCCTGGCGCGTGCGCTGCTTGCGCTCTTGGCGACTGAACTCATGGCTCAGAGCACGACTGTTCACGCGTCTAGTGTGACGGATCTCACTTGACAGGTGCTCAGAAAGGTACCTGCACGTGTAGTCTGTGTACATCTGTGCACTGAGTTCACCGCAGCTGGGTCCATTGCGCGACAGTGATCCCCTGAGCGCCCTCGCCCGGCGCGTGCTGCACTCAAACCTCGCCGAGGCGCTCGCCTACCCGCACGGCATCGACCGCTACATCGAGCTCGTCCGGCCGCTGCAGGTCAAAGGCGAGATGCGGGCCGAGGTCACAGGCGTGCACCACCAGACTGCCAAGAGCGTGACGCTCACGTTGGCGCCCAGTGAGAACTGGCGCGGCCTTCGCGCCGGTCAGTTCGTCGGCGTGAGCGTGGTCATCGATGGCGTGCGCGAGACGCGGCCCTACTCGCCCGCCGGCTCGGAGCACGAGCGCAACGGGACACTTGAGCTGACAGTCTCGACACACCCCGAGGGCAAGGTCTCACGCCACCTGCGCGACCAAGCACAACCGGGCATGATTGTGGGCCTGACTGCGCCCCAAGGGCAGTTCGTGCTCCCCGACCCGCGGCCCGAGCGGGTGCTTTTGATCAGTGGCGGCAGCGGCATCACACCCGTGATGGCCATGCTGCGCACGCTCTGCGACGAGGGCTACAGCGGCGAGATCGGCTTCTTGAACTACGCACGCTCGCCGCAACTGGCGCTCTACAGCGGCGAGCTTGCCCAGCTCGCCCGCAGACACCACTCGCTGCATGTCGCCCGCGGTTTTACCCAGGGCCGCGCTCAAGGGCTGAAGGGGCGCTTTGGCCGCAAGCACCTCCGCGCCGCGGGCGTCGACCACCGCACCGCCGCCACATACGTCTGCGGCCCACCCACACTGATCGAGTCCGTGCGCGCGCTGTGGGCCGCCGATGGCCTCAAGCAGCCGGCAGTCGAGACCTTCACGGCGCCAGTGCAACGGTTCGAAACCGTCGCCGCAACCGGCGCGGTGCACTTTTTGGCAAGCGAGCGCACGGCCACCAACACGGGCCTGCCGTTGCTTGAGCAGGCCGAGGATGCCGGTCTGCGCCCCAACCACGGCTGTCGCATGGGCATCTGCAACACATGCGCCACCCGCAAAACGGAGGGCACGGTGCGCAACATCATCACGGGCGCGCTCTCAAGCGCCTGCGACGAGCAGATTCGCCTGTGCGTCTGCGTGCCCGTCGGCGACGTCGCACTTGACCTCTGAACCTCGAACACGACCAGGAGCCAGCCATGCCCAGCGCCGCACCCATCCTTACCTCTGATCAGCTTGAGGCCTTTGGCGCCGAGCTGGAGGCGATCCGAACCCGCGTCATCGCCGACCTGGGCGAGCGCGATGCCGACTACATCAACAAGGTTATTCGCGCCCAACGCGGTCTGGAGGTCGCCGGCCGGGGCCTGCTCATGGCCGGCTTTTTGCCCCCAGCCTGGCTGGCCGGAACCGCTGCGCTGTCGGTGTCGAAGATCCTCGACAACATGGAGATCGGCCACAACGTCATGCATGGGCAGTACGACTGGCTGAAAGATCCGCGCCTGGACGGCAACACATTTGAGTGGGATACCGCCTGTCCCGGCGACCAGTGGCGCCATTCGCATAACTACGTGCACCACACCCACACCAACATCGTTGGCAAGGACCGCGACATCGGCTACGGCATCCTGCGCATGTCCGAGCAGCAGCCATGGCGGCCGTACTACCTCGGCAACCCCATCTACGCCACGCTTCTGGCGTTGTTGTTCCAGTACGGCGTGGCCGTGCACGACCTCGAAACCGATCAAATGCCCACGACCGAGGCGGGCTTGCAGCAGCGAAGCGAGATGGCGCTTGAGGTCTGGCGCAAGGTGCGCGCCCAGACGCTGAAGGACTACATCCTGTTCCCGCTTTTGTCCGGTCCCTCCTTTCCGTTCGTGCTCGCCGGCAACGCGACCGCGAACCTCACGCGCAACCTGTGGGCGTTCACGATCATCTTCTGCGGGCACTTCCCGAGCGGGACCGTCGAGTTCACCGAGCAGGAGGCAGAAAACGAGACTCGCGCCCAGTGGTACTACCGCCAGATCCTGGGCTCAGCCAACCTGACCGGGGGCGAACTCTTCCACATCATGGCGGGCAACCTCAGCCACCAGATTGAGCACCACCTCTTTCCCGACCTACCAGCCCACCGCTACGCCGAGATCTCCGCCGACGTGCGCGACATCTGCGAACGCTACGGCATCCCTTACAACACCGGCCCACTGCACAAGCAGTTCGCCAGCGTCGTTGGCAGGATCTGCCGCCTTGCCTTGCCACCGCTGCCCCCGCAGCTGGGACGCGTCGCGCGCAGGGCGGTCAGGCTGGCGCCGGCGCCATTGACCAGACCACTTGCGGGCTTCGTGCATAAGATGGTCGGTCTCATGAAGCCATCGACACCCCCAAGGACCGAGACCAGCCGCCCACAGCCGCCGGCAGTGCTGACGCCTGGGCGGGAATTGATCGCCGCCTGATCGACATGGGCGAGCGCTTCGACAGCTTCGAGACCACCAAGGACACCGTGCAGGTGGTGATCGAGTCCGGCGCAACTCACGTGGGGAGCATCGCCGCAATCATCGCTGGGGCCGTGCGCGAGGTCACCCACGAACTGGGCGACTGGGCAACGGACGTCTTTGAGATGCGCGATGCCGCGCGTCGCGCGCAGGCCGACGGCGGCACCGACTCGCCACGCAACGCCAGCGAACGCTAGGCACCGCAGCGCGGCGCGTCTAGCGCCGCGTCACGACCGGGGCTCGGCCTCGGCGCTTGCAGGCAGTTGGCGCGCGAGCACCTGCCGCAACGTGATCGTGCGCTCCGCGCGCCCGTGACCGAGAAAACTGAGCGCCCAGTGAAAGACCGTGGTGATGCGGTTCTTGAAGCCGGTCAGAGAGGCCAGGTGGACAAACAGCCACAACAACCAGGCGCTGCGGCCGGCCATGCGCATCGGCCCGAGTTCAGCGACCGCGAAGGACTTGGAAATCGATGCAAGACTGCCCAGATCGCGGTAATGAAACGGCTCGGGCACGACCTCGCCGCCGAGCCGCCGCACGATCTGCCGGGCGGCATGGCGACCGGATTGGAGCGCCACCTCCGCGACACCGCCCAGACCATCGAGCTCCATCATGTCGCCGACCACGAAGACCTCCGGGTGTCCTGGCACAGAGCAGTCCGCGTTGACTGGAAGTCTGCCGCCGTGCCCGAGCGCGACCCCGCTGGCGTCGGCCAGCACAGCCGCCAGCGGCGACGCTTGCACGCCGGCCGCCCAGACCTTGGTGCGGGCCTTGATGCGGCTGGCGGTGCCGTCTGCGGCGATCAGATCGACGCCGCCCTCGTCGATCGCTGCCACGCGTATACCCAACTCGATCTCGACCCCCAGCCGGCGAAGTCGCTCGGCGGCCCGATGCGCCAAGCGCTCATGAAACTGCCCAAGGATCCGCGGGCCTGAGTCGATCAGCACAATGCGCGCATTGGCTGGATCGATCCTGCGGAAGTTTGATTTCAGCGTGTTGCGCGAGAGCTCGGCGATCTGACCGGCCAGCTCAACACCAGTGGCGCCGGCGCCGACGACGACGAACGTCATCCACAGCCCGCGCGCCGTTGGATCCTCATCCAGCTCGGCCATCTCGAAAGCGCCAAAGATCCGGCCGCGCACCTCCAGCGCATCGTCGATGTCCTTCAGCGATGGGGCATGCCGCGCGATCTCGTCGTGGCCGAAGTACGACGTCTCAGCGCCGGCTGCGACGATCAGGCTGTCGTACGGGGTCGTCAGCTCGCGGGTGCCCGCGCGCGAGGTCACCGTGTGCGCGTCGAGGTCGACGTCTGTGACCTCACCGAGCAAGACCGTGGCGTTTGACTGGTGGCGCAGCACGTCGCGCGTCGGCGGTGCGATCTCGCCCTCAGAGAGGATCCCCGTCGCCACCTGGTACAGCAGCGGCGCGAAGAGGTGGTGAGTCGTACGGTCAATCACGGTCACCGTCACCAGCTCGCCCTTCAAGCGCCGGGCGGCAAACAGGCCGCCGAAGCCCGCGCCGATGATCACCACACGATGGGCGCCGGAACCAGCCCCTGTTTGACCGTTGGAGCCCACCGCACTCCGCGATCGCGTCAGATGCCAACCAGCTCAGGCGCCAGTGCCCGCCACTGCTCAACGGGAACATCGAACGCACTCTGGCCCAACGCCTGGATCACGACGTGGTCGGCGCCGGCGTCGAGGTGTTCGCGGACACGCGACGCAATCCGGTCAACATCACCCCAGGCGACCATCGCGTCCTTCAGCCGCTGCGAGCCACCGCGCACGAAGTCCTCCTCTGCGAAGCCCTGGGTTTGCCACGACGCCCGGTAGTTGGGCAGCCCCGTGTAGATCTCCAAATGCCAGTGGGCACGCCTGAGGAACTCCTCGCGATCGCCGCCGAAGACCACGGCCTGCTCGACACATAAAAAGGGGCCGGCGCCGAGACTCTCGCGCGCTTGGCGCGTGTGCTGGGGCGTGACCAGGTACGGGTGCGCGCCGTCGGCAAGCTCCCCGGCAAGCGCAAGCATCTTCGGACGCAGCGCCGCGAGCACGCGTGGCGGCGGGCTCTCGGCAGATGCCGCGAAGAAGGGAGCGTCGTCGAGCGCGGCCAGGTACTCCCGCATGGTCGTGACGGGCTTGCCGTAGCTGTGGCCGCGCAGCCGTTGCACGATCGGGGCGTGGGAGATGCCCCACCCCACAACGAGCCGCCCAGGGTACGCGCTTTGCAGCGTGCGGCCGGCGGCGTTGCCTGTCACAGCGTCACGGCCGTAGATGTTGGCAATCCCGCTGGCGATGACGAGCCTCTCGGTGGCCGCCAGCATAAGTGCCGCGTTGGTGAAGGCCTCGCGACCGTACGCCTCGCCAAACCACAGCGACCCGTACCCGAGAGCCTGGAGCTCGGCTGCATGCTCGCCGGCCTGCTCTGGCATCAGGGTGTCAAGCGCAGTCGTCCACACTCCTACGCGTTTGGCACGCAGCGTCTGCAGGGCGGTCAGATCGCGCGCGGGAACATCGCTCACGAGTCTGAAGCTACCACCGTTGTTAGCTCTTTCCCGGCGTCTGCATCGGTGCGCCGGACGCCGGACGCCCGCGGTGCGCCAGGTGCCCGACACTGGACGCCGGGCACCCGCGGTGCGCCGGACGCCGGGCGCCGGACACCGGACGCCGGCAACGCAACCGGCCCGCTGTGACGGCTACTGCGGCCATCCGCCTGTCGCTGCGTTAACGTCCGCGACCGCCGTGGCGAGCACAAGAAAAGGGGCGGCGCTCCGACCACATCGCCGAGGGCGTCCTGCGGTCGTCGCGTTCGCGGTTGTCGCTTTGGCATTGGCCGTGGGTGCACGCAGCGCGACGCTGAGCAACCCACCGCTCACCATCCACCGCACGCTTGCGCGTTACGTGCGCGTGCCCGGAAGGACGCCCGCGCTGGCTTGGCCCGGCGAAGGTGAGGCTTCGGTCGAAGTCGAGAACGTGGGCGGTTTCGGGTCCTCGGGACCGAACACGCCGGTGCCGATCGCGAGCGTGGCCAAGGTAATGACCGCGTATTTGACGCTGCTCGATCACCCGCTGCCTGCACGGGGCAACGGCTTTGTCATGACCATCACGCCCGCGGAGGCCAGCGAAGAGCAGGAGCGCGCGGAGCGCGCGGAGTCTGTCGTTGCGGTCAGCCCCGGCGAGCGGATCACGGAGCGCCAGGCGCTGGAGGCACTGCTGCTGCCCTCGGCCAACAACATCGCCGAGCTGCTGGCCATCTACGACGCCGGCGGCCGCTATGCGTTCGTGGCGCGCATGAACCGCACCGCCAAGCGCTTGGGCATGACATCGACCTCTTACACGGACCCGAGCGGCTTTGAAGACACCACGCGCTCGACGGCAGCAGACCAGCTGAAGCTCGCCCGCGTGGCGATGGCGATCCCAGCGTTCGCTGACATCGTCGACGAGTCATCCGCACGGGTGCCGGTGGCAGGAACGGTCACCAACTACGACACGCTGCTCGGACACGACGGATATGTCGGGATAAAGACCGGTTCTGACCGAGCGGCGGGCGGTTGCTTCATGTTCGCCAAGCGAGTTGTCGTCGCGGGCAAGCACCTGAGCATCCTCGGGGTGGTCCTCGGCCAGCACACGGAACCGCTGATCGACGCGGCCTTGATCGCCGCCGAACGACTCGGCAACTCAGCGGCGGCGGCCTTGCGGGTCGCCGATGTACTACCGGCCGGGGCAAGCGTGCTCACGGCGCGCGCGGCCGACGGCGCGCGTGCCACCGCGACCACGGCGACCAGCCTGCGCGAGATCGGCTGGGCCGGGCTGGCGTTCGCGGTGCACGTTGCGACCGGCCCAGCCGTAGACAGGGTGCGCGCGGGCCAGCGCATGGCCACGGTCGCTATCGACGGCCTGAACGCAGCAAGAACCACAGCGGTAGCCGCACGCTCATTGGGCGCCCTGTCGCTGAGCTGGCGCCTGGAACACGTGTTCTGAGTCACCGCGCGCAGCGGCGGCGCCGCGCCTTTGCGCAGGCGCCCCGCGCGCCTCATCTGCAGTCGTCCTGCAGCCCCGCAGTTGGGCAGTCAGTGACCGGCCAGGACTCTGTGTGCCATCCAGCGGCCCATTGCGCCCAGATTCGCGGCGCCATAGAAGCCCTCGTGGACCGACCAGTTCGCGCCGAATGCCTGTGCGCAGACCCAGTCGTGATCGGCACAGAAGCTGATCGTGCGTTCCGTGATGGTAGACGGCAGCGGTCCGAAGTCTCGGGCCCCCGCGGCCGTCCACACGCCGGGTGCGTTGGCCACTGCAGAGCCTTCTGTGGCTTGCACTTCGGGCTGTTCCCAGAGCGTTTCCTTGCCGTGGGCAACCCTCGCGGGATCGGCGATCAGCATCACCCCTGCGATCCGTTGTCCCGACAGCATCGACGGATCCGATTGGGCCAGTTCGCGCAAAGCCAGGTGGACGACGAGCGCTCCCTGCGAGTCGCCGATCAGCACGGCGCGTTGGTCCGGGCACGCGCTTGCCAGTTGCTTCAGTTCCGAGACCAGCTCCTGCTCGCCCGCCGCGATGCTTTCGACGTATTCAGGGCGCAAAAAGAATGGTAGGGTCACGCTCAGCGCCGGGTAGTGCAGGCCAAGCAGTTCGAACTCCTGACTGTTGTAGCCGGATTCACCCATCGCGGCCTCAAAGCCCGCATACGCCTCCCTGGCGTGCACGCCGAAGCCGGATTCGTTGCTGGAGAAGGTGGCAGGGTTGCCCTGCGGTGGTTCGCCGGACCCGCGCGCGCCAATGACCACAAAGTCGGTGCACCCAACCGTCGACGGTTGCCAGGAGGCGGTGCCCGTTTCCGACGGTTCGGTGTAGCCCACCCACGGCGTCGCCCAGACGCCCTCGCCTCCGACGGGCGTGCCGTTACCGACGGGTTGCGGGCCCGAGGGGCTGCCCCAGTTGACTTCGGTCGCGTCGACGTAGGTGTTCGACGAGACGCCGAGCGTCGAGTTGAGGACCGACCCATGAATCGTGACATCGGCTTCGTTTGCAGCTGACAGGGCGGTGGTGGCGTACTCGAGCGTCGTGCCAAGCAGGTCGGCGGAACCCCCGTCTTCGACCGCAATTCCATTCCAGTCGCCGGCCTTCGGTGAACCGTCGCCGGTGACTGCTCCCACCGAGTCGTCGTTGACCGAGGTGAATATGACCGGTTCGGAGGGCGTGCCGACGGCGTCCAGCACGCCGCTGACCTCGATGCCCGTCAGGCCTTCGCCCTTGATGACCGCGCCCGGCTCCGCCGTGACGGTTACGCCGGCTTCGATCGTGACGGGGCACGTGACGATGTACTGCGCTGCGTATTGGAGCGAGATCGTCTGGTTGTGGACGATCGGACCGCAGAGGTCGATGGTGGGTACCACGTAGTCCCAGTGTGCACTCGGCGGGGTGGGGTCGGTGCCGCCGGCCGGATCCTTGGCCCGTACCGTCAAGGAGTGCGGGCCTGGCGCCAGACTGCTCAGTTTCAGCGGCGAGACGCAAGTTGAGAAGCCTGCTCCATCGAGACTGCATTCGAAAGTGCTGTTGGCCTGGTTTGAGTTGAAGCTGATTTCAGCGGAGGCGCTCGTCACTTCGCCGCTCGGCTCCGCGTCGAGGGTGGTGGTGGGCGCGATCGTGTCCACCGTCCAGGACCTTTCGGTGGGCGTGAGCTGGGTTTCACCGGCGGCATTGATCGCGCGCACCGTGAAGGTGTGCGGTCCCTGCGTGAGTTCCGTGTTGGCCTGCGGACTCACGCACGCCGTCCATGTGGCGCCATCCAGCGCACATTGGAAACTGGTGTTGGGCTCGTTTGACACAAACGCGAACGTGGCCGAGGTGGAGTCCACCCACCCTGACGGACCGGCGGTGATTGTGGCTTGCGGCGGGCCTGTGATCGTCGCGGTGGTTGTGGTCGTTGTTGTGGTGGTGGTCGTTGTTGTGCCCTGGTGCGCCATCGCGGCCTGGAACGACGGGTTTTCAGCCGACCTTCCCGCCACACCCGCAGCACCCGTCGGTTGTGCCGGCTGCGTTGAAGGTACGACCACGGCGCCGGCGCGGCGGCAGCGTTGGCCGTTCGGCGCCTGACGAATTGTGGGCGCGGCGTCGGCGCACACGCTCACCAGATAACTGCCGGCCACAGAGCCTCCTGGGACGGGCAGTTCGAAGCGCGCCTGCAGCTCGTGCCCGGACCCGAGCGCAGGCAATGAGAACCGGCCCAGCCCGTTCACGGTCCCGTGCGCGCCACGGCGCCAGTTGACGCCCACGACCGACCGCCGTGCCCGTCGGGTGCCGGAGTTCTTGATCACGGCGACACCGACGAGCCAGTTGCCACCGGCGAGCGTCGCCGAGGCCGAGCGCACCACAAGCTCAGCGTCGCCTGCTTTGCAGTTACGCGAGCAGGCGCTCGCCGCGTGGCCGGCCAGCCGCGCGGGCGCCGGCTCGGATGCCGCCAGAGCGTTGGCGCAGACGCCGGCCAGCGCACACGTCAGCAGCGCTGCCGTCCGGCCAGCCCCCACGCTAAGCGTTTTGGTCATCGAAGCACACATAAGCCCACATGTACCAGTAACACGTCAGCAGTGGCACAGGCGCGCCCATGCGTCCACTCGTTCGATCGCGCCGGGGCCAGCACGGGCACCCTGTCGGCCACGGTATGCTCCGAGCCTCGTCTGTCCGGCATCGAGACTCGGGACGGCAACACTCTATGCGCTGCGTGCGGGCAATACCGATCATCTGTGCAGCGTGTGTGCTCATTGCTGCTGCGCCCGCTGTAGCTTCACAGGAGACCGAAGGAACCTCGCTGACCAACTCGGGCAGCGATCTGCGCACCGGCTGGTACCCGAACGCCGCGATCACACCGGAAATCGTCGCCGGCGGCACTTTTGGCCAGCTCTGGTCGGCGCCAGTCGAAGGTCAGGTCTACGCTCAGCCCCTGCTCGACGATGGCACTCTGCTTGTCGCCACCGAGGAGAACGAGGTGTACGGGCTGAATCCCGAAACCGGAGCGATGCTCTGGCCAAAGCCGCTGAACCTGGGCGAACCGTGGAACCCGGCCGACCTCGATTGCGCCGATCTGGCCCCCTGGGTCGGCGTCACCTCCACGCCGGTCATCGATCCGGCGACCCATATCGCTTATATGACCCACAAGACCTACGCCTCGGGCACCGGCTCCGGGCCTGCGCGCTGGTACATGGATGCGATCAATGTCAAGACCGGTGAAGAGGAGCCCGGGTTCCCCGTGCTGCTCGCAGGTACGGCTCAGAACGCGCCGGGGCAGACCTTTGAAGCAACGGACCAGCTGCAGCGCCCGGGCCTGCTGCTGATGGAAGGCGTCGTTTACGCCGCGTTCGGCTCCGACTGCGACATGTCGCCCTGGCAGGGTTGGGTGTTCGGAGTGTCAACCGAAGGCCCAACCACCGGCGAAGTCAAAGCACGCTGGGTGGCCGACGAGACAGGCGTCGGTGCCGGCATCTGGCAGTCGGGTTCCGGGCTGGCCTCCGATGGCGAAGGTTCCATTCTGCTCAGCACTGGCAACGGCGAAGCTCCCGCAACTCCGGCGCCGTCTGACGACCCCCCCGCCGACCTCGGCGAGTCGGTCGTCCGCCTGAGCGTGCAGCCGAACGGCTCCCTCGTGGCCACCAACTTCTTTGCGCCCTTCGACGCCACCCTGCTTTCCGAATACGACGCGGACTTTGCGTCGGGCGGGGTCACGATCCTGCCCGGCGAATACTTCGGCACGCTGGCGATTCCGCACCTGGCGGTAGCCGTGGGCAAGCAGGGATACGTCTACCTGCTCAACAGCGAAGAACTCGGAGGCTTCGCTCAGGGACCTGGTGGTTCCGACGCCGTTGTCGACCGGGTCGGGCCGAACGGCGGCGTGTGGTCGCGTCCCGGCGTGTGGCCGGGAGAAGGCGGCTGGGTCTACATCCCGACCGCGGCGGCGTCGGGCCAGGTCGGTGGCGCCGGCAATCTCACGGTCTACAAGTACGGCCTTTCCGGGACTGGCGAGCCGACGCTGTCGCTGCAGGGCACCTCGGCCGAATCCTTCGGGTACTCCTCCGGGGCCCCAATCATCACCTCGAATGGCACCGAAGCAGGATCAGCGCTGGTCTGGACCGAGTGGACACCGAATGGGACGGGCGAAGGCGCCCAGTTGCGCGCGTACGAACCGGTCCCAGTGGACGGCGCACCGCGGCTGGTCTGGAGCGACCCGATCGGCACCTCGTCCAAGTTCGCGATCCCCGGCGTTGCCAACGGACGTCTCTATGTGGGTACGCGCGACGGCCACGTGCTGGCGTTTGGTTCCCCGGTCACACCGCTTTTGGTGGGCGCCGCCAGCGTCTTTCCCACCACCACCTTGAGTCAGAGCAGTGAGCACACGCTAACGCTGACCGCCAGCCAGTCGCTCACGCTCTCGAGTTTGACGTCCAGCTCGTCTGAGTTCACGGTCGGCACACCGTCGAGTGCTCTGCCCGCGACGCTTTCAGCAGGCCAGCAGATCGAAGTGCCGATCACGTTCACGCCGACTGCGAGCGGGCAGGTGGGGGCTACGCTCACCGCCAGGACCAGCACCGGCAAGACTGACGCGTTTTCGCTGTCCGGCGTTGGCCAGACAGCCCACGCAAAGCTCGAAGCGACACCGCCGGTAGTGACCTTCGGAGGCACCACCCCCGGCGGCGAGCTGTCGGCGGGCGCCACCTTTCGCAACGTTGGCGGCGAAGCACTGACGATCAACGAAGTCACGCTTCCAAAGCAGCCGTTTGGCGCTTCCGGGGTGCCCCGTACCGGCGCCGAGATCGCGCCCGGCGGTTCGCTGACGATCACGGTCACGTTCGATCCCATCGCAGAAGGCGCCTACACCGGAGAAATCACGCTGAATACGACTGGAGGTGACGTGGAGGTCGGCCTGTCCGGCACCGCCGCCACACCCGGAGAACTGACGCTTTCCACCGAACTGGCTGAATACGGCAAGGTCGCCGTCGGCACGACCGCGACCAGAAGCTTTCGCCTGAACAACAGCGGCGGCTCGGCGGTTGAGATCACGAAGTCCAAGCCTCCGATCAGCGACGGCTTCGCTGCCACCACCGCGTTGGACGAGGGAACGGTGCTGCAGGCAGCCGAAACAACCGAACAGACAGTTCGTTTCTCTCCGCGCTCACCCGGCCCGGCTCACGCCTCGTGGGCGATCAACGGCGAGGATGCCGGCGGACTGCACGAAGTGCAGTTCAGCGGCATCGGCACCGCCCCGCCGACGGTCGTGACCGCAGCGGCATCGGATGTGGGCGAAACCAGCGCGACCCTGAACGCCGAGGTGAATCCAAACAGTGAAGCGGTGACGTCGTGTCGCTTCGAATACGCGCCAACCACGGACCTGGCGGTATCCAGCGTGCCTTGTACTGCCAACCCAGGATCAGGTGACAACAGCGCGACGGTCAACGCTGCCGTGCTCGCGCTGACTCCAGACACCGGCTACGACGCGCGCGTGGTCGCGACAAACGCACTTGGGACGGAATATGGCGCGATCACCATGTTCACCACGATGCCCGCGCTTTTGCAGCCCGGACCGGCGGCCCTCGAAAGCACAGCCAGCACTGCGCGCCCATCGTCGGCGGCGGCGGCGGTGGCGGCGGTGGCGGCCAAGCCCGAACCGGCTTCGGTGACCGCCAAGCCCGAAGTCACGTTGACGCGGAGGCGTCTGGGCATCAGGCCATCGGGCGTGATCGCGTCGAGGGTGAGCTGCCCGGCCGACGTGACTAGCTGTGCCGGCACGGTGACTGTGCGCACGCTGACCGAGCTGGTCGTCGGGGTGCACCGGCACGGCAAGCGCGAGGCGCGGCGCGTGACGCTCGCCACGGGCAGCTTCGACGTGGCCGGCGGCCACACTCAGATCGTCAGGCTGCGCCTCGCCGCTCAAGGACGGGCGCTGCTCAGACGCCGACGCGTACACAAGGCAGCGGTGACAATCACGGCGTATACCCCGGCCGGCGCGGTGTACCGCTCCCGCACGGTCGCGACGATCGGCGGCGCGAAGACTCTGCGACACCACAGGCGCCGGCACACCCCGCCGACCGACTGACCGAAAGTTCCAATTTGCGCTATCGCGGTTGACTCGCTACCGTTTCAGTCAGCCTAAGGAGGCTCAAGCCAAGGGCAGCGCTGGCAGCCCAGACCTGAGGTGGAGTCAGTCCACGCCGGACGACTCCACGGCCACTAGGAGATACGGACATGGAGCTGGAAACGTCGTTACAGGCGCCACGGAACGGTAGGCGATTTGGAGACCCACAATCCAGGGGCGAAGGTATGCCCACGGCGGCGTGGCCGCAGCGCTCTGCGCAGGTCCGCTACCCGCTGGCGGCGCCCACGTTTGTGCCGCCCCCGCGCGCGCTGCAAACCAGACCCGCGCGCATGCTCACCGCGCCGTTGCGGCGCGCGCTTGCGAGCGCTTTGCCCGAGCGCCCTTTTGAAATCCGCTTCTGGGACGGCACGACGGTAGCGGCCACCGAGCCGGGCGCGCCCGTGTTCGACGTCCGGTCGCCGATGGCGATCGCCCACATGGTGCGCGCGCCCGTTCGGCTTGGCATGTTCCGCGCCTACGTCGAAGGTTCGCTTGACTTCGAGGACCTCGACGCGTCGGTGCGCGTGATCTTCCCCTACTGGGTCACGCCGCCTGCAATCGCCCCTGCCGGCGCTGTTTCGGTCGCCGCCGCGGCGCTTGTCGCCGCGACTTCAGCCGGCGTACCGCGCCGGCCCGCGCTTGAGACGGTCATGGATGGGGAGCCTCACAGCGTCGAGCGCGATGCGCGCGCCGTCCGCTACCACTACAACGCGGGCAACGAGTTCTTCAGCCTGTTCTTGGATCCCTCGATGGCCTACACCTGCGCGGTCTTCCGCGACGGCGCGCGCACACTCGAGGAGGCACAGGTCGCCAAGTTCGACCTCGTCGCGCGCAAGCTCGGGCTTTCGCCGGGCATTCGCGTGCTCGACGTGGGCTGTGGCTGGGGCGCCTTCGCGATTCACGCTGCGCGCCAGTACGGCGTCTCGGTGCTCGGCATCACGCTGTCCGAGCCCCAGGTGGCGCTTGCCAAAGAGCACGCTGCCGAAGCCGGCGTGGCCGACAGGGTCGAGTTCCGGGTCGCCGACTACCGTGAGCTGCACGAGGAGCCCTTCGACGCGATCGCCGCGATCGGCTGTGTCGAGCACGTCGGCGAGCGCCAGATCGACGAATATGCGCGGATTCTCGCCTCGCTGCTTGCACCGGGAGGCCGCTTGCTAAATCACGGGATCGCGGCACTGGCCGTGGGCGAGGCCATCTACGACGACGTCTCCACGCGTCGCTACGTGTTCCCGGACGGCGAGTTGCTGTTGCCCTCACGCGTCCAGATGGCGCTCGAGCGCGCGGGGCTGGTCAGCGAACACTCGGAGTCCTTCCGGCTCGACTACGCGGTTACCCTGGCCCACTGGGCGCAGCGCTTCGACGAAAACATCGATGATGTAGAGCGGCTCGTGGGGTCAGAACGGACGCGTATCTGGCGGTTGTATTTGCGCGTCTCGCAGAATCTCTTCGAACTCGACCTCGCCGCGGTCTACCAGTTTCTGGCCCGACGCCGAGCGTAACTGGGCGCGGGCGCGGGCCCAGCGCGCAGCGGCGCGACGGCGCGACGGGTCTGCGGATCAGACGGGGCGAGTCTGCGCCGGAGTGGCGTCACGCACGAACTGCTCGGTCACGGCGATAGCCTCGCCAATGGTCTCCCAGTCCAGGTTCTCGGGGGTATCGCTTCGCCAGTGGTAGTTGGACGGGAGGTGGGTGTAGTCGACCGACGCCAAAAGCGCCACGTCATAGCCCGCGCGCAAGGCGATCAAGGCGTCGGTGGCCGCGACCGTGCGCAGGTTGCGGCCGAGCGTTACACCGGCGCTGCGTGCGGCCGCCGCCAGGGCCTCGCGGGCATGGGCGGGATAGTCACGCATCCGCAGCATCCCCTCGCCCTCCAGCAGCGTCAGCGTCGGTCCACCCAGGCACTCCAGGCACAGAAACCGGGTGCGGTTGGGTGGGAGCGTCGGGAAGTGCCGGGCGCCAAAGCCGCGCATCCCCTCCATGAAGGACTCCTCGGATCCGGTCGACAGCAGGATCACGCGTAGGTTCTCAACGGGCCGCTCGCGCAGCGCCTGGGC
>CAJCHW010000146.1 GCA_903970125.1 Chlamydiota bacterium
GTCGATGGCTGCGGTGCTTGCGGACGACGAGGGACTACACGCTGTCGGAGAGCAGGCATCAACACACACAGACAATGACGGGGAGGTGATCGAGCTCAGCGCCGGCTGAGCAGTCGACTTCACCAACGAGCTGGGTTATCCAGAGCTCGGCGTTATGTGGACCTGGCCCCTTTCGGCGGGCTGGACCAGCGAAGGCGTCGCCGATGGTCCCGATAATCAGAGAGCTTCCAGGAACGCCAGGAGCCGATCGGGTGGGCGATAGCGGCCGGGGGTGCTGTCGATTGGCGCTGCTTTAGCGAGCGCCTGTTCCTTGATTGCCAGGTCTGCATGGAGGTAGACCTGCGTTGTCTGGATCTCGGCGTGCCCTAGCCACAGCGCGATCACGGAGGTGTCGATTCCGGCGTGCAGCAGCCGCATCGCGGCGGTGTGCCGCAGGACGTGGGGGGTGATGTTCTTTGCGCGAAGCGATTGGCAGCGCGGCGCGGCTGCAGCCTGGTATTTCGTGAGCCGGCGGGCGAGTGCGTCGCGGGTCATGGCCCCGCCCGTTCTGGTCGGGAACAGCGGGTCGCTCCGATTGCCGCCGCGCTCCTTCAGCCAGAGGGTGAGCGTCTTTGCGGTCGTGTCTGTGAGCGGCGTGACGCGCTCTCGGCGGCCCTTGCCGAGCGTGACGATGTGCGCGCCGGCGCCGAGCGCGACATCGGCGATCATCGTGCCGGTCAGCTCCGACGCGCGCAGCCCGGTTTGCGCGGCAACGAGGATCATCGCGTGGTCGCGGCGGCCGGTCCAGGTCCGGCGGTCGGGGGCGGCCAACAGCGCGTCCAGCTCCGGCGCCGTCAGCCAGGTCATGAGCGTGCGGTCGTGGCGCTTCAGAGGGATCGCGAGCACGCGCTCGATCGTCGCAGCGTGCTCGGGATGTTGGAGCGCGGCGTAGCGATAGAACGAGCGAATCGCGGCCAGCCGCGTGTTCCGGGTTCGCGGGCAGCAGCCACGGTCGTCTTCGAGATGGTTTAGGAAGGCGCCGATCACGCGGCTGTCGAGGTCATCGAATGTGAGCTTCGACGCCGAGGTGCCGGCGCGCTGCGCCGCAAACGTGACCAGGAGCCGGATCGTGTCGCGGTAGGCACGGAGCGTGTGTGGGCTAACGCGACGTTGTCGGATCAGTCGGTCGCTGAAAAACGCCTGAAGGGACGGCGCGACAGCGCTCATCGTGCCTGCTGCTCGTGGCGCTCGAGCCGGTCTGCGGCGACACTCATCAGCTCCGGCGCGGCGTGCAGGTACCAATACGTGTGCGCGGGCTCGACATGGCCCAGGTATGTGCAAAGGATCCCGAGCCGCGCACCGGCGTCGACGCCCGTTTGGTAGGCGTCGAGCATCGTCCGGATCGCGAACGTGTGTCGCAGCCCGTGCAGCGTCGGCCGACACCCAGCGCGTGGCCGGACCCCGGCGCGATCGCGCAGCAGTCGGAATGTCTTCTCGACGTCGTGGAGCTCAAGCCGCGTGCCCGGCGTGGAGACAAACAGCGCCCGCTCCCCCACCGGCGAGGATGGGCGATCCCGGCGTGCAAGATAGGCGCTTAGCGCCGCGGTGGCGCTCGGCGCAAGCGGCAGCTCGCGGACTTTTTCTAGCTTGCCACGGACCACGAGCACCCCGAGCCCCGGGTCGAAGTGCTGTCCGTCCAGGCCGATCGCCTCTCCGATCCGCATCCCCGCACAGGCCAAGAGACCGATCAGCGTTTGGTAGGTGGCGGCGCGGTGCGCCGTGCGCAGCGTGTCGGCAGCCTCGATCAGCGCGAGGATCTCCTCGTCTGTGTAGTGGAACGGCCGGCGTCGCGCCGGCCCGTTTGGCAAGAGCGACACGTCGGGGATCTCGACCGCGGAATCGACGCCGTGCAGGTAGGTCGCAAACCCGCGAATCGCCGCGAGCCGTGAGTAGTGCAGCGAGTCCGATCCGCCGGGCAGAATCGCCCACTCGACGGCCGTCTTGATCGTGATCCGCTCTTCGTCGAGATGGTCGAGATGGTTGACAAATCCGCGCAGAAGCCGCTCGATCTGCACGAGCTTGAAGCCGAGCGCGCGACGGACGGTCAGGTACTCATCGAGTGACTCACCGAGGGTGCTCACTGCGATGCCCCTGGCCAGGGGCGGGCGATCTGCCGCAGCGTCTGCCGATCGCCCTTCGCGTAGATCGCGGTGCTCGCGAGCATCCGATGTCCGAGCACCTGGCCGATCGCGGGGAGATCTGCGCCGCCCGCGAGCATCTCGCTCGCCAACGTGTGCCTGAGCCGATGCGGGTTGACATGCTGGAGCCCGGCGCGCTCCGAGGCGCGGACCACGACCCAGCAGGCCGCCGATCGGCACATCGCACGATGCGGCGGGAGCACGGTCACGAACACCGTCCTGCCAAGGGCGTTTTTGGGGCGTCCATCATGCAAATAGCCGGCGATCGCCTCACCAACCGCGTCGGGCAACGGCAGCCGGTGCATCGCGCCCTTGCCGTGCACAGTGATCTCCCCGGCGCGCCAGTCGATGTCCTCAAGCGCAAGTCCAGCGACCTCGCCGACCCGGATCCCGAGCCTCGCCAACACGATCAGGATGGCGAAGTCCCGCCGTCCGGTCTGCGTCGTCGGATCACAACTGTCCAGCAGCCGCTGAACGTCGCCGGGCGCAAGCCGCTTCGGCAGACCGCAGAGCTGGGCGCTGGCGACCGACGGCACCGCCATATCAAGCGGCCGCTCAAGCTCCCTCTCGAAATACAGGAACGCGAGCAGCTGCCGAATCGCGACGACAGTCAGCTTCGCCGACGCGCGGCCCTGCCCTGGACAGACCTCCAGCACGAATCGCCGCACGAACGCGACATCAAGCCGCTCAAGCTCGACCCGGTCGCTGGTCGCGAGCCGCTCAAGCAGCCTCCGCGCGTGCACCGAATATGTAACGACGGTTGCTGGCGCGAGGTGACGCTCTCGTGCAAGCCAGATGTGGAACCGACCCAGCAGTACCTCCACGGGCCCCACCGCCTGGGCGGTCTCTGGTCGCAGCTCCCCGGTGGCCCGCAAGTACCGCAACAGCGGTGTGACCCCCCGGAGGCTCACGGAATCGCGGTAACCCGCCGCTCGGCGCACCGCGCAGAACCGCTCGATGACCTCTGGCGACAACGCTGCCACGCCGAGGTCCTGGGCCGCCAACCACCGGCTGAGCTGCGCACACCGCCGCAGATACGTGTCCGCGGTTACGGGCGCGTAGCCCAGACGGTCAAGCTCGGCGGCGAACCCCGCCGTCATCGCAGCGAGGGACCTGACCGACTGGGGCTCCTGGGCGGGCGGTTCCTCCGAGCACGACACGCCGGTTGTCTCGGCAGCAGCCCCCGTGTTATCCAGCCCATCCGACTTCAGACATCGCTATTTGCAAGGGCTGTCGTCTGCGGGTTCGGATAACGCCGAGCTCCGGATAACCCAGCTCGTTGGTGAAGTCGACTGCTCAGCCGGCGCTGAGCTCGATCACCTCCCCGTCATTGTCTGTGTGTGTTGATGCCTGCTCTCCGACAGCGTGTAGTCCCTCGTCGTCCGCAAGCACCGCAGCCATCGAC
>CAJCHW010000147.1 GCA_903970125.1 Chlamydiota bacterium
GCCGAAGAAGCCTCGCAGCGGGCGCTTGTGCGGCTGGCCTCAGACCGGCCGGCCGCGCGCGCCGACGCCGAAAGCGCCGTCTCGGAGGACCCGCTGTCGGCGCGCGCGCTGATCAACCTCGCGACCGTTCAGCAGGCAGGCGGTGAACACGGCGCCGCCCGCGCGACGCTCGCGCGGGCCGTGCGCCTGCAGCCGTCCAACCCGGAAACGTGGCTCGCGCTCGGCGAGGACGATGTGTCGAGCGATCCGCTGGCGGCGGTGGACGAGCTCGGCGCCGCGATCTACCTCGACCCGGAGTCCGTCGCACCGGAACTGATCAGCGCCGGCAACGAAGAAGCGGTCACGATCGAGAATGACTACGTGGCGGCGCTAACGGCGAGCGCACGCTGAAGCGGCGAGCGCCGCCGCGAGCCGGGCTGGGGACGCTAGAAGCGCGAGCGTCGCGCCGAGGCGAGCAGGGTGCGGCGCGCGCCCGGAAGCCCGCCGGCCGCCCTCACATGGATGTCGTAAAAGCCGAAGTCGCCGAGCAGGTCCGCGAGCGTGCGGCGCGTGTAGAAGCGCAGATGCTCCGAGCGGGGATCGAAGTGGGCGTCGAACGCGCCGCCGGAAAGCGCCATTGCGAGCACCGCCAGGCGGCCGTGAGCAGGTGTGCTGAGCAGCAGGCTGCCCTCTGAGCGCAGCACGCGCCGCACCTCAGAGAGCCACGCAGCGGTGTCGGCGACGTGCTCGATCGTCTCGCCCGACCAGACGATGTCGAAGCTCGCATCCTCAAGCGGCCAGGGCCCTTCTCCGGGGACGAGGCGAAGGTCGAGCCCCTGATGTCGCGCCCGTGCGCGACGCAGCGGCTCCTCGGCGACGTCGATGCCGACGACCGCCACACCGGCGCCGGCCAGCGTGGCCGTGAGCTCGCCTTCACCGCAGCCCACGTCGAGCGCCGTGGCCGCTCCGGCGCTCGCCAGCGCGCGTGCATGCTCGAGCAGGAAGGAGCGCCGCAGCGCGAGGCCGGGCGGGGCGAGCCGCTCGGGCATGTCCGCCCACAGGCGCTCGTGATAGTCGCGCGCGAGCATCGACGGCAAGGCTAGACAGTATGGGTGGCGGCGTCCTCGCCGGGCTCCTGAGCTGAAATCGTCGACGCTCCCGCGCATCGTATGGCGCGGGCTGGTTACCGCATCGATGGAAAGGGAGCGTCGACATGTCTGACGGTATCTGCTTCGCTGGGCTTGACGTGCATGCCAGGAAGACGGCTGCGGCTGCTGTGCAGCTGGGGTCGGGCGAGGTGTGGAAGGCGCAGTTGCCGGGATCGTCGGCTGCTGCGATCGAGTGGTTGCAGTCCCTTCCCGGGGAGGTGCGTGCTGTTTATGAGGCAGGACCCACGGGTTTTGAGCTGGCGCGGGCGGCCCGGGTGGCCGGCGTTGAAGTGATGGTCTGCGCACCGGGGGCGATCCCGCGCCAGCCTGGTGACCGGATCAAGACCGACACGCGCGACGCTTTGAAGCTCGCGCGGCTCCACGCGGCTGGTCAGCTGCGCCCGGTGCTCGTCCCGGCGCCCGAGCTCGAGGCGTTGCGTGACCTCGTGCGTGCCCGTGAGGACCTGCGCGGGGACCTGATGCGCGCCCGTCATCGAATCTCCAAGCTCTTGTTGCGCAATGGGCTGATCTGGACGGGCCCAGGCGAGACATGGGCCCAGGCGCATCTGAGGTGGCTTTCGAGGACGCGCCTTGACCAACCACTCCTTGAGGTTGTCTTCGGTGAGTACCTGGCTCACCACGAGGTGCTGCTCGCCAGACGCGACCGGCTGGATGCCCTGATCGTGGAGGAGTCCGTCAAGGGGCCGTGGGCGCCGACGGTCGCGCGGTTGCGTTGCCTGCGCGGTGTCGAGACCCTGACCGCGGTCGGGCTGGTCGCAGAGATCGGAGACATCACGGCGTTCGCGCACCCCAAGCAGCTCGCCAGCTATCTCGGCCTGGTCCCATCCGAGCGCTCCTCCGGGGAGAAGCGCACCCAGGGGTCGATCACGAAAGCCGGGTCAAGCCATGCCCGCAGGCTGCTCGTCGAGGCGGCCTGGCACTACCGGCGCACGCCAGCCCTGTCACTGACACTCAAGCGCCGCCAGCACGGCCAGCCACCGGCCGCGATCGACGCGGCATGGCGGGCGCAGCTGCGGCTGCACCGCCGCTGGTCACACCTCGACTCCGAACGCGGCAAGAAACGCACGACCGTCGCGGTCGCTGTCGCTCGGGAGCTCGCGTGCTTCGTCTGGGAGATCTCAAACCAGCCCGACTGAACCCAACCCAGACATCCCGTTCGGAGTGGGGGTGGCGGCCGGCGCCGCGTCACACGGGGTCCGCGATCCGGCTATGAGCACCGACCACCGGTTGGCGCGCTCGTTTCTAGACGGCGGCCCAGGCGCAGCGAAGAATCGTCTTGAGGTACCCAGCCCTCGCATATCAGCCTGACTGCCCTCGCAGCCCCGGCTGCCACCCGCACTCCGAGCTACAGCACCACCAAAGAGCGGCTCAATGACGCCCCGCTCCCCACGACCGCTGTCCCAACTTGACAAGACCACCCATATCAGCCGG
>CAJCHW010000148.1 GCA_903970125.1 Chlamydiota bacterium
ATCCGGGAAATGACGGATGTCGTGGTTCCCATCCGCTCGGCGACCTGCTGCTGAGAGAGGCCCAGATGTGCCCGCCGCATGATCGCGATCCGGGCGATCTGCTCAAACGGCGCCAGTCGCTCCTTGGCTTCGCGGTAGCCCTTGTTGCGGGCCTCCTTGCGTTCGATGTCCTCTATGACGCTGGTTCCGATTGGGCTGACCTGCTTGGGCATCGTCTCGCTGCGCGGTTGCTCCGGCCAAGACGTCAGCAAAAGTGCGAAACCAACGATCGGTTTGCAAGAACGCCCAACCGTCGCCCATCCAACGAAAAGCCGACGCGGGGACTCGAACCCCGGACCCCTTCATTACGAGTGTCTGGAAAAGCCCTGCTAGGAGCTGTTTTCAGAGGCTTTCCGGCATATGAGGTGGGCTCAGATGACCTCAGAATTGCGGAGTTGGGGACATATTTCGGGACACGGTTTGGCGGCCGTCAATGCAGCCGTCTTGACACTGCAAACTCGAACGCGAGGTTGTGCCCGCGAACTGCCAGCCCTTTGACCGAAGCGCTTGAAGCGTCAGCGCGTCTGCAAGGTTCAGCACCATAGGAGCGGTGGTGGTGCCCTTAGCGAAGATCTTCAAGCCTAAGCTTGGTCAGCGGCAATCCCGTCGCCCCACCGCAGCTGAAACTGAAGGGTCATTTTGGCGACCTTCGCGTCGTCCTCATCGAACAGGACTGCGTCGACGCGCAGCTCGGCGCGGCCGCGCTCACGCAGCTGTCCGAGCAGATCCTCCACATCGGCCGCAAGGACCGACCGCGCTGTGATGACGCCTCGGGCCCAGCGTAGATAGGTGATCTCCGCGGCCTGCGCGTTGAGGCGAAGCTGGCTGAGGTATTTCGCGAACGTAGACAGCAAAGCCGCGCCGGCAGCGGCCTCGCCGACCGCAAACAACGCCGCGCCGTGGACAGTTCCGAGGTGGTTGTGGAGGTGCGGCGCGTCGGGCAGGCTGGCTTCGCCTCGCCCGTAATCGATCGCTCCAACGCTCACGTCGTTGTGGACATTGAACGGGACCGCCTTCTCAATGCCTTCTCGGAGCATCCCGGGTGTGGCGCCCGGTGGCAGCCAATCCACGACCCGGTCTTCTGTTCCGGAGTCCGCGGGACCCATACCCTCCTCAGCGCTCATCACGCGAGTGACTCAGCCATTTCCGCGGACGTGGACTGACCCTGAGGATGCAGCATCCACGCGATGGCGACGGCGGATGCAACCGAGGCCAGCAACCAGCCGTGATGGAATGCCGCCAGCGCTTGGGCCGGCTTCGGCGTGCCGACGACGGCGATGAGCGGCGCTACGCACGACCAAGCCGTGCCGGTCGATTTGATAGCGGGCTTGCCGCCCGGAGCCGGTCAACGGACATGGAGCCAGTGTAATCCTGCCGCTCGCAGGTGTGCACGATTGCTGGACTGCGTTTCGGGCACCCTGGCGACAGTCTGCTCGAGCACCTTGATCCAAACGCCGCTGCAAGCGAGTCCCGCGCATCCGGCGGCCCAGCGAGCCACAAGCAGGAGGCAGAAGGTCGGCGCGGGCGGCCCCAAAGGTGGCCCCAGGGAACCAGTTGGGAAAATATTTCGGGACACGGATTGGTTCCCGGTGAACCCGAGGCGCCGACACGCAGGCCGGCTGCATCCGGCAGTACACCCGCGAGTGAGCGCCCAGCCGCACTGATGACCTCAGCCGTGCGATCGGTGCCGAATGGACGCGCCAACGCTCTCAGATTCACCGCCGGGCAGCCGCCCCGATGCTACGTTTACCGAGATGACAAGAGCCGAGCTCCACCGCCTCGTAGATGAGCTCCCAGACGAGAGTGTGGATGCGGCCGGGATCATGCTGACTCGCGCCAAGGACCCTGTTCTTGCGGCCTTGGAGGCAGCTCCGCTGGACGATGAGCCCTACGGCGACGACGACCGGGCAGCGTCCGACGACGGGTGGGCGGCCTACCGGCGCGGTGAGGGAATCGATCTGACTCAGCTGCGTACGGAGTCCGGGACTGACGCCTGAACTACCGGCATGGGAGCCCGTCGTTGCCCCCGTCGCCGCCAAAGCACTCCGGCGCCTTCCTCGCAACGAACGCGAGCGCGTCCTCGCGGCCATCGACCGACTACCGGCGGGGGATGTCCGGAGCCTCCAAGGACGACGGGGAGAGTGGCGCCTGCGCGTCGGTGATTGGCGCGCGCTCATCCGCTTGGATGTGGAGGCTCGCGCGATCGTCGTCACGGCTGTCAGGCCGCGTGGCGGCGCGTACGACCGCTGAGGCTGCGATTACGCCCACGGCCAGCAATGTAGGCCCGCGGCTGATTGTCCGGCGCCCATGCGGACATTACGTGCGGTCCCGGTTCCGGGCTAAGGAGCCGACGCGGGGACTCGAACCCCGGACCCCTTCATTACGAGTGAAGTGCTCTACCAGCTGAGCTACGTCGGCGCAGGGCTAATGCTACCGGTGGCCATTGGCGCCGACCGTGGCCGCCAAGGACTTCAGCCGTGCTTAGCCGCCGCTGTGAACCCGGGTGTGGTCGCGACTGTGACCGGCGCCGGCACCCTTGGGCGTCGCTGCGGCCGTTTGGTGGCCGAGGGTCTTCTTGATCTTGGCTTTGGTTGCGCGCGCGATAGCGTGCTTGGCGTGCTTGGCATCGTCGCTTGAGCCCTTCGCAGCATCGTGATCGAAGATGTTGCTGACCGCATGGCGGACGCTGTGCTCGGCGTGCCCAACTGCGTGCCTGACACCCGGCGAGATCGCGTAGGCCGTGAGTGCAGCAGCGATGCCCACAGCTGCAGCGATCAGCGCAAGACGCGTGCGGCGCTTTTCGCCGTCGCGACGCGGCGGACGCCGAACAGGCGCCGGGGCTGGATGAAATGGAGCGATTGCCATGCTCGCCTCCAGCTCAACCTAGCGGGTACCGGGCGCCAGCCCGCGCCGTTTGAGTCCGTGCATGCGCGCTGGCATGCCTGTGGCCGAGCGCTGCTTGCACGGTGTCAGTGGCGGCCGTGGTTTGCTCGCCTGCGGGGTCGACCCCACACGGGCCGCGATCTGCGCCAGGTCCTGGGCGCCGCGTTAGCGGGCTGGTGGCGGGCCGCCACAAGCGCCGTCACCACGCGCCTGTCCGCGCGCTCGATCTCCTCCTGCGAAAGCGTCGCAAGCTGCCGTTCAAGGTAGGGAATAAGCATGCGGGCGGGCACGATCCGCACCCCCTTGCGACACGCCAGCGGGCGATCGACCCAGGCGCGGCTATAGACAAGCAGTGGCTCCACGGGCTCGCCCGTGATGCGCTCGATCGCCCTTTGCTCTGAGCGCACCTGCTCCAGCGTGGCGCCGTGGATGGAGCGCACCTTGATCGGCCCCGGGTGACTTTTTGTCTCCACCGCAAACAGGCCCGCAGGACCAATCAACAGGTGATCGACATCTCCGTTACCCAGGCTTGCCCCGTGAATCACGTGCCATCCCGCTCCAGCGAGACCGTCCAGGAGGCTGCCCACCTGCTCCTCACCACTGGCTCCGCGCTCGTGGCGATCGACAGCGGGCAGCACTGCACGCCAGATCACCAAGATCGCCAACAACAGCGTCACCTCGGCGGACAGAAAAAGTGGATCGTGCAAGCCGAGATTGCGCCCCAGGTATGCCGTTGCCACGGCCAGGACGCCCAGCGTCAGCAGCGCACGCAAGCGCAGCCGTTGGACAATCGCGCGTGCCCGCTGCCCAGCTGCTCTGCGCCTCGGATCAGCAATCAGGCCCACACCTGAACATCGGTGCAAATGGGGGGGTGCATTAGCACTCCAAGCTTGAGTGGCGTGACCGTGTCTAGGCAACTTGCCAGAACATCGCGAGCGACAGCCCACCTTCCTAAAGGTCACCCAACGCCTTGTCGAAACACCAACTGACAAGGAGGTCGCACCCATGCAACGCACCGTCAAGGATGACCGTGGCACGCAGCTCACCGCTCAAGCGCCTGGACAGGACGAGGTCTGCCTGATGCTGCGGGCACACGCCGAGCACGGCTGGCTTGAGCGAGAGGTGCTTCCCGTGGTGCTCGAGCTGCATGCCATGGATCTCGTACCTGCATACGAGCAAGCTCCCGCGCTGGCATACCTGGAGGCTGTCTGGAGCGAGGCAAAATGTCGCGCAGCTGCCACCGACACCAGTGACTCGGGGCTCCAGCCGATCACCCCAGGGTCGTCGCTGTGCGGTCGCGCGCACCGCTATCACGGGTGCGTGCGTGCCCTGCGCGAGAAGCTCGCAGCGCACGTGGACCTGCTGCTTGAGTACTCAGCGCTCGCCACACCCGTCGCCGACACGCGATCCGCTTCGCATCGGTCGGCTTGCTCAGGTCGCACCCACCCGCTAGCGCGCTCGACGAAGCCCCGCCGCCACGGCGCCTGACGCGGCCGCACCCGCGGCATGCACCGCTGGCTATAGGCTCCTGCTGACATGGACGCTCAACCTTCAGCGATGCGCTTCGATCTGCAATCGCATTCCACCTTCTCCGACGGCGCCCTCGACCCCGCCGGCGTGGTCAAGCGGGCAGCCGAGTCCGGCGTCCAGCTGCTCGCGCTGACCGACCACGACACAGTCGAAGGGGTCGCCGAAGCAATTGCCGTCGGCGAGCAAGTTGGCGTCCGCGTCGTGCCCGCAGTGGAGATCTCATCACTTGACGATGTCCGCGAACCACAGTGCGAACTGCACATCCTCGGGTACCTCATCGACCTCACCCGCGAGCAGCTGCAGCAGACGCTCGCGGCCTGGATCGACGACCGCCGCATGCGCACCCTGCGCATGGCCGACGGCCTACGCGAGGTCGGCTTCACGCTTGACGAGGAGGCGATCAACCGGCGTGTGGAGCAAGGGCGTTCGATTGGCCGCGTGCACCTCGCCGAAGCCGTGCTCGCGTCACCGGAGAACAGCGAGCGACTGGCCGCCGAGGGCATCAACGAGATCGGCGGACTCATCCGCGGGTACCTGATCGAGGGCAAGGCCGCGTTTCGCCTGCGCCAGACGCCAACTGTCGCCGAGGCCATCACCGCCGTGCACGCCGCCGGTGGCGTTGCAGTGTGGGCACACCCTTTCTGGGATCTCACCGATCCCGCGGACGTGGTGGCAACGATCGACCGCTTCCACGCGCTCGGGATCGATGGTGTCGAGGCCTTCTACATCACGCACACGCGTGAGCAGACCCAGGTGATTGTCGAGCGCTGCAGCGAACTCGGGATGCTCACGACCGGATCGGCCGACTTTCACGGCCCCGAGAACAACCTCTTCGGCAACTTCCTGGCGTTTGACACCTTCGGCTTTGCGCCCAATCTCGGGCCCATCGCCGGCGACTAGCGTCCTCTCGCGCGCTTACGCGCTCAGGCGCGCCGCAAGCCGGTAAACGAGCGTCTCCAGCGCGAGCTCCTCGGAGACGTTCAGCGCCAGGCGCATGCGCGTCTCGGCAACCAGCTCCACAGCGTCGCCCAGGGCAACACGAACAGCGTCGCCTGACGGCCCAGCGGGTGCTTGCGCCTCTAGCGCCGGTTCGGCGTCGCGCTCGGTCACCGCTACCTGTAGTCGCGTTTGCACCGCCGCGAGAAAGCCGCCCAGCTCGGCTTCGCGATCACTTGCGTAAACGGCATCGCTGACCCCGTATGCCAGGCACAGGACATCGCGCAGCCAAAGCTCGGCCACACGCAAGCCGAGATCCAGCACCGCCGAGCGACGGCGACGCTCGGCGCGGCGCTCGGCTTCTGCGCCTTCGCGCAGGTGCCTGCGAGCGTCTTTGGGGGGTAGCTGCTGCGCCTGCTCGGCCACCGCTGCGTGTGCCTGCTCAGCGGCCGCACGGCCCGCGTCCTTGGCGTATGTGAGCAGCGGCAGCCACGGGCGTTCATCGACGGTCCCGGCCAGCGCCGTGTGCACGAGCGCCTCCGCTTGGCTCCTCAGCGCATCGCCATCCTCACTCGCCAGCCAACGCGCCAGCTGCCCGTCACCGAGCGCGAGCCGAGCGCACGCACGGGCGCACGCACGCGGCGTTCCCTCGTCCTGGAGCGCCGCCGCGATCTTCTCACTGGACGGCGCGTCGAAACGGACCGCCTGGCAACGCGATGCGACCGTTGGCAAGACAGCGCTCCGATCGTCGGCCAGGAGGATGATGTGCACGCCTGCCCCCGGCTCCTCGAGCGTCTTCAGCAGCCTGTTGGCGGCGTGCTCGTTCATGCTCTGTGCCTGCTCGATTACGAACACCCGCCGCTTTGACTCAAAGGGGGTCAGGCTCGACGCCCCCACCACGGGCCCATCGATGTCCGACACCAGCATTTCCCTGGCCCCACTCGGCGCCACCCAGGTCAGATCCGGGTGCGTGCCGCGGCTGACACGACCCGCCACGCCGGCTGCGTCGGCCGATCCATCGGCCAGTAAGGCCGCCGCCAACGCCCGTGCGACCGTGCGCTTGCCCGCGCCAGGCGGCCCGTAAAAGAGGTACGCATGCGACGCCATCCCGGGGCCAATCGCGGGACCGAGCACCGCGCGCGCATGCGGCTGGGCGGCGAGAGAAGCGAGCACGCTGTCCACGCCCGGCGGCGCTGACCCTTGACGCGACAATCCCTAACCCCCGCCCTCGCTGCTCGCCAGCTGCGCCGACCCAGCAAGCCGGCGGTATTCGCGTGCGTTGGCCATCCGCCGCAAGCATAGGCCGCGACCGCCCACGCGCCGCAGCATCCGTCCCGGCGGCAGTACCGCTGCGCGCCCGCCGGTAACTTGCCAGCAGTGGACCGCGGCAAGCTGATCACAATCGAGGGCTTGGATGGCGCCGGCAAGACCACGCTCGCGACCGCGCTCGCCGCCGAGCTCGCCGCCCGTGGTGTGACCGTGTCCCAGCTGCGCGAGCCCGGAGGGGTGGCCCTTTCGGAGCGCATCCGGCAGCTGTTGCGCGAGCCCGCGCTCGCCGGCGCCCTTGGCCCGCGCGCCGAGGCCCTGCTCTATGCCGCAGCTCGGGCGCAACTGACCGCGAGCAAGCTGGTGCCGCAGCTGAAAGCCGGCACGTGGGTCCTGCTCGATCGTTTTGTGGACTCCTCCTTGGCCTACCAGGGCGGCGGCCGCCAGCTCGGCGTCGAGACCATTCGCGCCGTAAACCTCTTTGCCACCGCCGGTCTGACCCCGGATCGCACGCTGCTTCTGCGCCTTTCGCCACATGCCGGGCGCCTACGCCAGCAGACACGCGCGACCGAGCCCGACCGCATCGAGCAAGAAGACCATGCTTTCTTTGAGACCGTTGCGGCCACCTACGACGAGCTCGCCGCAGCCGACCCACAACGCATCCGCGCGCTCGACGCCACCGCCAGCGCCGACGAGGTCTTGCGTCAGGCGTTGCACGCGATCGAGGACCTGCTGACCGCCGACCGCCACACGTGACCACAGCCGCTGCCTGCGACGCCCAGGGTCATTAGCATTGGCCGATGCTGCGCGCACGCAACGAGTCGCCCAGCGACTCGGGCCCAAGCTTCTGGAACCGGCATCGCGCACGCGCCCGGAGCGGGAGCACCCGCTTGCGCCTGCGTCACGCCTTCGAAGAGGCCTCGCTGCACCTGGGCGCCGCGTTGGCGGAACTTTCGGACTGGATCCGGATCGGTCGCTAGCCGGTCCTGGCCGGACCTTGATTCGACCAGGTGTGGCCCGCGCGGGGGACGCCCGGGGCGCTTGCAAGCCGCCTCAGAGCGCAGAATGGGCGAAAACGCGGCCCGTTTGCCGCTGTTCGTCCCCGTCAGGCGTTAGTGTGCCCCCGACAATGAAGCTTCAAGACTTTCTACACCCAATTGAATGGGAGGAGTGAAATGACCAAGAACGAGCTGGCTGAGACGATTGCGGAGAAGGCCGGGTTGGGCGCTGGCCAGGCTCGCAGCGTGGTCGAGACGTTGATCGATGCGATCTCCGATGAGCTTGTGAGCGGCGGCGAGGTATCGCTGGCCGGATTCGGCAAGTTCAGCGTGAGCCACCGCGCTGCCCGCACGGGCCGCAACCCCGCAACGGGTCAGACGATCAATATTGCTGCGAGCAAGGCTGCCCGCTTCTCTGCGGCTGCGGCGCTGAAGAAGCGCCTGAACCCTTAGGTCGCGACAGGAGGTCTCCCTGGCCACCGGTCTGAACGGACCGGTGGCTGTGGGTGCCACCGGCACCTCACCCTCGCACGCTCAAGCCTCAACCAGCAGCCGCGTGGGTGTCGCCACGCGCGCCGGCCGCCGGCAGCCGGACCGTGAACACCGCGCCGCCGCCGTCCGCGTTGCAAGCCTCGATCTCGCCGTCATGCGCCTGCACAACCGCGGACGCTATCGCTAGGCCAAGGCCGGCTCCGGACTTGCCCCGCTCGCGGCCGCCCTCAGCGCGCCAGAAGCGCTCAAATAGCCGCTCCGACGCCTCGCTCGGCAGACCCGGTCCATGGTCGCGCACGCTCACGCTCACGCGTGCTCCACTCTCGCCAACTGTCACCTCGATCGGTGTCTTTGCGGGCGTGTGCACGAGCGCGTTGCGCAGGAGGTTCGCCAACACCTGACGCAGCTGATCGGAGTCCCCGACAACGCATGCGGGATCGGCCGCGACAATCGAGATCTCGCGATCGGGTGCGGTCACGCGCGCATCCTTGACAGCGTCCCGCGCAAGGGCGGACAGATCGACGGGCGCATGCGTGCGTGCCGGTTCCTGATCGAGCCGCGCCAGCGTGAGCAGATCATCGACGAGCACACCCATGCGCTTGGACTCGCCCTCGATCCGCTGCATCGCGCGCTCGACCTCGGCGGCGTCCTGCGTCGCGCCCATGCGAAACAGCTCGGCGTAGCCGCGGATCGACGCCAGCGGCGTGCGCAGCTCGTGCGAAGCATCCGCGATGAACTGTCGCAATCGATCTTCGCTGGCGGTCCGCTGTGCAAACGCCTCCTCCAGACGATCGAGCATCGAGTTGAGCGCTATTCCGAGGCGTCCGATCTCGGTGCGCGACGTTGCCGGGCTGACGCGGCGCGAGA
>CAJCHW010000149.1 GCA_903970125.1 Chlamydiota bacterium
TGGGGCTGCTGGTCGCGCTTGAGCTCTCCGGTGTGCCAGAGCTGCGCGAGCAGGTGCAGCGCCTTTTGGCCGCTCACGACTTGCCGCTAACCGTAGAGGGGGCCTCGGCGCAGGAGATAATCGCGGCCACCGTCTACGACAAGAAGCGCATCGACGGTGCGATGCCGCCGTTCGTGCTCGTCGACGCACCCGGCGAGGTCAGCTTCGGCGTCGCCGTAGACGAGGCCGACGTGCGGCGGGCGCTGGCCACTGTAGCTTCTCGGTAAGGTCCGGCCCGTGACCGTGAGCAACCGGGTCGACGTCATGCACGGGGTCAACTTCGACGTGCTGGAGCGGCGCGATGGTTCCCAATACGGCGGCTTGAGCCTGGCCCAGCTCGAGGCTGCCATCGCCGGCTATGCCGAGGAGCTCGGCTTGCAAGCGGGTTTCTTTCAGACCAACTCCGAGCGTGAGTTCGTCGAGCGTCTGCACGCTGTTGACACCGACGCGCTCGTGCTCAATCCAGGTGCCTGGACTCACTACGCGTGGGCGATTCATGACGCGCTCAGCGTCGTCGGCGTGCCCGCGGTCGAGGTGCACCTGTCAGATATCTATGCGCGCGAGCCGTGGCGCCGGGTATCGGTGGTCAGCGATCTCTGCCTTGCCACGTTTGCCGGACACGGGGTCGAGGGCTACAGGCTTGCGCTCGAGTCCATAAGCGAAGCGCTCGCCAGCCCCGAGACGAGCGCATAGGGCAAGGCCGTGCACGACTCCTATTCCGAGCGGGTGGAGCGGGTGGTCGCGACGCTCGCGGAGCTCAAGCTCGACGCGCTGCTTGTGAGCAGTCCGGCAAACGTGCGCTACCTGACCGGCTATACAGGCTCGAACGGTCTCGCGCTGATCTGGTCCAGCAGCGATCGCAGCGAGCATTTGTTCCTGACCGACTTCCGCTACGAGACGCAGGCGGCCGACGAGGTGCCAAGTCTTTACTCGCGCCATGTGGCGCCGGTCGATCTCTTTGCGGCGCTGGGCGAGCGCCTGGCGAGCGCGGGAGCCGACGGCGGTGTGCGGCTGGGCTTTGAAGAGAGCCACCTCACCGTCAGCCAGCACACGCGCTTGGCGGAAGTGCTGCCAGATGCATTCGAGCTCATCGGCGGCGCCGGCTTGATCGAGGCGCTGCGCGAGGTCAAGGACGAGCGCGAGTTGCAGCGCATCCAAGCGAGCACCGAGCTCGCTGACACGGCCATGCGCGAGGTGCTCGAAGCGGGCCTGATCGGGCGCACCGAGCGCGACGTCGCGATCGAGCTCGAGCTGCACATGCGCCGGCTTGGCGCCGAGGCTGCAGCATTTGCGACGATCGTCGCCGCGGGCGCCCACGGTGCTCTGCCGCACGCCCAGCCGCGCCCGGTTGAGATTCCAGGCGGGGCTCTCGTGACGATCGATTGGGGTGCCGTGCTCGACGGCTACTGCTCAGACTGCACGCGCACCTATGCCACGGGCACGCCCAGCGAGCGCCAGCAGGAGATCTACGAGCTCGTGCTGGCGGCCCAAGTACAGGCGCTCGCGGCGGTGCGCGCGGGGCCAAGCGGGGAGGAGATCGATGCGGTGGCACGCACGATCATCGACGGCGCCGGCTACGGCGAGCACTTTGGACACGGTCTGGGCCACGGCGTGGGCATCGAGGTGCACGAGGGCCCACGGCTGTCACGTCTGCGTTCCGAGGCGCCCCTGCGCACTGGCAATGTGGTCACGATCGAGCCGGGCGTCTATTTGGCAGGCGAGCTCGGTGTCCGTATCGAGGACCTCGTGATCGTGACCGACACGGGTGGGCGCGTGCTGACGTCGCTGCCCAAGGAGCTGACTGTCGTGGGCTAGGCGCCGCGGGCCGGCAGCCCGAGCGGCTCGGTGTCCTGCCACAGCCCGCGACCGCCAAGACGGCGCCCCAGCGCCTTTGCCAGCGCGGTCGTCGGCCCCGGGGCGTACAACCGTGCCGCCAGCAAGACGGCCAGCGGCAGCGTCCACGCCATGAAGAAGACCGACTGGCCGTCGGGCGAGAGCTCGTTGGGGACCCACTGAAAGCTTGCCCACATCAGCACGGTGCTGACCAATGCCACCAACGGCGGGTGCAGCGGATCCCGTAAGGACTCCCAGCTGATCAGCGCCAGCAGAAACGGGAGCGGGTAGTAGACGTAGTCCCAGGTGTCCAGGAGGCACCGTGCCAGCAGTACAAGCGCAAGCAACAGCAGCGCATCCGTGGGCCAGGCGTGCGGCCGTGGAAGTCGCTGCAAGTGGCTCGAAGCAACGCTTCTCGGTTGTCCAGGCCTGCTGCGACGGCGCCGGACCCACCAGAACACGGCGCTCAGGGCGAGGCTGACGAGCACGATCGCGGGGTGGCTGATCGGCCCCAGCCACGCCGGCGCGGTGCGGTAGCCGGGTACGATCGTGCCGAAGGGGTCGTGCACGGGCGGGCCGTGGTACCCGAGAAACCACCACACCGACCAGGGCAGAAAGATCTGGCTCGGGGTGGAGGCGACGGCACGGGCGGCGGTCGCGAAATGGCCGCCCGGAACAAGCACGAGCGGCGCCATCACGATCGCCGCGGCGGTGGCGGCGCTGACCAGGCACAGCAGCACGCGTCGCACGCCGGCCTCCAGCGCGAAGCGGATCTTGCTCGGCACCCGTCGTGGGTCGGCCAGGCTGACGCTGTTGCCAGTCAACGCGACCAGGACCGGTCCCACTGCCACGAGCGCCCACTCCTTGTTTGCGATCGCAAGGCCAAGCAGGATTCCTGCCCATATCGGACGGCCGCGTGCGGCCAGCAGCACCGCCGCCAAGCACAGGACCGCGCCGATCAGTTCCTCGGGGTGGCCGTGTTCCAGCGCCAGCAGCGTAAGCGGGTTTGCCACGCACAGGGCGAGCACGAGCCCGCGTGCAGCGCGGGAGCCAAGCAGTTGCCCTGAGCGTCGCGGAGTCCGTATGCCTGGGGCAGCCGCCGCCGCCGGCTCGTCGCCGGCGGCTGCGTGGCGCAGCTGCGCCACCAGCCAGACCGCGAAGACCGCGACTGCGATCAGGCCGGGAGCCGCGACGGCTCGGTAGACCGCCAGCGCGCCGCCCCCCCACAGTGTCGGCAGCAGCGCGAAGGGTGCTCGCTCGAGCAGCGAGCCGCCGTAGGAGGGGACCATGCGCAGGAAGCCCAGCCAGTGGCCCGCTACCAGCGCGCGGAAGGCCGGCTCGGCTTCGAATTCATAGTTGTTCCAGGCCATGCTGTACAGCGCAAGCCATGCCATAACCAACGAGGCGAGGCCGGCCAGAGCCACGGTCAGGCGGTTGTCGCGCAGCACTTTTTGCATACAGAGTTGGCATCGGCGTGCCGGCAGTGGCGCTTGAGTGCGCTCAGCGCTCGCCGCGCGCACTCGCGCCCGCGATTGGGCAGGTTCCTAGCCCGCGATCGTGTGCGAATGCCCCAGAACCGCGCCCTGGGAGTTCAGCGCCTGCACCTCGTAATAGCGCGCCGATCTGACGCCGATGGCGGTCTCAAAGCCGCTTTTCGGCGCCCTCTGGATGGGCGTCAGAGCCGCCCGCGAGGAGCCCGCGAGAACACGCCAGGCGGCGATCTGGGTTGCGCCGTTCCAGCTGGCATAGACCGTCTTTCCCGGTGTGGCGGCTGCGACCGCGATCGATGGAGGCCCGGCGGGCTTGCCGACCCAGGCGAACAGATACCCGCGATAGGACTGCGTGGGCGCAGGCATGTGGGCGTCGTAGATCATCCGGCCGGCGCCGTCAAAGACACTGAAATCCGGTTCTGCGCCCCAGTCAACGAACCAGTCGCCATGTGCGAGGCGCTGGACGCTGCCCTGGCTGGCGGACTGGAGCGGCTGCGGGTGGGTCAGTTCGGTGACCTCGGTGTCGGTCATCCTGCGCAGGTTCAGGTCGAGCACGAGCGCGCGCGATTGCGCGTGTACGAACGGCTTGCCGCCGTTGTCAAAAACGCTGATGTGGCCATCGGGCAGTGTGACTGCGTCGTGCTGGTAAGCCGTCGCCGTTCCCGGTTGCATCTCGACGCTCGGTTCCTTGCCACCGGCGGTCGCGATGATCTGGCCCGTGCGGGTGTTGAGCACGTAAAGCGCCGATGTGTTTCGCGCCGACAAGAGCGTCGTGCCGTCTGCGCGCGGATCAACCGTGTTGACGTGAATGTAGTCAAAAGGCCATTCGGCCGAGGACTGCTCCGGCGAGGCGTAGGAGGCGTTTATCGGCACGTGGTCGAGGCTGTGCCACTCGCGTCGGACAAGCCCCGTTCTGAGGTCGAGTTCTTGAAAGACGGTGTCAGTGACCGCGGCGTCACGCGGCCCGCCGTCGGCGCTGAGGTTGCAGTGGATGGTGCTGAAGACCGTCAGCACTGCGGTCCCGTTGGGCGCGATCCGAAAGTCGTGCAGGTCCGCCAGATAGCCGTTGCCGGCGCGCACACGCGCGATCGGCTCATAGGCGTTGTTGGCGATGATCTCTTCGCCCAGGCCGAACCCTTGCGGCGGTATATATCCCTGCCACCAGGTCAGCACCCTGCGGCCGTCCCAGCGTTGAACCTGGAGGTTTGCGGCGAACACTCCCCGGGGCAGCGGGTCCATCCACACCAGCTGACCATCGGGTTCGAAGATCATCGGTCCAGTTTGGCCTGGGCCCTGATAGGGAGTTGCGAGGATGTCGCCATGGGGATCGTGCCGAGAGCTCGTGGTTACATCCACCGCGGGCGGATGAAGCGAAGGCGCGGAGGCGAAGCTCTGCACTTCCCCGGGCTTTGCGGCTGCAGCCAGCGGCGAGGGGGTGTACCTCACCGGGTCCGGGTATGAGATGCGGAAGCGGTAGGAGAAGGTTTGCAGGCCGCTTGAGTCATACACCCGGCCCTTGGCTGTGACGCTCTCGCCAGGCCTAAACGGCCGAAAGGGGACAAAGCTCGCACCGTCGCCCTGCGAGTATGCCTCCAGGCGGCCCTCGTGATGCCCGCTCTTTGAGCCTGTGACCGCCACGTCAATGAGGTCGTAAGCAGGCGCGCCCAGGATGCTTATCTGCGTCCGCGGGGACGCGTCGCGGGAGCCCGGCAAGGGCGACACTGCGAGGCCGGTCGTGGGCAGCACATCGGAGACGTTGAGCCTTGCAGGCACGCATTGGCGTGCCTGGGGGCCGCTGTAGGTTGATTGCTCACGCTCGATGCGCCCGCTTGCGGCCACCAGCGTGCCCGCGCTCGCGACCACGATCGCCACGGCACCCCAGCCGAGCCCGTGGCCCAGGTAGCGCTCCTTGGCTCGGCCTGGCCCGGCAGCGCGGTCCCGCTTCTGCCGCGCGAGCGGCCGTGCCCGCGCGCGGACGGAGCTCGCTTGTTCGTGTTCGATGGGGTCCATCCTAAACTCAGGCCGCAGCCGCGACCAGGCTGGCGACCATCAGCGGCATGGTTGCGCGCGGCTAAGCTACACGAGCGCAAGCTCGGCGGGTACACGCAATTCTTGGCTCCAGGAGGGGTCCAATGGCCCTCGTCAGCACCAACCAACTAAAGAACGGTAACCACATCGACGTTGACGGGACGATTTTCAAGGTCCTCGAGTTTCAACACGTCAAGCCGGGCAAGGGCGGGGCGTTCGTGCGCACCAAGCTGCGCCGGGCCTCCGATGGCGCCGTGATCGACCGCACCTTCCGCGCAGGCGAGAAGTTTCGCCCCGTGCATTCAGAGACGCGCAGGATGCAGTTCCTCTACGCCGATGGCACCGACGCGCACTTCATGGATGCATCCACGTATGACCAGATCGCCGTTCCCGAAGCCCAGCTGGCGGACTCGCTGCAGTGGATCAAACCGTCCTCGGAGGTCGACGTCCTTTACATCGATGACGAGCCAGGGGATCTGCAGCTGTCAAGCACCGTCGATCTCGAGGTCACCGAGACAGACCCGGGCCTGCGCGGCGACACGGCCTCGGGTGGGGGATCAAAGCCGGCCACGCTTGAGACCGGCGCAACGATCCATGTGCCTCTCTTCGTCGAGGTGGGCCAGCACGTGCGCGTGGACACGCGCACGGGGGCATACGTGTCCAGGGCGTGACGCGCTCGACGTCCTCGGGTCGCGGTCGGCGCTCTGACCAGCGCCAAGCCGCGGTCGTGGCGCTCTACCAGCATGGGTTGACGGGACGTCCCGTGGCGGACACGCTAAGCGCGGGCGCCTCGCCGTTCGTGGTGGCACTCGCACAGGAGGCAGCCGATCACGCCGATGAGCTCGACGGCGTGATCTCACATCACTCACACGGATGGTCCGTGGAGCGAATCCACCCGCTGGAGCGAGCGATTATGCGCGTGGCGTTGGTTGAGATGCTGCACCCCGAGCTTGTGCCCGCGGACGTGCCCATCCCCGCCGAGGGCGCGGTCGAGGAAGCCGTTCGCAGCGCCAAGATCTTCTGCGGCAGCGAGGCGCCGGCGTTCATCAATGGCATCCTGGGTGCAGTCCTGCGCGAGGTGCGCGAGAATGCGACACAGACATGACTCATTACGGACATCACCATGGACGCTGACGTCGACGAGTTGATCGAGCGTCTGGAGCGCTCAGCCGAGCGCCTGCGGGCCGATGATCTGCCTGCCGCCGACGCGGCGCGCATGATCGAGGAGTGTGCGGAACTGGCCGTGCAGGCGAGCACCGAGCTCGAGCGCCGGGCCAGGGGCGAGCAGCTGGCAGCGCTTTCAGGCCAGCAACCGTTGACCGGTCCTCGCCAGGACTCGCTGCTGTGAGCGCGCGCGTGGAGCCTTGCAGGCGGAACCGCTAGGGCCCGTGGCCGTCGCGGGCGGCTACGGCGACAGCGATGCGTCTGTCGCGCCGGATGCGCGGCCCGACGGCGTCGTTGCCGTCTACCCGGAATGGCTGCGTGAGCAGGTCGACGAGTATCTCGCCACGGTCTCGTTCTCGCAGGAACCGATCACAGATGGCCTGCAGGAGGCGATGCGCTATTCGCTGCTGGCCGGCGGCAAGCGGATTCGGCCGGTGTTGGTACTCGCCAGCGCCAGGGCGATCGGCCTCGATCACGCGAAGATGCTGCCGCTTGCGGGAGCGATCGAGCTGATCCACACGTACTCGTTGATACACGACGACCTGCCTGCCATGGACGACGATGAGCTCCGCCGTGGCCGACCCACGTGTCACCGCGTTTTCGGTGAGGACGTCGCGATCCTGGCCGGCGATGCGCTCTATGCGGAGGCATTTCGGCACCTGCTCACCGTGCAGCAGGACGAGCCCGAGCGCGTGCTTGCTGCAGCCGCCGAGCTGGCGCTGGCCACAGGGGTCAACGGCATGGTCGGCGGGCAGTATCTGGACGTTTACTCAAACTCCGCGCACGAGCGCACGGGTGGCGTTGATCTGCGCCGCGTGCACGAGCTAAAGACTGGACGCCTCATCGGCGCCTCGGTCACGTGCGTGTTGCTGTTGGCCGGGGCGCCCGAACCTGCCACAATTGCATTCCGGCGTTTTGCCGCCGAGCTCGGGGTGCTGTTTCAGATCGTGGACGACATACTCGACGTCACCGGAACCGACGCAGCGCTGGGCAAGCCAAGCGGCAGCGACGAGCGCCACGGCCGGCACACCTACGTAAGCGAGTTCGGGATCAAGCGCGCCCGCGAGCTGGCCGCCGACTCCCATGCCGCCGCGCGTGCAGCACTGGCGCAGGCCACCAGCGCTTCCGTCGGCGCAGCGGGCTCGCCACCGCCGACCGAGCTCGAGCAGATCACGGACTTCATCTACACGCGCAGCTCATGAACACGGCCAACCGCACACTCCAGGGCGTCCATCGCCCTGACCAAAAGCGCAGGCAAAAGCTCCCATGAGCGCATTTCAGTCAGACGAAGGGGGAGACCCGATGTCGCTCGAGCCGGCCGTCACCGACGTGATCGATACGGCGGTGCACGCGGACGTGCTGGCGCG
>CAJCHW010000150.1 GCA_903970125.1 Chlamydiota bacterium
CAGCTCGTGGCTGTTTTCGTGGCCACCGTGAAAGTGCGGCCGCAGCACGACCAGCAAGACGATGATCACGAGATTCCAGACCACCGGCGAGATCGCAGGGATCGAGAAGTGGTCGTAGGACTGCAGCACGCCCACGAGCATTCCGTTGAGCCCCAGCAGCAGCACAACGGGGAAAAGGACCCGCGCCAGCCCCACCGTGAGCCCAGTCAACTGCGACGTGAAATGCGCGCCGATGAAGATCGGCATGATCAAGCCCGCCGCCAGGATGAACACCGCCGAGATCGCGGTCAGCACAAGCAGCAGAATCCAAAACAGCGTCGAGGCGAGGCGAATGGCCTCCTTCTTTCGCCCCTGTTGGAGCAGGTCCGTGAAGACCGGCACGAACGCCGCCGAGAGCGCCGCCTGCGCGAACAGGTTGCTGACCGTGTTCGGGATCTGATTGGCCACGGCAAAGGCCGACGCACCCCCCGTGGTTCCGAAAAACGCCGATGCCACGACTTCGCGGCCCAGCCCCGCGACGCGCGAAAGCCCGGTGAAGATCGAGAAGATCGCTGTGTTGCGAGCGACGCCGCGACCGGCCGGCTGTAGTTGGGCCGTTGGCGAGTCGGCCGCATCGGTACTCGAAGACAATGCCGCGCTATAGTAAGGCGCGCTGCGGCAGCCCTGAGGCGTCGGGCCCGGGATTTTCACGCCGCGCCCGATCGTGTTGCTTGGGCCGCTTGACGCCGAGGCAGCGCATCGCCGAAGTAAGGCGAAACCCGATTATGGCCAACATCCACTCACAGGAAAAACGCATCCTCCGGTCCGAGCGCGAGCGCTTGGAGAACAGGCGCTACACATCGGCGATCAAGACATACTTTCGTCGCCTGGAAGCTGTCGTCGAGGGCAAGAGCGACGGCGATGCCGACCTTGAGCACAAGACGCTCCAGAGCACAATCGACAAGGCCGTCAAGCGGGGCGCTTTGCATCGCAACACCGCTGCACGCAAGAAGGCGCGCGCGGCACGCATCCGCGCCGGCATCTGACGACCAAGCACGCCGCGGGCGCAGGTCCGCTGTCGCCGCCGGCCGGTCCGCTGTCGCCGCCGGCAGGTCCGCTCAACCGGCCAGAGCGCCGGCTGCGTCCTCGAGGCGATCATCGCCCCAGTAGAGCTCCTTGCCCACGGCGACCGTCGGTACGCCGACGACGCCGCGGGCGATCGCGTCGTCAGTGTTGGCGCGCAGAGCGGCTTTGATCTCCGGCCGCTGGACGCCGGCGCGCAGGTCGTTCCCATCCAGGCCCAAGCTTGCCGCCGCCGCAATCACCAGCTCGATGTCGGCGAGCGCGCGCCCGTCTACGAACTCGACCTCATACAGCTTCAGCGCAAGCGCCTTGGCGATATCGGCGCCCTGCTCGGCGGCCCACACAAGCGCGCGTAGCGGCGTCACCGAGTAGGACTCTGCCGGCCAGCCCTGGGGCCAGCGCACTTCCGGCAGGCCGCGCTCGTGGGCGCGGCGGGCCACTTCGAGCTGGCCTGTCAGACGGAGATCGTCCTGCAGCGACCACGGCGTCCTCTGTGCGTGCGCGAGGATCGCTCCAAACACCACGGGCACCCAGCGCGGGGGGGCGGGCAAAACCACGTCGATGCGCACTGCCGCGAGATAGGCATACGGCGACGAGAGGTCGTAGAAAAAGAGTGGCTGCGCGGTGCTCACGAGCGAGCCCCCGCGATCGCTTCGATCGCCCGCAACGCCTGCGTGTCCTCGCTCAGCGCGGCTGCAGGCGGTCGCAGCGAATGAACGACGGGACCTCCGCGTGTATGCAGTTCCAGGTCGGCCAACACCGCCAGGGCATGTTGTAAGCGCTCCGGGCTCCCGGCACGCGCGTCGGCGATCAGCCTTTCCGCGGCAGCGTTCGGCATCCGCAGCGTACGCCGGACCGACGCCGCCGGCTCGCCGGCTTGCAAACGCATGGTCACGCTCAGCGCCTGGCGAAGCCGCGAGGCCATCAGCGCGAGCAGACCGGGCAGCCGCTCGCCCTGCCCGCGCAGACGCACGTATGACCGCACCGCCTGTGCGCCTCCGCCGGCTATCAGCGCGTCAGCCAGCACGAAGACCTCAGACCCGGCGGAGTGCGCCGCACGCTGATAGATCTCATCGGCAGTGACAACGCGCAAGCGTGACCCGTCGGTGCTGTCCGCGAGCTCCAGCGCCAACTTCTCAAGCTCGCGCGCAAGTCGCTGGCGACGCTCACCGACCTGCTGCACGAGCGCCTTTGCCGCCTCGGTGTCCAACTCCAGCCGCTGCCGGCGTGCCTGCGCACTGACCCACTGCGCAAGCTTGGCCGCGGATAGCGTCGCCTCGCGGGCCACGCTGCCGCCGGCCTGCGCGACCGCGCGGTGAAGCGCCGGCGGCGCCTTGACCCGAGTGTCCTCGCAGGCAAATAGCGCCAGCGTGGTCTCAGCGGGCATCTGCGCAAGCGCATCGACCAGGTGCTTGTTCACATCGTCTTCCTTCCAGCGCTCCACTCCATCGACGATGATCACCCTGCGGCCAAGCGCGAGCGTGCCAGCGGCAAGCGCACCGGCAACCGCCGCGGGGGTGGCTTGAGTGCCCGTGAACGCCTCGATGTCTGTTCCCGAGCCCAAGGCCTCGGCCACTGCGCGTAGACGCACCCGACGTTCGGCCACCGCGCCGTGATCGTCGCCGTGGATCAGGTACACAGGTCCCAGCTCTGGCATCGAGCGGAGTTTATGGCGCGCAACCACCGACCCAGTCGCCGGCATCTCGGCCGCCGCTCAGCGCACGAGCCGGCGTTCAGCGCACGACGATGTTGACGAGCTTGCCTGGCACCACGACCTCCTTGACGATCTCTTTGCCCTCGAGGTGCACACGCACGTTGGCGGCCGAGCGGCACAGCGCCTTGAGCTCGTCCGGATCGGCGTCGGCGCTCGCGCTGACGCGGTCGCGCACCTTGCCGTTTACCTGGCAGACAATCTCATGGACATCGCTTTCCAGTAGCGCCGGGTCGGCCTGCGGCCACGGCGCCTCCCACACGCGCTCGCCGGTCAGGCGCTCATAGACCTCGGCGCCGAGGTGCGGAGCGAAGACAGACAGCAGCGAGCCCGCGTTTTGCAAGGCGTGCGCGAGTGTCATCGCAGAGGCCGCCTCGCGCAGGCGCGAGCAGTCGTTGAGCAGCTCCATCACCGCCGCGATTGCGGTGTTGAAGGCAAAACGGCGCAGATCACCGGAGACCTTGTCGATCGCCCAGTGGGTCTTGCGCAGAAGCTGCAGGTCCGGGCCCTCGCCGGCGCTGTCGAGCAGATCGGCCGCAGTCAACGTACCGCTCCAATCGCGCCGATCGGCGTCGTCTGCGCTCAGACGCTGCGCGGTCTCCGCTGTCAGACGCCAGAGGCGCGAAAGGAACCGGTAAACACCCTCGACCCCCTCATCGGACCATTCGGCATCCTGGTCCGGTGGCCCCATGAACAGGACGTAACAGCGCGCCGCGTCGGCCCCGTAGCGCTCTACGATCGCGGCTGGTGAGACGACGTTGCCCCGGGACTTGGACATCTTGGCGCCGTCCTTGGTGATCATTCCCTGCGTGAACAATGCAGCGAAGGGCTCCTGGAAGTCCAGGTGGTCGAGGTCCGCCAGCGCCTTGGTGAAAAAGCGCGCGTACATCAGGTGCAGGATCGCGTGCTCGACGCCGCCGATGTACTGGTCGACGGGCATCCACTCGCGCAACACCGCAGGGTCCCATGCGGCCTCGTCGTTGCGCGCGTCGCAGTAACGCAGGAAATACCACGAGGAGTCCACGAAGGTGTCCATCGTGTCTGTCTCGCGACGCGCGCGGCCGCCGCAAACGGGACAGGTTGTGTTGACCCAGTCCTCCGCGGCCGCCAACGGCGAGCGGCCCTTGGGAGCGTAGTCCTCGATGTCGGGCAGCTGCACGGGCAGTTCGTCTGCCTCCAACGGCACCAGGCCGCAGCCGTCGCAGTACACGACTGGTATCGGACAGCCCCAGTAGCGCTGGCGTGAAATCAGCCAGTCGCGCAATCGGTAGGAGACCGTCGCGTGGCCCTTGCTCTCGCGCTGCAGCCAGTCGACGATACGCTCAAGCGCCTCGCGGTTGGGCAGCCCGTCGAAGTCCTTGTGGGAGTTGACGAGCGGCCCGTCGCCTGTGAACGGAAGCGCGTCGTCGTCGCCACCGTCAGCGTCCGCAATCACGCGGTGGATCGGCAGGTCAAAGGCGCGCGCGAATTCATAGTCGCGTTCATCGTGCGCGGGCACGGCCATGATCGCGCCCGTGCCGTACTCCATGAGCACGTAGTCGGCGACGTACATCGGCAACTGCTCGCCGTTGACGGGGTTGGTGACCGTACGGCCCAGCGGGACGCCCGTCTTGGGCCGCTCGGCGGCGCCGCGTTCCTCATTTGACTCCGTCAGCGCGTGGTTTATGTACTCGTGGACGTCGCGCTCGTATGGCGTGCCCGCGGCCAGGCGCATCAAGTCTGGGTGCTCGGGGGCAAGCACAAAGAAGGTGGCGCCAAAGAGCGTGTCCGGGCGCGTGGTGAACACCGGGTAGACGATCCCAAGCTCCTCGCACGTGAAGCTCACTTCGGCACCCTCGGAACGCCCGATCCAGTTGCGCTGCATCGTCTTTACATGCTCGGGCCAATCGATCTCGTCGAGATCACGCAGCAACCGCTCGGCATAGTCGGTGATGCGGAAAAACCACTGCTCAAGCTGGCGCACCTCGACCTCGGCGCCGCAGCGCTCGCAGCGGCCGTCGACGACCTGCTCGTTGGCGAGCACCGTTTGATCGGTGGGGCACCACTTCACGGCCGCATCCTTGCGATAGGCCAAGCCGCTGCGATAGAGCTCCAAGAAGATCCACTGCGTCCAGCGGTAGTACTCCGGTTCGTCGGTGGCCAGCTCACGTGACCAGTCGATCGAGATGCCCCAAGCGCGAAACTGGCGCTGAAAGGATGCGATCGACACGGCGGTCGACTCGCGCGGGTGCACACCCGTGTTGATCGCGTGGTTCTCGGCGGGCAGACCAAAGGCGTCATAGCCCATCGGGTGCAGCACGCGGTGACCCGTTCGCCTGCGGAAATGGGCGATCGCGTCGCCCACGGCGTAGCACTTGAGGTGGCCGATGTGGGGCTCGCCGCTGGGGTACGGGAGCATCTCCAGCACGTAGGAGCTTTGCACCGCGTCGCGACCACCGGCCTCGTTTGTCACCTCCCAGGTGCGCTCGTCGGCCCATACCCGCTGCCAGCGGGCCTCGATTGCACGTGCGTCGTAGCGCTGCTCAGACATCGCGCCCGTCATCTTGCCATGGTGCCCGCGCGCGGGGGATCCATGCGCGGGAATCCCGCCGGGGACCCACGCGCCCCAAACGCAGCCGCCGGCGGTCAACCGCTCGTCTGCGCCGCCGGGCGTCCGGCTCCAATACGCATCACGCGTCGCACGCGTGCAGGCATGTACCAGTTCCAGGAGCCCAGCAGCTTCATCAGCGCCGGCACCAGCAGCGCGCGCACGATCGTGGCGTCGAGCAGGATCGCCGCGGCGAGCCCCAGACCGAACTCCTGCAAACCCACGAAGCTGCCCTCCATAAAGCCTGAGAACGCCGCCACCATGATGATTGCCGCCGCCGTGATGATGCGGCCGGTTCGCTGCAGCCCGTACGCGACCGCGTAGCTGTTGTCGTGTGAGCGGTCCCACGCCTCGCGCATGCGCGAGAGCATGAACACCTCGTAGTCCATCGAGATCCCAAAGATGATGGCGAACAGAAAGACCGGTATCCAGGCTTCGATCTGAGGGAACTTGTGCAGGCCAATGATGGTGCCCACACCGTGCTCGAAGGCGAGCACGAGCACGCCATAGGCGGCGCTCACCGACAGTAGGTTCAAGAGCACCGCCTTCAACGGCAACACGACCGAACGAAAGGCGCGCAGCAGCACGAAGTAGGTGATCACGAGCACTGCCAAGATCAGCCATGGGAACGCCCCGTAGACCTTGGCCGAGAAATCGACGCCGAAAGCGGGCGCGCCGGTCAGCAGCACTTCGTCTGCCGCGGGAAAACGCGCGCCGGGGATGTAATGGTTGCGGATCGCGTGTACCAGGTCGATCGCCTCGAACGTACCCGAGTCGGTGCGCCCCGCTGCGCGGATCTGAAACACGTCACCCGTGGCGTCGATCAGGTCCGACTGCCGCGCGATCGCCGGGGAATCAAGCGCGGGCGCCTGGATCGTGCCGGGCTCCACGCGCGGGTCGGCCTTGAGCTCGTCGACCAAGCGCAGCTCCGCCGCGACTGTCGCGCCGGTGAGCGCACCCCCGGGCGCGTGGGTGTCTACGACCACCTGCTGCGGCGCCAGTGAGCCCGGGCCGATCCGTGCCTCGAGCAGCCGTAGGCCGGTCGTCGCGAGCGTTCCCGCCGGCGCGCTGCGATTGTCCCCGGAGGTGACGTGCAGCCCAAGTGCAGGCACCGCGAGCGCAATCAGCGCGCCTGCGGCCACGACCAGGTACAGCACAGGACGGCGCATGATCGAGCCTGCCAGCCGACCCCAGAAGCCCTCGGTGGTACTCGCTCGCCGCGCAAGCAGCGCCTGTGGGATCACGCGCCAGCGATTGATGCCCGCGCCGAGCACCGACAGGAGCGCCGGCAGCAACGTCGCCGAGGCGGCGATCGACACCAACGGTATGAGCACGCCGCCGGCACCCATCGAGCGGATGAAGGGCACAGGCATCACAACGAGCAGCGCCAGACCAATCGCCACGGTCAACCCGGAAAAGAGCGTCGCGCGGCCGGCGGTGGCCATCGTGGTCTCAAGCGCGCGGCCCGGGTCATCGCCGGCGCTCAGCTGTTCGCGGTAGCGAAAGACGATCAGCATCGAGTAGTCGATCGCGATCGCCAGCCCGATCAGCGTGACGATGTTGGTGACGTATTCGGCCATGCTGCCGAGGTGGGCGATGGCCCAGACCAGCCCCAGCGTCGTGGGCACGGTCGCCAATGCGAACAGCAGCGGCACGATCACGCCCCCGAGGGTCCCGAACATGAACAGCAACACCAGGATTGCGATCGGCAGCGCGATCTCCTCGCCGCGCCGCAGGTCCTGGCTATAAAGCGGGGACTCGTCGTGGCTGAGCGCGGGAAAGCCTGTCAGGTAGGTGCGCATGCCCGCGACCGTGCCGATCGCACGGCGCATCGGCTCGGTGTAGTTCTTGGCGTTGGCGCCTTCCAGGGGCGTCGAGATCTGGACGTAGGCGACGCCCGCGCCGGCCGGCAGCACCGGGCCGGCCAGGCCGTAGGGGACCTTTGCCGCCGCCCGTCGCGCGGCAGCCTCGGCCGCGGCGGCGTTGACGTTTGCGCCCGTCGCCTGCAACACCAGCGTGAAGGAGCCGTCGCCGCGCTCGTGCAGATGGTCACGCAGCAGCGTCAGGCCAGCTTCGGCCTGCGATCCGGGCACGCTGAAGCGGTTGGTCAGGAGCTTGGAGAGGTTGGACGCGGCAAAGGCTCCCAACAAAAACAGCACCAGCCAGCCGGCGAGGATGGACCTGCGGTGTGCCACCACGAAGCGCGTCCAGCGGATCACTGGGGGCGATTGTATGAAGCCCTGGCGCAGCCGGGGCCCGGCGCTCACCAAGCGCTTACGTCAGTGCGCTCCGACTGAGGGAAACGTCAGCACCGTATGGGAACATACGTTCGATGCTAGGCCCGCTCGATCCAAACGCAAAGGGCAACATCGCCGAGCAGGCAATCGTGTTCGCGGCGATGAAGCGAGGGGTGCCGGTCCTCACTCCCGTCGGCGAGCATGGGCGAACTGATCTCGCGCTCGATGTAGGGGGGCGCCTATGGCGGGTGCAGTGCAAATGGGGGCACCTCAACGGCAATGGCGATGTGGTCGTAGTGCGGCTCCGTGCGTGCCGCCACACGCCGCAGGGCTACGTTCATGGCACCTACGACGAGCAAGACGCCGATCTGATCGGCGTCTACTGCAGCGAGTTGGACCGCTGCTTTCTGATCCCGATCTCGCGCGCGGCGGGAATGACGTGCATCCACCTCCGTCTGGTCCCTGCGCGCAACGGCCAGCGGGCGTGTACTAATCTGGCTACTGAGTTCGACTTCAACGGGGCTATAGCTCAGCTGGGAGAGCGCCGCCATGGCATGGCGGAGGTCGTCGGTTCGAGCCCGACTAGCTCCACTTCACAAACGCCACGGCCCGCCTAAGGCCGGCCCTCGCTGACCACCGCGCCTACTCCCCACTCCGCCCTGGTCCGCTAGTAACGAAAACTCACCCGCCACCCGAAGCCCAGCCGCAGGATCTCGTTGGTCGTGATCTTGACCTCGATGTTCGCTCCAGCCGCCGCTGTGCCCGAGCCGGTGGTGTTCGAGCACCTGTCGTTCGATGACGCTGTCACCGTGCACGACAGCAGTGTCGCGCCGGTGGTGTTGTCGATCACTGAGACCAGCCACGTTTCGCCACCGGAGACCGGACCGGCGCCGACAGCCTCAAGGTTTGTGACCGTCAGCCCGTTGCCGGGAGCCGGGCCAAACAGCGCGCTGCTGGACGAGAAGCCACCGGTGGGTTCTGGGCAGACCGTGCCGCCCGCTCCCGTGACGCTCGTGGAGTTCAAACAGAAGCCGCCCGGAATCGGTCCGAAGCTGGCAAACACGGCGATCGATCCACTTCCAGATCCAGATCCGGCTGGGCCGGTAGGCCCGGTGACGCCGTTTGAGCCTGCGGGACCGGTGGCACCGACGCTGCCCGCAGGGCCTGTGGCACCGTTTGTGCCGTTGGTCCCGTTGGTACCTGTCGCGCCGGTTGCGCCAGTCTTACCGGTCGCTCCTGCCGGTCCGGTGACACCGACACCCGGTGCCCCTGCCGGGCCTGTCGCTCCGGTCGGGCCCGTGGGGCCGCTTGTGCCATTGACACCAGCTGCACCTGTTGCGCCGGCAGCTCCGGTCGCGCCGTTATACCCGTTTGCGCCTGCGGCACCCGTTGCGCCCGCTGCGCCTGCGGCACCTGTTGCACCGGCCGGCCCGGTTACGCCTGTGACACCGGCCACACCGGCGGGTCCGGTCGGACCCGGTGTGCCGTTTGCACCGGCAGCACCGGTTGCTCCTGTTGCACCGGTCGGCCCGGTTGCTCCGGTCACGCCTGCGGGACCGGTTGCGCCCGTTTGGCCGTTTGCGCCGGTTGCACCGGTTGCTCCTGCGGGGCCGGTTGGGCCGGCAACACCAGATGCGCCTGCCGCTCCGGTTGCGCCGGCAGCGCCGGTTGCTCCCGTGGCACCCGTTGTGCCGGCGGCACCCGTTGCGCCGGCGGCACCCGTTGCGCCGGCAGGCCCGGTCGCGCCTTCAGCGCCGGTTGCGCCGGCGACGCCCGTCGGGCCTGTCTGGCCTTCAGCGCCGGTTGCGCCCTGGGCTCCGGTCGGGCCGGTGGGGCCTTCAGCGCCGGTAGCGCCTGCGACGCCCGTCGGACCAGCTGCGCCTGGGGCGCCGGTCGGGCCAGTCGCGCCGACAACTCCCGTGGCTCCGGTCGCGCCGGTGGCACCCGTGGGACCCGTGGGACCCTGCAAAAGCAGCGTCACGGTGAAGCTGGATGTGGCTTCGTTTCCGTGCCCATCCACCGCCACGCACGACACGGTTGTCGTGCCGATCGGGAATACCGAGCCGGACTTCGGCGTGCAGTTGACTTCCTCGACCGTGGCCACGCTGCTGGACGCCGTGGGGTTGCTGTACGTAACCGCCTTGCCCGAAAGGCTGCTTGTGCCTTCGGAGATGTTCGCGTGCGAGCCGATCGTCGGCTTGGTGCCGTTCCACTCGTCAGCGCCGACATCGCAGCGACCCGCTTCGCGTGCCTCGCCCTCCTGGTCGGTCGCAAGGCACTTGGAGTTGTCGCCAGCACCTATGGCGGGGCTGCCCGTCTGTAGCGAGTGCAGCAGCGTCGGACCACCGTTTGGAAGGAGGTGTTCGCCGAGCTTCAGTTCCGCCTGCGTGTAGGTGTGGGTCACGCCGCAGCTGCCGTCGGTGTCGATGCTGTCATCTTGGTTGCCTTCAACCCTCGACGCGCAGTTCTTGTGACCGCCTGC
>CAJCHW010000151.1 GCA_903970125.1 Chlamydiota bacterium
GGTTCAGGCCACGCGCGCTGCGGCAGTGCCCGCGCCGCAGCAGCAGCTTCCTCGACCGGCTGCAGGGTCATGATGTCAACCCCGTATCGTTCCAGGTAGTGCCTCACGACGTCCTGCTCGGCGACTGTCTTGCCGGAGAACAACCAATTGCCGATCGCGGCGTCGTCGCGCTCGGAGCCCGGCGCCCCGGTCAGCTCTCGCAGCATACGCGCGGCGCGCGCCTCGACCACGGATACCGGCATGGCTGCGCTCGCGGCGACCTCGCTTGAGCGCTGACGGTCCTTCGTCAACCGCCGGAGTAGGACTAGGTCGTCGGGCGCAAGCGTCGCGAGCGCCCGGATCGTCGCCTCGTCGCGGCCGCCACGACGCAGCGGCGCAAGCAACAGGCCGACGAGCGATCTCAGGGTCGGGTAAATCGCCTTCGCCTCCTCCCAGGGCACCACCCCCAACGCCAGCAGCAGCGCCGGATATAGGACGAGGAAGTCGAGCAACAGCAAGGCGGCGCGCAGCGCTCCATGCCCCACCGCCCTGGCGTCGCCGAGCGCGACGCATCCGACCGCAATCACGGCGGCCGCGGTCACTCGCGGCCAGTCGAACGGGGCATGGTGGCTCGCCGTCCGGTTGATCGCTCGGAACCAGGCGCACGCGGCTCCCATCCCGACCGTCGCCGAGACGGCGAGACCGTACCCGCCCCAGCGGGGAACAAGCGCTGCCGCGATCGCGACGTACAGGATCGCGCCCAGCGCTGCGCTGGCATTGTGGACGAAGTCGCGGTGTCGATGGTGGGTGGTGCGGGCGACGACCACGAACAACCCGTAGATCAGGAACGCGAACGACGTGAACGGGATCAGGTTGGCGGCGCCCCAGTATTTCGGCGGCGACAGCCGGACGAGCACGTCGCCGCCGAGGCTGAGCCCTACCATCACCGTCAGCCCCGCGACCACGTAGTAGGTGACGAGCTTTTTGTGAACCTGAGCGCGGCCGTACCGCTGGTAGGTGGCCTGGAACAGCGTCGAGCGCTCCATCGGCGCCCAAGCCAGCAGAAACGCGGACACCAGGTAGGAGATGATCGAGGACAGACGGGTGGCCACCCTGTAGATCCCCACCTCGGCATCGGACGCGAACCGTGACAGCACAAACGGGTCGCCGTTGTGCACGACGAACAGGCCGAGGATCACGAAGATGTACTTGGCGCCGAGATCGGTGATCTGGCGGAAGTCGTACCAGGAAAATTCGGCGCTGTAGGACTCGCGCGAAACGAGGACGGCGGCGATTCCCGGCAGCAGCGAGCCGGCGAGCGTGCCGAGCAGCGCCCCATTGATGCCGTCCCCAGCAACCACGAGCGGCGTCGCAACCGCAACCGTGACGAAGCCGCGCGCAGCGAGGATGAGCGAAAACGCGACCGGCCGGCGCTCCATCCGCACGACGTTAGAGGTCAGGCGAAACAGCGAACCGGCGGCACCGGAGGCGATCGCCAACAGCACCCAGCCGCTTCCGGAGCTGCGTCCGACGAGCAGCCTGGCGAGGGGATGTGCCAACGGGACCAGCACGCCGGCGCCGATCGCAATGAACGCGGCATTCATCCAGCAGCCCGTCCCGAGCGCACGCCGCTTCGTGCCGCCCGGAGCCTGGCGGTTGGGATCGTCGACGGCGCCGACCGCGGCCTCGCCAGCGACGTACACCCACCGCAAGATCCCGGCGAGGGGAATCAGGTTGAGCACGACGGTCAGCAGCGCCGAAGTGAAGAACAGGATCGCCAGCTTCCCGTACTGCGCGGGCGGCAGGTAGTGGGTGTAGACCACCAGCATGACCAACGAAACGAGCAACACCGAGACACCGGCCAGCGCGTAGATGATCATGTCGCGGCCGATCCGGCGACCGAACTCCGTGGTCAGGGTCTGCGATCCGAGCCACCGTCGTGACCCCCCATCCGGGCCCCCGGCGCCAGACAAGAGTCCGTCAGCCCCCATGTGCGGCGATGCTAGCGCTCGCCGCCCGGAAACGCCGCGCTTAAGGCTGGCGCCGAGGCCCTGGCGCGGAGACGCGGACCGGTACCCGCTCCACAAACCCGCCCGTGCCACCGGCAAGCGGCTTGCGGCAATAGTGGACGTCCTCGCGCGTCAGCCTGAACCGTGCGATCAGGTCCTGGCCGAGCCGGGCCGGATAGCGGTCGACGGTAACAACGAAACCGGCGTCGCTGAGGCGCTGCGGGTAGTCGCGCCCGTAGGCGCGCAAATGGTCCTGCTGACCGAACCGAGCGAGCCTTTCCGCGGGGTCGGTGACGGCAGGGTCCTCGTCGGTCTCCTCGCCGAACATCGGTACCTGCAAGATCGCCCAGCCGCCGGGTCGCAGGACGCGCAACAATTCGCGCATCGCCTTGCGGTCGTCCGGCACGTGCTCGAGCACATGACTGCAGTAGACGACGTCGAACGACTCGTCGGGCAGCTGGATGTCGGCGATGTCCATCTCCAGCATCGCGTTGCCGGGCGCCAGGTCGGCGGTGACGTAGTCAATCGACAAGTGATCGGCGAACTTGCCCCGCAACGCGGGCTCGGGCGCGAAGTGCAGCATCCGCTTCGGCCGACTAGAGAACAGGTCAGTCTCGTTGACCAGATAGAGCCAGATCAGGCGGTGGCGCTCGAGCGATCCACAGGTGGGACAGCGTGCGTTCAAGCGCGGCTTGAGCCCGAACGGCTCGAACTCGCCCGCCACCTGGTTACAGATCGGACACTCGACCCGGGTCCACTCGTCGCTCCCCATCGACAGGTAAGACTAACCGGCGGAGCCGAAGGGGAACACTTATTGCGGAGTCGGCGACGGCGCGCAAGCGCTCCGCTCAAGGGGCGCGAAGTTCCAGGAGCGCTCGCTGCGCTCAAGTGTGTGTGCGCTCGCCGCGGGGGGCGTTCCCGCGCGTTCACCGCCGGTCAAATTGACCAGCACGGTCTCCCCGCGGGCGATCGCTCCCTGCCGGCGGAGCTCGATCAACCCTGCCAGCGCAGTAGCGGCGGAGAAGCAGGGCGAGATTCCCTCTAACTCTTCTACCAGCGAGCGTGCGCGTCTGATCTGGTGCTCCGAGACAGACAGGAAGGTTCCGCCGCTCTGCAGCACGATCCTCCGCACGTGCGGGTACACCCGGCTTGGATCGCCGCGGAGGATCGCCGCAGCGATGCCGCGTGGCCGATGCACGACGTCCTGCGGCCGTATCTGCCGCGCGCCGGCGCACCAGGCAGAGACCATCGGCGCGCAAGTCTCTTGCTGCACACACGCCAGGCGCGGAACACGCTCGGCGCGCCCCAGCTCGCGCAGCTCCAGCGCGCCTTTGAACACCCCGTACACCCCCATAGCGCTGGACACCGCCTGCACGTACCAGTCGATTTCGTATGGCACCTGCTGGACGGCCTCGAGCCACGCGAGCTTCAAGCCCTCGCGGCGTCCGGGATTGAAGAAGCCTTGCTCAGCGACAAGGCCGGCGTGCTTGGCGAATTCGCCCGCCGCGGCGAAAGCCTCGACGAACGTCGCGCCGGGAAGGATCACGTCCACGATGCGATCGTCCTGCGGCAGCGACAGGCGCTCGCGGAACTGCGACGCGGTGAACAGGTACATCACGAGATCAGGTAGTCGCCCGATCGCGTGCGCGTACGCGGACGAACTGTTACCGGTGGAGGACGTCGAGAAGCCGCGAACGCCCTGCTCGTAGAGGTACGGGAGCGCGATCGCGGCCATCCGGTCCTTGGTGGTGCCGGTGGGCAGCTGCGTCTCGTCCTTCAGGTACAGCCGCTCCATGCCGACGCGCTCGCCAAGCCGGCGTGCGTGGACCGTCGGGGTGAA
>CAJCHW010000152.1 GCA_903970125.1 Chlamydiota bacterium
TATGGCGCCACCGGCTACCTGGCCGCTGCAAGGCGTGTCTTGGACGTCGTCTTTGCCGCCCACGACCGGCGCTCCTTTTTGCGCCGCAAGCTCGTCGACAGCGCTTCCACGCTGGTGTTGTTGGCGTTGGTGCTGAGCACGGTCGTGCTGATGTTCACTGGAAGTGGAATCGCTAATGAAGTGCTCGGGTCGGCAGCCGTGTCGGTGTGGCGGATCGTGCGCTGGCCAGGCGCGTTTGCGAGTGCGCTGGCGGTGTTCACCTTCATCTACTACGTCACCCCCGAAGCGACGGTGAGCACGCTGCGATGGACGCTACCCGGGGCGGTGGTGGGGGTGGCAGTATGGGTCGCTGCATCGGCGGCCTTCTCGGCCTACCTGGCCAACTTCAAGAGCTTCAACGTCACGTACGGCTCGTTCGCCGCGGCGATCATTCTGCTGGTCTGGCTATGGCTGACCAACGTGGCCCTGATCTTTGGTGCCGAGATCAACGCACAGATCGCTTATGCGACCCCTGTCACCGAGCCGCCGCAGCCGCCTCAGCCGCCACCCGACGGCGCGTGACCATATCGGTCGGCGGTGGCGCCGGGTCCGATGGCTCGCCGGCGCGCTGATCGGCATCATCTCCCCAGTCAAAGCTGCGAAATCCAAGTACGCTCGCGGCTGTGGCCGGCTGCAGTGGCACGCCGCAGATCGGGCACAGCCCGTCGAGCAACTCGATCTCCGGTGCGGTAGCGCGCAGTCGGATCCGACACACCGCGCAACTGACGTGCTGCGAGGACATCACGACCGCCTCTCTGCCCTTCTGAGAAATTCGCCCCTTAAGCGAGAAGAGCATAAGGCTCGCTGAGCGTGCTGGATACTCGTACAACGTTACCACCGTGGCCGCCTCGGACCAGCAGGCATGGACGCCTTTATGTGCCCTTCAAGCTAGTGCGTAAGCGTGATCACTCACCCACGATTTCCGAGGGAGAGTGTTGTATGGCCCGGATCATTATCACCACAGACGCAACCACCCAGCACGACGCGTCGCCGCTGCTGGATGAGCGCGTCCACTCAATGCATCTGGAGCATGAGGACAACGCAGCGCAGCTGATCGAGCGACTCGGTTGGGCGATCACTGACGCCGAGAAGGTTCAACCGCCAGGCCAGCGCCGCTGACAGGGGCGCTAACGCCCGCGCCGCGCCGCGAGCAGTGAGCGGTCGGCGCGCTCCACAAGTGTCTCCAACGTGTCGCCCTCGGCCAGGGCGGCGAGACCTTGCGAAAATCGCGCGCGCGAGCTGCTCGTGGCGAGGACTTCACGGGCCTCGTCGCAGCGCTTGCCTGCACTGTCAATGGTCGCGTCGGACATGGCGCAGAGGAACTCGTCGCCACCCCACCGGGTGACTGGATCGTACGGGCGCAGTTTTGAGCCAATTGCAGCCACAACCTCGCGTAGCATCGTATCGCCGGCAGCGTGACCGCGACGATCGTTGGTCGCCTTGAGTTCGTCGACGTCGACGTACGCGAGCACCAGGTCTGAGCGGGCGCGACGGGCGCGCTCGATCTCATGCCGGATCACGATTTCGCCCATCCTGCGGCCGTATGCGCCGGTGAGCTGATCCAGGTGGGCCCGTTGCAACTCATTGTGAAAGTGCTCACGGTCACGCGCAGCGGCAGCGCGGTCGCGTGCTGCGCACTCACGGTCTGAGCTTGCCTGGGCTCGCACGGTGGCCGCTTGCGCGCGCAGTGCCGCGCTGGACTCATGCGCCGCCCCGGGTCTGACCGCGCCGCGCTCGCGCTCATCGGCAACGCGTTCGTCCTCAGCGGCCTCGCGGTCACGGGTGTCGGCGCTCAGGTCGCGCAGGCGTGCGCTCTCGTCACGAGCTGCCGCCATGACATCGCGCTCGTCGGCGATCTGAGCGCGTGCGAGGCGCGCGGTTTCACGGTCCAGCGTGCCCTCATGGTAGTGGGCGCGCGAGGCCTCGTAGGCCCGCTGCGAGGCTGTGTCGATCCGGAGCTTGCCGGCGGCGTCGGCTCCTGATGCCGCCTCATCGGCGGCGTGCTCGCTGCGCTTCTCGCGCCGACTCATCCAGATTCCTTTCGTCCAGCTTGTCCACTCAGCGAGCGGCCCTAGCCGGTTGTGATGTGACCATTCTAGCGGCGTATAGGAGCAAATTGCCCCACATGCCGAGGCTGTGTTCACCTTGGCCGCCGCCGGCGTGATCGGCGTGATCGTGCGCGGCGGCGACTACGGTGGGGACTGGCCGAGCGCGGCCCTAGCTCGCGGAGTACACCAGCGTTACGTCCGCCTCAAGTTCACATGAGGTTTCGCTGCTCTGCGCCTTGTGGGCCTTTGCCTTGTGGTGGTTTTGCTTGACAGGGATGCGTGTCAGCTGGCCGCTTGAGGTGGTACCCGCTGCCGGCGCACTTACCCCATTTGTCACTGCAGCCGTGGGTAGGAAGCCAACGCCGCAGTAGCCGAGGTAGTCGTCGCTTTGCTCAGTAAAACTCTGCACTGGGCCGAGCGCGAGTGAAAGTTGCTGGGCGACCTGCTGCGCCTTGGCCTGAGCGTCGCTGATTGCAGCGGTGAGCGCTTGACTGTATGCAGCCTGCTGCTGGGTGGTCGTTGCTGAATCGGGCACCGAGGCACCACCGGTGCCGTTAACGCTTATCTGCTGGTCGGCGGCTGCAATCGCCGTCCCGGACAGTGCAACCGTGGCCGCGCATACAAGCGCGATTTTTGTGAACATTGTGGCTCCATTCGTTTTGAGGGTGCCAACAGCGTTGCACAGCAGTGCTAGGCCGCCACAGGCTCGACAGCGACATGGTGCGCTGCGGAGCGTGCGAGCACACGCACACGCGTGCCATGACGCGGCGTGAGTGTGACGTTGCGTCGGGCCACCGGTTCGGGGCGTCCGTGGAGCGGCTCAAGCGTGCATCTGCTCAGAACACTCTTGATCACAGCCCGCATCTCGAGTTCGGCAAAGGCGGCGCCAAGGCAGCGACGGATGCCCCCGCCGAAGGGGATCCAGCCATACGTCGTCGGCGCATTCTCAAGAAAGCGCTCCGGGCGGAAGGCGAAGGGGTCCGGGTAGATATCCGGGCGCGTATGCGTCAGCCAGATCGCGGGGGTCACGTCGGTGCCCGCGGGCAGCGTGTACTTGCCAACGCTCATCTCAACTTTCAGGCGGCGGCCGGCAAGCGGAATCACAGGGCGCAGCCGCAGCGCCTCGGAGACCACCGCGCGCAGATAATCCTCGTCGCCGTCCGCGCGGATCTCGGCAGTCAAGCGGGCGAGCTGTGAGGGGTGGTGCAGCAGCAGATCAAACGTCCATGCGAGCGCCGTGGCCGTGGTCTCATGGCCGGCGAGCAACAGCGTCATCAACTGGTCTCTGAGCTCCTGGTCGCTCATCGCCGAGCCGTCCTCCATACGCGCGCCGATGAGCATCGACAGTATGTCCTCGCGCTCATCGAGCTCAGGATCACGCCTGCGCTCGGCGATTACGTCGAAGAGCACGCGGTCCACGGCGTGCCTGAGCTCTTGCAGTTCGGCAAGCGGGTCGCCCCGTTGCAAGCGACGCGATAGGAGCACCTGCAGCTGGAGCGCGGGCGAGGCGTTGTCGTCGAGCATCTGTCGCAGGCCATTGCGCAGCTGGTCTCCGCGCTCGATGTCGCGCACGCCGAATACCGCTTGCAGGATCACCTCGAGCGTTACCGCTTGCATGCGCGGGTGCAGCGCCATGGTGCTGTGAGGCGCCCACGTGTCGACCTCGGCTTCCGCAACCTCGCGCATGATCGACTCATTCCAGCGCATGCGCTCGCCATGAAAGGGCGGCGACATCAGCCGCCGGCGGGCCAGATGGCCCTCGCCCTCGACGAGCAACAGCGAATCCGGGCCGACGACAGGGAGCAGGGCGAGGCTGCGCCCCGGTGGCAGGCCGTGCGCGCGCTCTGAGTAGAGCTCGCGGACTGCGTCGGGGTCAGAGATCATGACCATTGGACGCTCAAAGCCGATGAAGCGCACACTGAAGATGTCACCAACGCGTTTGCGGCAGACGTTCATGAATGTGACTGGCCGAGCCAGCCACCATGCTGTGGCCACAGCGGGAGGCACTGGCAGCCCGGGCGGGAGGGCGCTCGCGCTCATGCCCACAGGGTGCCACAAAGGGCGCCCTGACCCGGCGTCAGGGGCGCAGCAGGATGATCCGGCTGATCTCGGCTGTCTTGCCGTAGGAGTCCGTGACCTGCGCGACCACCTGCAACCGGATCTCGCCACCGGCGCCAAGCAGGCTTTTGAGCTTGGCTAGCGCACGGCCTCTAAAGCGGTAGCCGAACCGCTGATCGCCGCCTTTGGTCCCCGGGATCGACACCTTGTGCGCTGCGAAGTTCAAAAGTCCAACCGGGATGCGCTTGGAATGCCGGTGCACAAGCGACGCGTGGAAGTAGGTCTTGCCGGTGCACGGGGCTGTGCAGCTGACCACGTACGTGACCTTGTGTGCCCCGCGAATGATGTGCGCTGCGGTGATGCCTACGGCCAGGTGCGCGGGCGAATCGGTTTCTTTGCTGTTGCACGTGTGTGGGCCACACGTGGACTTGCCCGGTTCCGGCTGTTCAACGGTTGGTATCCCGGGTTCGACGATGAGCTTGCGCGGCTTGACGTCGAAATCCCCGGGAGCCGTCGTAAAGGTCGCAGATTCGTTGTTGCAGTGAGTGAGCGTGCGCGTGAAGGCGGCTTGCCAGTAGACATCACCCTCTTCGGCGCTCACTTTGGTGCTCGTGAAGCTGTAGGTCGGCGGTGTCGTTTCTGACGTTTTGACCCCGGCGCCACTGTCGATGTAGTGGTGCGCGGCGAGTTCGGCTTCCGATCTTGCGAACTCGAACGTCAGTGGCCATTCCGATTCGCCCGTGAACGTGACGGGGCTGTGTTCGCTGACTTCCGTTGCAGTTGGCGGTGTCAGCCGCGAGCTGACTGCAGCGCCGGAGAGTTCGTAGAGCAACCTTTCCTCAGAGCAATACCCGGCTTCGCTTTCGGCGTGCGCGTGCACTGGTCTGGCGAGTGCGATGAGCACGCATACGAGCGCGCCGACCAAACCCAGCGCCAGGCGCACATGTGTCCGGGATGCCTTCAGTACAGGCAACCTCATCCTCCTACTACCGTCCTCACACCTTCAGTCTAGGGGCACCCGTGCGAGGTCTCGCCGGTAGCCTCCGACCGCTGCCGCCTGCCTGTCGGCCGGGCGGTGTGGGGCTAGCGGTTGCGCTTGCGCCGCAGGTAATGCCAGGTGCGCGCAATCAGGCCGAGCTCGTGCTCGTGGCGTTGCGTGGGCGCGACGACTTGGCTCTCGAGCTTGCGTGTCTCGGCGCCCATGGATGCACGTACCCCGCCATGGTCGTCGGGCTCTATCTGCAGACTTGTGGCGGGCTCCTCGTAATGCTCCAAACCGAGCACGTCAGCTGCTGACAGCGCCAGGTGGACCACGCCCTCTTCGATCGTCGTGACCTGATCGGCGGTGACGTAGCGGGGATGGCCCAGCGCGCTCGTGGCCACGGAGAGGCCGTCAAAGATGTCGCGCCGGTCGTCTCCTGCAACCTCGTCGATCTCGCCCACCTTGGTGTCGTCGGCGGCGAGCACCGCCCAACCCGGCTTGATTGCCAGCCAGGACACTCGGTCACCCATGGCGCGTGCCCGGGATGGATCGCGTCGAGCTCATCTGCTCGTGGACGATAGCCCGCTGAGCGTGATCGCGCGCGACTGCAACGCTGCGTGGCACGCACTGGGCCTGCCAACATTCGACGGTGGCCTGGGCAAGCAACTCGAGCCTGCAGCGGGATCTGGCACGTGTGGTCGGCTCGGCGAGCGTGCTCGACGAGGCGCAAATGGGTCCCTACGGTCATGACGCCTCGATCCAGCGCGGGCTGCAAGGGACGCCGGATGCGGTCGTGTGCCCGGACGACGCGCAAGCCGTTGCGGACGTGCTGCGCTGGTGCTACGCCCACGGTGTCGCCGTCGTGCCGCGCGGCGGCGGCACGGGGCTGGCGGGAGGCGCGGTGCCGGCAGGGGGCGGTGTGGTCGTCAGTGTCGAGCGCCTGAATGGCGTTCGCGGCGTGCTCCCCGAGTTGGGGCGTATGCACGTCGAGGCCGCAGTCACCACCGCGCATGTCTCCCGCCTGGCGCGCGAGAACGGGCTCATGTTCGCCCCGGACCCCGGGGCTGCTGCCAGCTCGCAGATAGGGGGCAATGTGGCCACCAACGCGGGTGGTCCGCACGCGTTCAAGTACGGAGCCACGGGGGCGTGGGTCAGCGGACTGGAGGTCGCCCTGGCTCCTGGAGAGCTTGCGTGGGTCGGCTCAAACGCGCCCAAGGACGTCTCCGGCTATGACCTAATCGGGCTGCTTGTGGGCTCCGAGGGGACGCTGGGGATCGTCACGGCAGTCCATCTTCGTTTGCACCCGGCGCCGGCATCGGTGCTCCCCGCCGTTGTCTTTGTCGCCGACCTCGATGCTGGACAGCGCTTGCTTGCAGAAATCCTTGCCGGTCCCATGCGCCCTGCGGTGCTCGATTTCGTCGACGCACGTGGGTTCGCGCTGGCCGCGGGTGGCTTTCCGGGCGGCCTGCCGGGGTCCGACTGGTTCGCGCACGGCCGTACCGCACCGCCCACGTTTGACGCTCCGATGTTCTTGGTCGAGCTCGACGGCAGCCACGGCGCCGTGGCAGAGCAGCGGTCGGAGCTGGCGGAGCTGCTGGATAGCTACGGCGCCCAGCTTCACGTTCAAAGCGACCCGGCGGCGTTCTGGCGCTGGCGCGACGGGCTAAACGGGGTGATCGCGGGTGTCCGCGGGGGCAAGGTGAGCGAGGACATCTGCGTACCCACCGAGCGCCTGGCCGATGCGATCCGGGGTGTCTACGCAATCGGCGCCGAGCTTTCGCTCGATGCATGCACCTTTGGGCACGCGGGCGATGGGATCGTGCATGCCACATTCCTCGTTGATCCGTCGGACCCGGATGAGCTGCAGCGAGGCCTGCAGGCCGGCCGCCGCGCGCTAAAACTGGCGCTGGAGTTGGGGGGTTCGATCACGGGCGAGCACGGGGTCGGCATCGTCAAACGGGACTTCTTGGGCGCCAACTGGGATGCGGCCACGCTCCACGCCCATATGCAGATCAAGGCGGCACTGGATCCGAAGGGACTGTTGAATCCCGGCAAGAAGGATCCCCGAGGTGGCGCTGGTTTGCTGCGTGGCTAGGATCTCTGCCGCCACATCGAATCGGGTTTTCAGCTTGTTATGAGGGGTGCAGGTGGTCGCGACCAACAACACCCACGTATCGCTGCCGGCCGCAGGCTTTGTGGGCGCGGTGGCAGCGCTGTGCCTTTGGGCGGGTGGTTGCCTCGCGGCCGCGCCAGTGTTCGCGCACCCGGCCGCAGGGTCGGGCGCGCGGTCGTTGAGGCGCGCCGTGGAGGGTGCGCATAGGCCTGGCAGCGCGCGCGCACACACACGTGCTGCCTCGGCAGAGAAGAAACAGGCTCCGAAAAAGCCCGCGCCCAAGAAGCCCGCGCCCAAGAAGCCGGCGCCGTTGGCTGGGGACGCGCTCCGCGCACTGGCGGCCTACGAAGCCATGCAGAAGTACTTCTACCTGAAGAGCTCCGACCTCTACGCCGAAGCGCTGGGCGAACCACAAGGCTCGTATCTGTGGCCGTTCTCTCAAGCCCTGGCCGCGACTGTGAGCCTGGCACACGTCCGCACCCAGCAGTCCAAGGAGTCCTTCATCGTGGGCGGCCAGCTGCTTGGTCTGCAGGACTATCTCGCCGCCGCTCCAGCGGTTGCCACGGCTTCGAGCGAGGAGCTGGCGAGCATCCCCCACTTCGCCGCCACGGTTGCGTCAGTGGGCGGGGGGGCGACGAGCTTCTACGACGACAACGACTGGGTTGGGATCGAGCTGGTGCGGGTCTATGAGATGACTCACGACCAATCGGCGTTGGCCCTGGCCGAACAGATCATGGCCTTCGAGCAGGCTGGCTGGGTAAACGATCCCGAAGCTCCTTGCCACGGTGGCCTGCCCCAGGACGCCACCGAAGGCGGCGGCTACGCGATCACGGCGGCGCCCGCGGCAGAGCTGGGCGCCCAGCTCTACCGGATCACCGCCAACACTGCGGACTTGCAGTTTGCGCAGACGGCGTACAGCTGGGTTCGCCAGTGCCTGCTGCTGCCGTCGGGCTTGGTCGCTGACCACATCGAAGCCAACGGCGAAGAGGTCGATGAAGTGTGGAGCTACACGCAGGGGGCCATGATCGGCGCGGGTGCGCTGCTGTACCAGGCGACGGGAAACTCCGGCTACCTCGATGACGCCTACGCGGAGGCGGAGGCCACGACGGCCTACTTCTCACTGGAAACGTTGGTCAGCGAGGGCGAGGCGGCGCCGGCATTCGCGTCGATACTTCTGCGCAATCTGCTCTACCTCGGGTACGTGCTGCGCAGCAACCTCGGTCACCAGCTGGCCCAGGAATACCTGAACTTCGCCTGGGAAACGCTGCACCAGTCCGACGGGCTGTATCTGAGTGTGGAAGGGTCCGACACGTCGCTGCTGGGCCAAGCGGGGACTGTGCAGATCTACTCGCTGCTGTCGACCAGCCCGGCGACCTACTTCTGAGTAGCACCGCATGCGCGGGCACCGCCGTGGCCAGGCTCAGAGCAGGGCGACATGGCGCTTGGCGCCGCCCACGGAAGGCGTGCCGGTGGTGGCCTCAAATCGCATGGCACGCGCGCGCGCGTGCCACACGAAACAATGACCACATACCCACGCTCCCACAGGCCCGCTGGTGGACGGCGCGCGGGGCCTCAAACCACAAGCCGGCCACCTACCGCTGCCCGATCTGCGGGCGGCATCTGGCTGCCCTGACCGAACACATGCTGATCGCGCCGGAAGGCGACTCCAGGCGCCGCCGCCACGCTCATACGGCGTGTGTGGCCGCCGCCCGCAGGCGCGGTGAGATCGTGCTGCGCGACGAGTGGCTGGCCACCCAGCCGCGCCGGGACTCCTGGTGGCGCCGTTTGGTGCGGCGAGGGGACGCTGGCCGGTAGGCCGCATGTGGAGGCCCTGTGGAGGCTCCGCTGTGGCGGACGGTCGCCGCGCGCGTCAGACGTTGGCCACTACAGGCGCTCGCTGGCCGGAGGGATCGCCTGAGCGGGCACCAGAAACCCGTTGTCGAGCTGGAAGGTCACGTTGGCTGTGCCACTTGGACTGGCGCCGCGATAGAGCGTGTAAGCCAGGGTGACTTCGGTTTCGCCCTGGCTGACCACGTTCACCTTGGCGCTCGGTTCGCGGGCGTCGGTGCCGATGTACCGGGAGCCGATGAAGAAGAAGGCGCGCTCGTTGGATGCGGTGGCGGAAATCATGTGCGTGCCCACGAGCACCCGCAAGGTCTGGTTTGAGTGGTATTGGGCGTCGTCGATGGGGGTGTAGCCGGCGGCCTTCAGCTCCGCGACCGCGCCGCCGAGTTCGCCCGTGGGCGTTTCTTCGTGCACGTACGCTGGAGCCGCAGCGGTGCGCGGGCCCCTGGGAGCCGCCGTGCCGCCCCCTGTTGCTTCGCCGCCGGCGGTGGCGGTCTGTCCGGCGGCCACGGAGGTGACGGTCGGTGCCGAGGATTGCGTGGTCTGTGCGGAGGGCACGGCAGACGTTGACGGGGTTTGCAGCGAATTGGTCGAGGTCACGGTGGTCGTGCCTGAGCCACAGGCAGTCAGGATCGTGCTGCTGCAAACCAGGGCCAGGGTCATCATCGCTGCTCGCGGCATGGCTCCAACTATGGCCGAAGTGGCGGTCTTCTGCGCAGCCGGCAAATCGGCGCCAGGTTTTTCACCGGCTTGGGGTGGCGGGTGCGGCGAGTAGCATCCGGGGCCCGATGGCAGCTTCCGATCAGCCGCCCACGCTGCCGGCAGAGGCAGACAAGCCGGCGCGCCGAACTCCGCGCGAGCGCTCCCGTACCGTTGCGATGGCGGGCCTGCTGATCTTGGCCACGGTCTTCGCGGTACTCAACCTGGGCGAGGTCAAGGTCGACTGGATCTTCGGCTCCGGCAGGGCGCCTTTGATCATCGTGATCGTGATCTCGTTGATCGCAGGCGTGCTGATTACCTACGCGGCGGAACGGCGGTCGGGCAGGCGCAGGTAGCCACACGCCCCGGCGGCGCTCAGGTACGGCCTGCGCTCAGGGATGGCTGTGGATCGGCCCGGTGTCGACGGCTTCAAACGCCGATCCGGGTACCGTCTTGAGTTGGTCCAAGTCGGTTTCGTTCCAGCCGGGGTTGGGTGCCCCGGTGATAAACCAGGAGCTGCCGTTGTCGGCCACGATCAGGCCGTAGCGCTTGAGCGCGCGCAGGATGATCAGCGCTTGACCGTGATAACTGCCCAAGGGAAAGCTCGCATTCAGGCGCAGCCGCAGACCCATGGGCGGCAGATTGGGGTCGGTGCTTTCGGATGCGTAGTGCGTTGCGGGGTGGATATAGCCGCGCTGGGTGCGCTCGACGGTCACGCGCAGGGCGTGGTCGATCTGACCGGCGTGGACTTCGGGGTAGCGGGCGAGCAGCGGGAAGATGGGCAGCCCCGCGGCGTCGGCCGAGGTGAAGCCTTCCGGCCGCAGCGCGTTTGAGCGCAGATTGAACACGGCGCCGGAACCGGCTTCCCAGCCGCTTGAGTCGCGCTGTGCGTGGTAGAGCTCGTACAGCTTGCACGTGCCGCGCTGGAGCACGAGCACGTGTTGGTCTCCTTCTTCGCCGGCGCCCTCGACTGGCGCGTCGGGCGGGACAGGGTAGGGGCCGGGGTTTGATTCTTCGCCGTATTCGTTGAAGTGGATTGGGACCTTGCGCTGGCTGGGGCCTACGACGGTGTAGGGGATGCCGTAGGACGGGTCTGAGCCGAAGTCGGCGTGGAGGTGCACGGTGGCACCGATCGCGGCGATGTACGCGGCCGAGTGGGGGTCCACGGGCGCATTGACGATTTCCTGGTTCAGCGGATTTGAGACAGGAAAGATGGGGCAGCCGTACTCGTGTGGCCCAACGGGGCTGCTCGCGACCGCCGCTGCGAGCCAGATGGCCGCGATTACGGCCGCGGCAGCCACGGCGCTGGAGGCGGCGATCACGGTTGCCTTCCGCGGGCGACGATGGGCATGGGGCAGAAGCTGTGGCATGCCACTACGGTAGACGGCCCAGCGATCGGGCATCCTTTCGATGTGGCGTCTGAGTCTGAGCGGATCACGATCGAGGTGTGCGGGCGCTCGGTTTCGCTGAGCAACCCCGGCAAGGTCTTTTTCCCCGAGCGCGGGATCACCAAGCTCGACCTGATGAACTACTACTTGGCATGCGAGCAGGCGGTGGTATTCCACCTGCGCGAGCGCCCCACGGTGCTAAAGCGCTGGGTCAACGGCATCGCCGGCGAGCCGTTCTTCCAAAAGCGAGTGTCGGACAGCGCACCGGAGTGGCTGCAGACGGCGACGGTGACGTTCCCCAGTGGCCGTGAGGCGCGCGAGCTGGTGGTCGCCGATGGCGCACACCTGGCATGGGGCGTCAATCTGGGTGTGATCGACTGGAATCCGTGGCCGGTGCGCAGGTCCGATCTCGACCGGCCGGACGAGCTGCGCGTTGACCTCGACCCCGGCCCGGGCGTTGGGTTTGACGAGGTGCGCGCTGTGGCGCTGGAGGTGCGCGAGGTGCTCGAGGAGCATTCGCTGCGCGGCTACCCCAAGACCTCGGGCTCGCGCGGTATCCATATCTATGTCCGGCTGATCGCCGAGCACGAGTTCACCGAGGTGCGCAGGGCAGCGCTGGCGCTGGCGCGCGAGGTCGAGCGGCGGATGCCGGGCAAGGCCACGAGCCGCTGGTGGAAGGAGGAGCGCGAGGGGGTGTTCATCGACTACAACCAGAACGCGCGCGACCGTACGGTCGCGTCGGCGTACTCGGTCCGCGCTGTCGCTGATGCGCGCGTGTCGTGCCCGCTTGAGTGGGACGAGGTGCCGGACGCCGATCCAGCGGAGCTGCGCATCGACACGGTCCCGGCGCGCCTGCGCGAGCGCGGGGACCCGGCGGCGTCGATCGATGACGAGCCGGCTTCGCTCCAGGGCCTGCTTGAGCTTGCGGCGCGCGACGAACGCGAAGGGCTTGGCGACGCTCCGTGGCCGCCGCACTTCAAAAAGCAAACGTCAGAGCCGCCGCGGGTGCAGCCCAGCCGCGCACGCAAGGGGCGGGTACGGCGATCGTGAGCCTGCCCCTTTCGCCGCCGATCGCGCCGGCTCTGGCGCTGTCGCGCAAGCAGTTGCCGCTTGGCGATGAGTACGTCTACGAGGTCAAGCTGGACGGCTTTCGTTGCCTGGCGTTCGTGGATGGCGACGAGGTGTACCTGCAGTCGCGCAATGGCAAACCGCTGGAGCGCTACTTCCCGGAGCTGACATTCCCGCACGGGCACTACGTGCTTGACGGCGAGATCGTGGTGCGAGACGGCTCAGGCAGAGAGGACTTCGACGCGTTGGGGCAACGTATCCACCCAGCCGAGTCACGCATCCGCCGACTTGCGGCTGAGACGCCGGCGCAGTACGTGGCCTTCGATCTGCTTGCGCACGGTGGCGAGTCGCTGCTCACGCGTCCGTTTGCGGAGCGCCGTTCAGGGCTTGTGGCGCTGACTTCGGGCGCCGGGTTTGCAGGGTCGCCGGTGGCGCTGATGGAGGCCTCCGCGGACCCCGAGTCGGCGCGGCGGTGGCTGAAGGATTGCGAGGGCGCGATCGCCAAGCTCGCCGACGCGCCCTATGAGCCGGGCAAGCGCACGGCGATGTTCAAGGTCAAGCGCGTGCGCACGATTGATGCGGTGGTGGTGGGGTGGCGCCCAGGCAAGGAGCAGGGCACGGTTGGGGCACTCATCCTTGGCCTCTACGACGGCTTGCAGCTGCGCGTGGTGGGGCACTGCTCCGGTCTGACAGCGCCGGAGAAGAGGCGCCTGGTGGGCGTGCTGGCGGAGTACGAGACGGGCGAGCGCGGCTCCGGCGAGGCGAGCCGCTGGACGGCGGGACGCGATCTTCAGTGGGTATCGCTGCGCCCGGAGCTGGTCGTGGAGATCGATTTTGACCACGTCTCGGCGGGGCGCATCCGCCACGGCGCAAAGCTTCGCCGCTGGCGCGAGGACAAGACGGCGCAGGAGTGCACGATCGACCAGCTCACCCGCTGACCGGGGCTTGCCTACTCGTACTGAAGCGCCGCGAGCACGTTCAGGCGTCCGGCGCGGCGCGCGGGAAAGATGGCGGCGAGCAGGCCGAGCAGGATTGCCACGATGACGAAGACCACAAGCGTCCCCACGGGGATCGTGAACGCCCGGTATTCGATCGCCTGCCCGACCATCAGCGCGAGCACGATTCCCAACGGGATTCCGAGCGCGGCGCCGATCAGTGCGGTGATGACGCTCTCGTGCCGGATCATCCGGCGCAGCTGGCGGCGGGTCATGCCCACGGCGCGCAGCATCCCCAGCTCGCGGGTGCGCTCGAACACGGTGAGCACGAGTGTGTTCACGATTCCAAACAGGGACACGATGATCGACAGCGAGAGCAGCACGTAGAGCAGATTCAGCAGCACGTTGATGCCCTTCTCCTGATTTTCCTTGAACTGGCTCAGCGTCTGGATCTTGGCGTCGGGATAGTTGGCAAGCGCGGCACCCAGCGCCCGCGTGTTGGCCGCGGTGACGCCGCCGGCGATGTCGACGAAGGTGTAGACGCTCTGCGGGTTTTGGTATTCGGCGTCAAAGCGGCTGGCGGAGATGGTGGCTTCGTTGTACGCAGGCACATCCTTGGGGGGCACATAGATGCCGAGCACTCGCAGGTGCATGAGGTTGCCTGTGGGCGTCTCGATGTTCAGCGGCGAGCCGAGGCGCAGGTGTTCGGCCTTGGCGTCTTCCTTGGACACGAAAGCACCGTCTTGCCCGAGCTCGGCGGGGACAGCTTGTGAGCCGGCCTCCCACTTGACTTTGATCACGCGGCTGACGTCGGGTGTGACGCCGCTGACGCTGGTCTTGCCGCCGGCGGTATGGCCGTCGCCGACTTGCACGCCGGAGACCACTTCGACGCCGGGCACCTTGGCGATTGCTTCGGCGGATGCGGTCGAGATGGGCGAGAAGTCGTTGGTCGAGGTGAGCGCGTAGTTGGCGTGGAAGACTTCGTTGACCCCGCTCTGGAAGGTTGATTTCAACCCGGCGGCGAGCACCGATACGAGTGTCACGAGCGCGAGGCCGATCATCAGCGCCGACGCAGTCGAGGCTGTGCGTGTGGGGTTGCGCATGGAGTTGGCACGGGCAAGCTTGCCGGCGGCGCCGCCGAGCTTGGTTGCGGGCCAGCCGAGCACGGAGGCCAGCGGGGGCACGAGCGTCTTGGCGAGCATGGCGACGCCGAGGAACACGCCGACGGCGCCGAGCCCGAGCCCGAGCAGCCTGGAGCCGGTGGAAAGCGAGCTCGCAAGCAGGCCCACGAGCATCACGGCCACGCCGCATCCGATCGTAAACAGCGCCATTTGGGGGCCGTACCGGGCAA
>CAJCHW010000153.1 GCA_903970125.1 Chlamydiota bacterium
AGATCCCGGCCGCGAGGCCGTACTCCGACGCGTTGGCCCGCGCGGCCACCTCCTCCAACGAGTCATACGGCGACGCCACGAGCACCGGGCCGAAGATCTCCTCACGCGCGATCGTGAGTTCGTCGTTGGTGGTGCCGAACAGCGTCGGAGCCACAAAGTAGCCGCCGCTGTCGCTGAGCACGCTCTGACCGCCGATGACCAGCTCGGCACCCTCGCTGACTCCGCCGTCGATGTATGACATCACCCGCTGCTGTTGCTCGGCGGAGACCAGCGGGCCGAGCTGGGTGGCGGGATCGAGCCCTGGGCCCAGGCGCGCCGAACCGGCCTGCTCGGCCAGCGCCGAGATGACCTCGTCGTAGCGCGCCGCGGGCACGAACAGCCGCGAACCGGCGTTGCATGCCTGTCCGGAGTTGAAGTAGATCGCCTGGTAGGAGCCCTTGACCGCGGCCTTGATGTCGGCATCGGGCAGGATGATGTTGGCCGATTTGCCTCCGAGCTCGAGCGTCACTCGCTTCAGTGCACGCCCCGCCTTGGCGGCGATCTCGCGTCCCACGGCGGTCGACCCGGTGAACGCGATCTTGTCGATACCTGGGTCCTCGACGAGCGCCGCTCCGGTCTGGCCGTCACCGGTGAGCACGTTGCACACGCCTGGCGGCAATCCCGCCGCGAGTGCCAACTCGCCCAGGCGCAATGCGCTCAGCGGCGTCTGCTCGGCGGGTTTGAGCACGACGGTGCAGCCTGCGGCCAGCGCGGGCGCAAGCTTCCATGCCGCCATCAGCAGCGGAAAGTTCCACGGGATGATCGCCGCGCAGACCCCAACCGGTTCGCGTCGCGTATAGCAGAGCGTCCCGGTATCGGCCACTGGCAACACGTCGCCCTCGATCTTCGTGGGCCAACCCGCGAAGTAGCGCAGATGGGCCACGGTCATGGCAACGTCGACGAAACGCGCCAGTCCGACCGGCTTGCCCTGGTCCAACGACTCGATTTGGGCGAGCTCGTCGGTGTGCGCCTCGACGGCGTCCGCCAGCGCCCAAAGCAGGCGCCCACGCTCGGCCGCCGCGATCGTGTGCCACGGTCCCTGCTCGAGTGCTTCGCGCGCCGCGGCAACTGCAAGCGCCACGTCCGCGGCGCCCGCATGCGGGACATCCGCGATCGGCCGGCCCGTCGCGGGGTCAAGCGTGGTCAGGGTTAGACCGTCGCTGGCAGCTGGGCGCTCAGCACCGATCAACAGCCCATGTTCTTTGGCCACAAATGCGCCGGCGGCCTCTCCGAGACCTGACGGCAGCCCAGGCTGCGTGGATGTGCTTTGAGTGGTGCTCACAGGCTCAGCATGACGGTCACGGCCTGAGGATGATCTTCAGGGCTTCGCGGCGGTCGAAGACCGCGTAGGCCTCCGGCGCGTCTTGGAGTGGCATGTGGTGGGTCACAAGTGGCCCCGGGTCGAGCACCCCAGCGGACATCATCGCGAGCACGCGGTCGACATGGCCGATGACGTTGGCCAGGCCCGTGCGCAGCGTGACGCCCTTGATCCACATCAGGCCCATGTGCACCTCGGCACGCTCGGCGTAGACACCGACGGCCGAGACCGTTCCCCCTGGCCGCACCAGCACAAGCGCGAGCCCAAGCGCACGCGCGTCGCCAACGGCCTCGACGACGACATCGACGCCGCGGCGTCCGGTGGCCGACGACACGGTCTTGGCCACGTCTTCGTCGGTCAGATGCACTGGCGTGGCGCCGAACGACGCGGCCATCTCGAGACGTGCGGGAACGCTGTCGACGGCATACACGGCTGCCGCGCCCGCAGCACGCGCGGCTTGCACGGCGCAGAGACCCACGGGGCCCAGCCCCAGTACTGCAACTGCGTCGCCGGGCTGAAGGCCGGCACTAAAGACGGCGTGGTAACCCGTGCCCATTACATCGCCCGCAAAGAGCCCCAGCTCGTCGGAGACCCCCGCCGGCAGCACGCGCAGGGTCATGTTGGCGTTGGGCACGAGCACACGCTCGGCCTGTGCTCCGGGCAGGTTGCCCATCGCTACGCCATGGCCGAACACCCGGCGCCCAGCGCAGTGCTGGTAAAGACCGCGCATGCAGTAAAAGCAGGTGCCGCAGGCGGTGTGAAAGCAGCTCAATACACGATCGCCAACGGCGACGCGATGAACCTCGGCGCCGACCTGCTCCACGGTGCCCACCAGCTCGTGGCCCAACACAAAGCCCGGATCGATCGCCACCCTGCCGTGGTAGATGTGCAGGTCGGACCCGCACACGCCGGAGGCCTCCACGCGCACGAGCGCATCTTCGGCGTGTTCGAGCTGCGGCTCGGCAACGTCATCAACGCGCACCTCGCCGGGGGCCTGAAAGGTCAGCGCGCGCATGACCGGGGAGCATAGCCTGCGCTTCTGCGCAGCCGATCTACCGGTCGCTGACGACGCCGCGCACTGACGCCGACGCACCCTGGCTGCGCGGGCGTCAGGTGAGGGCGTTTGGACTGGCTGGTTTGGGTCAGAGCACCGCGAGCGCGGGCGGCGACGTGATTTGCGCTGCAGGGCGACCGAGCGCGAAGCCCTGGGCGTGGTCGACACCTAGATCGCACAGCAGCTCGACCGTGGGCATGTCCCCCACGAACTCCGCGATCGTCTCGGACCCCATTCCCTGCGCGACGCCCACGAGCGCTTTGATCACCAGCTCATCGTTGCGTGAGCCGGGCAAGGAACGGACGAAGTGGCCGTCGATCTTGAGGTAATCAAAGGGCAGGTGCTTGAGGTAGTAGAAGGACCCGAAACCGGCTCCGATGTCGTCGAGCGCGACGCCGCATCCGAGCGCCCGCACTTCGCTGCAGAACTCGCGTGCCTTGCGCATGTCCGAGATCGCGGCGGTCTCGGTGATCTCGATCACCAGCCGCGCGGGATCGACCTGATGGCGGCGAAGCTCTGCGGCAATGTGACCGAGCATGCCCGGATCGGTCGCCGAAAGCGCGGACACGTTGACCGCGACGCGGTGGGAGCCGGCGCTGAGCGCCGCAACCGCCATCCCCATGACCTGCCTGTCGAGCTGGACGATCAGACCGTAGCGCTCGGCGGCCTCCAGGAAGTGGGCCGGTGCCAGCAGGCGCCCCCCGGGCCCGTCGGCGAGACGCACGAGCGCCTCGTAATGGGAGACCTCGCCTGTTTGCAAGCTGACGATCGGCTGGTAGTGCAAGATCAGCGCTTCGGCGGCCAACGCACGACGCAGGCGCCACAGCCCACGCGGGACGCCGGCGGCGGAGGACAACCCGCTCCGGCGCAAGCCATAGCGCTGCGGCTGGCGACGTACGGTCTGCGAGATCAGGAACCGGTGCCTGCCCGCTATGGTCGCGCTGCTCATCCGGGGCCATACTTGCCGCCGCGGAGCTCAGGCTCGGCCAGTCGCCGCATCTGTGGAGGTTTCTGGCCAAGACCCGTCAAGAAGGCGTCATTGCGGACCGTCGGCGCGTGCCACCACCGAGCGCCAACGACCACCGCGCCTGCACCCGTGCCCGCGCAGGCGACTAGATCGAGCCGGAAGGGGCGCGCCGTGCCGGTCGGGCTGCAAACGGACGCCGGGCACGGTCTGACACCACGAGCAGCAGCGCGAGCAATACCAGGTTCATCACCACCGAGGAGCCGCCATAGGCCACCAGCGGCAGCGTCACCCCTGTCAGCGGAATCACGCGCGTCACGCCGCCGACGATCACGAACACCTGCATCGCGACGATGAACGAAAGCCCCGTGGCCAAGAGCTTTGAGAACGAGTCCCGCGCGAGCGCGGCGGTCTTGAGCCCGCGCGCCACGAACAGCAGGTAGACCAGCAGCAGCCCGGCGGCACCGGCAAGTCCGAGCTCGTCGGTGATGACCGCGTAGATCAGGTCGCTTTCGGGGACCGGCAGCAGTGTCGGGCCGTGGTGCGGCAATGTCAGCAGCGAGCGGTCAAAGCCCGTGCCCAGCAGGCCGCCTTCGGCCTGGGCAAAGAGCGACTGCGCGAGCTGGTAGGAGCCGCCCGGGGCGTTGTACAGGCTCTCATTGAAAGGCTGTTCCCAGTCGACCAGGCGGGCGTGGACATGCCCGACATGGGTCATCACAAACCAGGCGCCGAGAGCAAACAGCACAAGCCCGATCAAGGGAAACGAGAGTCGTCCTGTGGCGACATACAACAGCGCCAGAAACGCGCCGAAAAACATCAGCGAGGTGCCGATCTCGTTGGTCAGGAGCAGCGTCCCCATCGCAGCTCCCCAGACGACCACCATCGGGCCAAACTGCTTCATCGGCGGCAGCG
>CAJCHW010000154.1 GCA_903970125.1 Chlamydiota bacterium
AACACCAGAGGCCAGGTCCAGAAGTACGCGGGGCCGCCCAGTCCGAAGCCGAACGTGAACAGCTCAAACACGGTGGTCAGGATCGAGACGAACGAGAACCCGGAGGCAAACGACGCGAATGACCCGAGTCCACGATGGAGCTCCTGCTTGTATCCGAGCGACTCAAGATCAAAGTTGTCCGCGGTCACGCGGCCGGGTTCAGCGACTGCTGTGGTCATGGTGAACACCCCTTCAGCGATGGTCGAGCCGTGCCCTGTACACGGCGTTGTGCACAATGCAAAATGACCGTCTGCGGCGGCCGCCAACAGGTCCGGCTGGCCAAAGATCGCGCAGGCTTGTCTCTACAGGTGGCCGGACCCGCCGCGCGCCGACAGGGCCACCAAGGAGCGCCAGCGCACTGAGCGCCGCGCCACGATCGCTGTGATGGCGTTCGCGGGGCTACGCATCAGCGAAATGCGCGTGCTGCTCTGACGCCAAGAACACGCCGGATTTCCGGGGCTTTTTCAAAGCGGATGAGAGTGTGCGATTTCAGCACATCGGCGACAGGTGTGTCAGGACACAGGGGACAGCGACACGAAGGAGTCTCCCCGTGCACAAGGCCCGCTATCTGGTCGAAGCGCATCTGTCTGAAGGCCGCTCGTTGCCGAGCTGGGCAACATCACAGAGGCCTGCCGGCGCATCGGCGTAAGCCGCCAGACCTACTATCGCCTCAAGCGCTCGACCGACCGCTGGGGTCTGGAGGCCCTTAGAGTCCGTGGGCGCCGCAGACCCCGGCAGCCCAATGAGATCGGCCCTCACGTCGAGCAGCGGATCATCGCCTTCAGCCTGGCCCACCCTGGTTTTGGAACGCGGCGGATCTCAGCCGAACTGGCGCGCGAGAAGTGGGGCGGCCTTGCCATCTCAGAGCACGGCGTCTGGCGGGTGCTCTGCAGAGTTGGCCTGAACACCGGAGGCAAGCGCCTGGCGCTCATAGCCCGCCACCGCGATCCCTACGAACGGGCTCCCTCGCCACCGCCCAAAGAGCGCCATATCGCGGCCTCTGTCTCCAAGGATTTCAGGGCGGCCGTCGAGTGAACCGCCTCGGCAATCCTGGAGACCGTGATCTATCCCGGGTTTAACGGAGTCGGGCTTCTGGAATCAGGCGGCAGAGCGCTCGCGAAGCGTGGCGAGGGATCCATCCAAGACCGCAGGGATCGCCACAAGTTCGCTGAGATCGGGCTCGCCATGCACCAGGGACGCGAGCACGGCTGCAAGAGGCCCGTAGCCGGCACGCTCAAGTTGGCCGGGCAGCTCGGCGCGTGACAGAGGGAACTCACCGAGGTCAAGCAGGACAGCGCGTGCAGCCGTTGTCGCCTCGGCGCGGAGCTCCTGCTGCGCTGCGTCGCGGTCGCCGAGGCGCAGCAGCCGGTCAACCTCCCGCTGATGGTATTGCAGGCGCACGAGCGCACGGCCCGGATGGGGCCACAGCTGGCGTTCGGCCACCAGCTGCGCACCCTCTCGCAGCACGCCGGCGTCGAGCAGGATGCAGCCCCAACGCAGCGTCCACTGGACAAAGTCGTCGCCGTCGATTAGACGCCGATGGAGGGCCGTAGCACTGTGCGCCACGACGTCGATATCACCGGGCAGGTCGTCGGTGCGGGGGCGTAGACCGATGACGTGGTAGTCGAGATCGCTTAAGGCCGTCGCGGAGCGACGGGCTGTGGATCCAGTCAGCGCGAAGGCCAGCGCACCGAGCTCCACGGCACGAGCCATGACCTCGGCGGTGACTTCGCGCTGGGAGGCTGTCTGGTTGCGGGCGGCGCGTATCCGGTCAGCTTGGATGCGCCCGTGCCACGCCGCGGCTGTCCTGCACGCGGCTAGTCGATCGGCACTCATGGCAGCGACCACGCTTGGTTGACAAGCTCTTGTACCTCTTGGGCGATCGCCTCGATCTCCGCGTCGAGATCGGCCTCCTCGCCCTCGTACCAAATGTCCTTCCGTGCCTGATTGAGGCCGCGAAGAAGGGGGCCGTAGTCGGTGAAGAGTGCACCCTGCTTGTAGAACTCGCTGGCTGCGTCGGCCTTGAGGCGGTGGCTTCGCTTGGTGTCCAGCTGGTGATGTTCGGCGAGCGCAACCACAGCGGCCTCGGCTGCGTAGAACAGGGCACTCACCGCATCTTGATGCGCTGGTCGCGGATCGCCACCTGAGCGTCGCTGAGATGCTCGCGGGAAAGCTCGCGCTTGCTTCTGGGTGTCACACCGACAGGGTATTCGTAGGTTCACCCGGACTTCGCCGCACGGATAGGTGCGTGCAATCGTTCCTAATAACAAGTCATGCTCTCCGTCGCGGTGGCCGGGCCTCGCCAGTGGATTCTCGCCCACGCTTGCCGCCCACGGGCGGAGCTCAAAAGGGCTTAATTCGGAAGTGCGCGGACCCAAGCAACTATGGCCGCGGAGACTTGCTCAACCTCGGTGGCGCTGAGGCGCTGGGGACGGGCGGCCAGTACCTTCGCCAGCTCGCTGCCACGAACCCAGGCCACCTGCTCGCTCATGATCGAGCGTTGATCGAACTTAGCCCAGAGCACCACGAGCGGCTGCACCCACAGGTGGATCTGGTGGGTGCGAAGGATCTCGGATAGCTCCGCGGCGCCCGCGCGGACTATCGCTGTGACGTTGGACTTCTCGTAGCGGCCCCCTTCGTCGCCATCGTGCTGAACGGACAGCACGCCGCGCCGGACCGACACGGTGCCGGCCAGGCGTTTGGTCTCAAGCACGAACACGCCGGCTGGACCGATCAGGATGTGGTCGTAGTTACCCCGCTTGGCCGGGACGTCGTTGACGAGCACCCAGCCGGAGCGAATCAACGAGCGGAGGGCCTTGGCGGTACGTTCCTCGCCTTCGGCGCCAAACCGCCAGTTCTCGACGTGCGGTGGCTCGGACGCGACCAGGGCGGCGATGAATACGATTGCACCTGCGAAGCCTGCGGCCCAGAAGAGTGGTCGGATCGGTGCAGGCGTGAGTAGACCCAACACGCCGACCGTCGTAGCCAGAACGACCGCAATGAGCAGTGCCCGCCACCAGACTCGGGCCAGCCACGCCCGCTGGCGTCGGTGGTACCGGTCCATCGCGTATTCGCCGGGTTTGCGGTCGAGGGGGTCTGTCGCCATCGGCGGTACATCGGCAGCATTGCCAGGCTGCCTAAGGGTTTGGAGGTACCGGATCTGCAGGCCGCTTCACAACGCTTGTCTAGCGAGAGACGGGTTCGCGAGGAGCTGGAGGACGCAGCTGAGCCTGCGAGGCCGGTGTTCAGCAGGGAGCTATCGTTCGTTCCGGCCCAGAGCACGACCACGTTCGACGCGCATGACCCGCAGACGCGCGTCCTGATTGACGAGGTGGCGTGCGCGATGAGCGTGTTGGCCGCGGCGGCGTCTGAAGTCGCGCCGGCTACGCCTCATGTTGTGGAGCTATGCGAAACGAGCCTCACGCGCCGTGATCACCTCAAGGATGCTGTCGATGCACGGGTGATGCCAGCCCCCTGCGCGGGCCTCCTGACTTAGGCCGTGCGCCTCGGTGGCCACCCGGCGGCCGAGCTCACCGCGCACCTGCTGAAACGCGGCCGAGTTGAGGTTGAAATCGTCGGCCAGATCCGCCCAATGGATCCGGGTGATCGCGTTCGCGTCGAGCTCATCGCCGATGCTCAGCGCCAGGTCGGTGCTTAGCTCGGGGTACGCGGCGGTGCAAACGATGTCGTACAACGGCGCCAGGTGGATGCCGTCGTCGAGATGCATCAGCGAGATGTTCTTGGCGTGGGCGTCAGCGTTGCCAACCAGGAAGTGAAAGACAGTAGCTCGTGCACCGGCAAGACGATCGGTTCCAGGTACGGGGGAGTGCTGGTCTAAGAGCTCCGCGAGCGCGTGATAGGACGGCAGCTGCCACCCCTGCTGCTGGTACTTGAAGTCGGGCGTCAGTCCGAGGGCTTGACAGAGATCCTCCTGATGAATCCGACGTGGTGGCCAGGTCGACAGCTCTCTGTCAAAGCGCTCCACTATGAGGCAGGGGTGGCCAGGCAGTGTCTGTAGGTCGACGACCGCGGTAGGCAGTCCACACCGCGCTGCCAGGCGCATGCAGAAATACTCGTTGGTGGCCAGCCCCGGGTAGTCGCCGCCGGGCAGTTCAGGCTTGAGAATGTGGCTGCTTGGCATGCCCCCCAGCGGCTTGCCGAATCGCCCCTCGCTGTCGCGGACAAGCACCGCCTTGTTCTGGACGCCCGCGAGGCTGAGTCGCAGTCCGCGCTCGTCGCTCTGGATGCCGAGGGGATGCCGGGGAAGGGCCTCGATCAGCGCATCAAGCTCGCCCTCGTCGAGCCAGCTGACCGACGGCGTTTCGGACATCCGGCCGGCCTCGACGATCTGCAGCGCGCCGGCACAGTCGCGGCCAAGCGCCGCGAGCAGGCCGAAGGAGTCGCTAGCGGCAAGCTTGAGTCGGCTTGCAACCTGTTCGCGGACTGTTCCCTCCGGCAGGAGCGCCTCGAAAAATGGGCGGCTCTGGGTGGGACTAAAGCTGCGCTCATCCAGTGGCAGCGACAACGAGATCGCGCGCGATGCGTCTGTGTAGTCGAACGCGTACTCCCGGGATCGCTCATCGACGCGCTCGAGCCGGCCAACCTCTTGGCGGTCCCAATACACGCCAAGGCTCATGAGTTGTCGCGTCTGCGCACGTCGAGGTCTAGGCCCAGCGCTGCGAGAATGCGGGTCAAGATGTCAAGTCTGACCGTGGGCTCGCCGGTCTCGACCCGATGAACTGACCGCACGCCGACGTTCGCGACCATGGCCAGGGTCTTTTGATCGAAACCCTGGCGGCGGCGCTCGTCGCGCACTCGCTGGCCTATGCGCTGGGATGCGGGTGGTGAGACGGCCATATGCGTGATCGCGCATATTATAGCGCCCAGCGGTCCTTACGGAGACAATCTTCCCGATCGCGCAGATTACTGCAACTGAGGCGTCGGCGGCGCTAGATCTGCGTGATCGAGCAGATGGCTCAATTGGGGATGTCGAACGGGAAATCTCCGCAGTCTCAGCTGCCCTTCAGGTCGCAGTAACGTTCGTGCTGCCACTGACGCCAACAACAAGCACCCCGTGGATCGGATGCTTGGCGGCGCCTGCGAGGGCCGCCTTGCCCTTCTTTGTGGCCGTGAGCTTGACGGTGCCACTGGCGCACGGGCGACTGATCCCAGGGCACGTGCCATGATGGCCGCGTCGCCTTACCGCAAAGGGCTGCTCCTGGGGGAGCTGAATCGTCTGAGCGAAGCTCTGCTCGTCTTCGACAAACTGATCGCCGACTTCGGCGACGACGAGGGCGACCTGGTGCCAGAAGTCGTTGCGGCTGCGCGTGAGGTCCGCGAACAGTTAGGCGCCGAGATCGGCGAGTAGAGCGCTGCATCTCGTATGCCTGCAGCCGCTGACAGAGACTCCAGTCGGGCTCGGGGTCTTGGCGGTCGCACTCCCAATCGTCGGCTATGAGTCGAGAGTCCGCGCTGTTTGCGCGTCCGATGCCGAGGTTTCGGCGAGCCGGTCGTCGCTCCGACACGGCTTCATTGGGCATATATGGGCAGACGAAGCTCCGACCGCGGCCCCCCTGATCGCATCCGGGCATCAAAAAAGCCCCGGTTTCCGGGGCTTTTTCAAAGCGGCTGAAGGGGCTCGAACCCTCGACCTTCTGCATGGCAAGCAGACGCTCTTCCAACTGAGCTACAGCCGCACGAGGCGCCAATTATAGACCGGCGCCGCGGGCCGGTCTCAAGCCGCTCGCGGTCTGGGTCGGCCCACCGACAAAAGGTAGCGTCCGCCGTCACCGCGAATCAGCCTTCCCGCCAACTCCAGCTCTGTAAGCGCGACGATCGCCTGCTCGTAGCCGACGCCCGCGCTGCGAAGAGCGTCGAGGGTATCTGCACCTCTGCTGACAAGCGCCAGGATGCTCGAATGCCTGCCGGGCGGGGCCCGGCGCTCGGCTGTATTTGCCGAGGGGGCCACTTGCGCGCCTGCGCCGCAGAGGACATCCAGCACGTCCTGTGCGTCGCGAATCAGATGTGCCCCCGCGGCGAGCAGCTCGTGCGTGCCGCGTGATGATGCCGAGGTGACGCGTCCGGGGACCGCCGCCACGGGACGTCCCAGGGTCTGCGCAAACCGCGGCAGCATCAGGTCGCCCGGGCGTTGTTCGGCCTCGACGACCACTACAACGGAGGCCAAGCCAGAAATGATCCGGTTGCGGGCGGCGTATGCCCACCGTCGCGCCCTGCTCTTGCTGCCGTGCTCAGAGAGGATGCACCCCCCAGTGAGGATGGCGTCGTAGAGCGTTCGCCGGTCCGCCGGGGCGCACACGTCGACTCCTCCCGCCATCACCGAGATCGTTGTGCCCTTTCCCTTCAGGCTGCCGGTGAGCGCAGCCGCCGCGATGCCCTCCGCGAGCCCCGAGATGACCGCCAAACCGGCACCAGCGAGCTCGCACGCCAGGTTGTGGGCCACGTCTAGGCCGTAATCGGTCGCGCGCCTTGTGCCGACGATTGCCACGGCTGGATCGTGGGAGAGGCTTTGTGCCCGCGCGACGTCGCCCGCTGCGCGGAGCACGGCCGGCGGGGCCCAAGCCTCCGCCCTGCCTGGACCCAGAGGGTAGAGCGGATCGTGCCGGCAGATTTCAAGCACCTGCGCGGCAGTGCCGCCGATTGCGTGCCCAGCGCGAGGGGAGGGGAGGGCTGATTGCGATCCCTTCGACCGGCCGGCTGCGCGGGCGCTGTCGGCGTCCGTGAACCCGAGTGCGATGGCAAGCTCATCATCGGGCAGCGCCAACAGCGCTGCCATGCGCTCGGTGTCACAGTGGCGCACATCGAAGCGCACACCCAGCTGCTCGACTAGCTGGCTGCGCAGCCGGCACTGCTCGCATACATGCAGCCCGGTCATGCGGCCAGCGCGCTTCCGAGCGCCACCTCCGGCCGAAACGCGAGCGCAGCGGCCACGTGCTCGGCGCGCACCCGCTCGCTGCCATTGAGGTCGGCCACCGTCCGTGCTACCCGCATCGTTCGGTGAGTTCCACGGACGCTGAGCAAGCCGCGCTCCTGAGCCGAGCACAGCATGGCTTCGCCGCGAGCATCCAGGCCTGTGTACTGCCGCACGAGTTTGACGTCCATGTGCGCGTTGGCCCCGATTCCCTGATCGGCAAAGCGGGCGAGCTGTCGTTCGCGCGCTTTGACCACGGCGCCTCGTGCTTGCGCCGAAGTGGTCTGAGCGACTGCACGCTCATCTGGGCCTACGCCGATCGGCCGGCGCCCTGCCCGTGCCGCGCGTTGCGGTGCCACGTGGACCAAAAGGTCGATGCGATCCAGCAACGGCCCGCTGAGTTTGCGGCGGTGGCGAGCCAGGTCAGCCTCGCTGCAGCGGCAGCGCTCAACCTCACCGGCATGCCCGCACGGGCACGGGTTCGTGGCACCAACAAGCATGAACCGGGCCGGATAGACCGCGGCGTGCTGCGCTCGTACAATCGCCACGCGCCCATCCTCAAGCGGCTGTCGGAGCGCCTCGATCGCGTGGCGGGAGAACTCTGAGAGCTCGTCCAAAAAAAGGACGCCATGGTGGGCCAGAACGACCTCCCCAAGTGACCCGTGGTGGGCGCCGCCAACAAGGCCCGCTGTCGTCGCGGTGTGGTGAGGGGCCCGAAAGGGTCGCCTGGTGACCAGCCCGTCGCCGGCGTCGAGCTGTCCCGCGATGCTGTGTATGCGTGTGACCTCGATCGCCTCCGAGCGACTCAGCGGCGGCAGAATCGTGGGCAACCGCTGGGCGAGCATGGTCTTGCCGGTCCCCGGCGGCCCCACCAGCAAGACGTTGTGGCCTCCCGCAGCAGCTACCACCAGGGCTCTAACCGCATGTTGCTGACCGGCGATGTCAGCCAGATCGGGTCCAGTGGGCGCGTTCTGGCGCGTGGAGGGCCGAGGCGCACTGGGCAGCCGGCCTGGCGGTCCGCCACAGGCGATGCGCGCCGCGGCCTCCAGGCGCTCGGCCACTGCGACCCTCAGTCCATCCACGAGCGCTGCCTCGCGTGCTCGCTCGGGGCCAAGCACCAGCGTGGTCAAACTCGCCGCGCGAGCGCTCTGGGCGACCGCCAGTGTCCCTTGGCACGCGCGTACCTGGCCGTCGAGTGCAAGCTCGCCAAAGAACGCCATGTTGTCGAAAGCGGGATGGGGGAGCTGGCCGCTGGCCGCGAGTACCGCTATCGCGATCGCCAGGTCTAGGCCGGCGCCGGCTTTGCGCGTGTCACTGGGGGCCAGGTTGGCGGTGATGCGCCTGCCCGGGAACTCGTAACCCGCATTGAGAATCGCCGCGTGGACCCGGTCGCGCGCCTCGCGCACTGCAGCATCGGCGAGGCCAACGATCGTGAAGGCCGGAAGTCCTGTGCGGATGTCGACCTCGACGATCACCGGCCGTGCCTCCAGCCCTTCGATCGTGAACGAGTGTGCCCGTGCCAACATCATTGCCTCCGCGTAGTCGTGGTGAATTTGCGCCGACGACCGTACGCCGCACCTGGGATGGGACGCTCGCGTTCTGGCAAGCTGGCGTCCGATCGCTCTTGGTGTCGTGATTGGCGCGTACCGCGACTTGGACGCACCAAAGAGGCCGGCTATGCCGGCCTCTTTGGAAATGCTTGGATGTGACGTCTCGGCTTGCGGCCGGCGTGCGGCCTACTCGCCTGCGGGATGGCGCTCGACGAAGTCGCCGCCGTCGTCCCCGGGCGAGCTTGACCACCGCGACCCGTGTTCAGCGAGGGCCACCGTGTCGAAGCGCCGGCCATTGACGACCATGTACGCGTGTTCAGCGTTGGCGTAAATGGTGATGTGCTTGCCCGGACCAGCTTCGCCGTAGGACTCAAGGCCTGTGGAATCCTCGGGCGCGTTGAGCAACCCACCACCGTGCAGCGCGTAGGAAACCGACCCTGAGCAGTCGTAACCGTCGGACTCAAACGACCCGTGGCCGCCACCGTAGACATACGGCCGAGTGGCGATTTCGTTGGCAGCTGCTTCGACGCGGGACACCACACCTTCGCCTGTGCCGCCGCTGCTGCTTTCTCCGCCACCAGTGCTCACTGCACTGGACGGCGCTGTCGTGTCCTCTTGTGCAACTGCTGTGGTACCGCCGTTGCCGTCGTCCACATAGCCTGGATCGTCAACGGAGGCGGCGCGAGCAACCCCAGCCGTCGCTTCGCCCTGTCCGGCTGTGCTTGCAGCCGGGGCCGGTTCGGGTTCCGGCGGGGGCGGGATCGCCGATGCCGGCGGGACCAGGGTGGGACCGTTTGGCAGATCCATCGCGGCCCAGGTTTCCGGGCCCACGGTGCCGTCCACATGCAGCCCGTGGCTCTGCTGGAAAGCCTCGATCGCCGTGTACGTTTCCGTGCCGAAGTCGCCGTCGGCCTGGACGCCCACTGCAGCCTGAGCGAGCGCTACCGAGTCTTCGAGTGACAACGCTTGCGCGGGCGCGCCTGCGGCAAGCGCGGCGCTGGTCTTGGCGCCGACGATGCCGTCGACTTGGAGTCCGTGGGTGGCCTGGTACTTGAAGACTGCTGCCTGGGTCTCCGGGCCGAAGTTGCCGTCAGCCTTGACCCCGAGCGCTTCTTGGAGCTTTCGCACCTGGTAACCCTTGCTGCCGGCATCGAGCGTGATCTGATGTTCGGTTGTGGTCGGCGGCGGTGCAGCCGTGGCACCAGTGTGCTGTGCAGCGGTTGCTTCGCCCAGGTTTGCTGCTGGACCCACGGTCAGCGCTACAAGCGTGCCCAACGAGAGACGCTTGGCGCGGCTACCCGTCGGCACAAAGCGCAGCTCGGCAGCGCGCCGGCGCGCGCGTGAGCGCCCCAGCGAGAGCTCCCAAAGGTCTGCGTCAGCCAGGTCTCGAGCGCGCGCGATTTCAGGCGCCGTGCGTGCACGCACGGGCCGCAGCGAGCGACTGCGCAGTATTGGTGCAAAGCCGGTGGAGTGCACGTCCGACGACGAGGCCGTGGCGCGCGCTCGTGCGGATACGTTGCGGACGGCCGAGTTTGGTGGGCCGTTGCGGGGCTGTGGGCCGTTCAGATGCTTGGCGGCACTGCGAGCGCCACCCGTACGTCTACGGGCACGGGTGCGGTTCAGCGAGGCCTCCCAAAGCTCAGGTGCAGCAAGGTCACGCGGAGATCCCGACATGGCAGACACGGCGTCCTTTCGGTGTTTCTGGGTTGATGGCGCCTACGGGGTTAGCTGACGGGCTCGCGCTTTAGCGCTACGCCACAAATGTGGCGATTCGCCCCAGCGGCCGCTTACCGCACCGAAACTCTTCGGTGAGTCGGCAGTGCCGACCGCATTGGGTCCCCCGATCTCCCCTCCCAGAGGAAGAGAGACTCGGCTGAATCGCGCAGGAGACTAGCACGTCACTTCGCAAAATGCATCCCGCTTGCAGGGATGTCGTGATTTTCAGCGACGGCGAGCCTGGTGCAGCGTGACCAATGCGGCGCTGCTCGGTGCCATCGTCACTGACAACGAGCCGGCAGTTCCGGAGACAGCGGCCAGCGGGAGCTTCGGGGCCCACGTGCCGGAAGCGCCGACTTCGGTGCCCCCGAGCAGGATCCGCGCTGCCGCGCCTGTGGACGGGCCTGTGAGCGGCAGGACGCTCCCGGCGACGTATCCGGCAGGTACGTGCAGATGTACGCGCACCGAGGACGCTCCGGATTCGTCGAAGTCGACCAACGCGAGCCTCATCGGGGCGCCTCGACTTTTTGACTCCAGGAAGGCACCGGCGCTCAACTCGGCACCTCCCTTGACCCTTGTTGGCAGCGGTTGCGAGCCGACAAGCTGCGAAGTCAAAAGCAGCGCGTACCACTCCGGATTGGCGTGTAGCGATGCGGCGGCTAGGCCGCCCGCTGAGCTATGTGTGTTCGTCGCGGTTGTCTGGGCGGCACTTGGCGCTGGGGAAGGAGAAGGCGGCAGCACCAACGGGCTGTAGGCAAGGGGCTCGGTGAGCAGATCGTGAAAGTTCAAGCCCGCAAGTCCCACTTGCATCGCGCGCTCGGTCCAATCCACCGCCCACAGAGCCGACGCGAGCGTGTTGCTAACACCCGCCTGCCCGCGGCAGGAGACGTCGTTGGTCTCATCCAGACGTAAGCGCTCGCCGCTGGCGCGCTCGATCTTGAGCAGGCGCCCGAGCATGGTGCTCTCCTGGGTGCGCAGCGCGGGGCTGAGCAGTTCCGCGAGGTGCACCCGGAAGCCACCGCAGCTGCTCAAGGGGTAGTAGTGGTCGGTGACAAGCGTCGGGTCAAGCACCGCGGCAGCCTGCACCCACGGCAGGGGTGGTATGCCGCTCGAGGCGTCCGGAGCCACGATCGAGACCCCCGGGGCCGCATGGGCAATGGCTTTGCGGTAGGCCATGTACTGCTGCTTGTATTCGGCGAAGCTCCAGTTCTGACCGCGCAGGCCTTCGCGCGCATAACGGTCGGGCTCGTTTCCGATCTCGATCCCCTCCAGATCGGCACCCAGGAGTCGGTTTGCCGCGGCGGCCTCTTGTGCTGCGGCCGCCGGGTCGTAGTGACCGAGGTTCACGGTCAGCAGCACTCGCCATCCGGATTTCTTCGATAGGGCAGCGATTCCAGCCAGGTCGCTTGGGGAGATCACCGTGTGGGCCCACCGCGGGGTGCCGCCTTTATTCGCATGCCATGCGACAAAGGCGTCTGCGCTGTCTCCTCCCAAACGGAGGACCCCCTTGCCAAGCGAGCGCATCAGCGCGGCGAGGTTGCCGGTGTTGCCGTATTGCGCAAGCAGGGGAATCGCCGAGGCCTCAAACGAGAGCCCCATAAAATCCGCCGCCACCTTGGGCCCGCGCACGGCGGTGCTCACCGTTACGGTCGCCTGCCCATCGCTTGCCGTTCCCGAGGCGGTGGCCTGGTGAACGCCTGCCCTGCTGCTAAACGCGCCGGCCGCCCACGCGCCTAAGAGAGCCACTACAACAACGGCAGCGATCGCGCTCGCGAGTTGGCGGCCTCCGATTCGCACGACTTCGCAGCCTAGAGTGCCGCCCGCGACAAAGCCTGCAGAGTTCTCTGGCTCGGAGCAGTCAGAATGACCCGCGCATGACCCACTGCACGCCCGCGCGCGCCCCGAGCGGTGCGCACCGATACAAGGCCACCGTTCGGTTGCATTGTCTCGCGGCAGTGGTTTTGGGTGCCCTGACGCTGGCCGGTTGCGGCAGTGGCGGTGGCGGTGAACAGACGCTCGCGGTGTTTAGCTCAGGCGCTGGAAGCTGTCCTGGTGGGGCTCTCACAACGGCTGGCACGCGCGCGCGCGCGGCCATGCAAAAAAACGGCGCCGCCGGCGTGCGCCGGTGTCCCTATACCTCGGTGGCAGCAATCGGCTCACCCGGCGAAGGTGTCTTTCGTCAGCCTGAGGCGCTTGCCGTCGCTGCGTCGGGACGGGTATACGTCGCCGATCAGTTCAGCCATCTCGTGCAGATGTTCTCCGTTGATGGTGCGTTTGAGGGCCAGTGGGGGGCCGCCGGCTTAGGCAAGGGTCAGTTCGGCGCCGTGGGTGGCCTTGCCCTGGACGCCCAAGGCAACGTTTACCTCGTCGACTGCGGCGGCGACCGGATCGAGAAGTTCACTGCCGATGGGCGCTTCATCACCGCGTGGGGTAGCCGTGGGTCTCACGTTGGCCAGTTCGACTTCGGTGCCGGCGACGGGCCTGCCGATCCGCCAGGGGGAGGCATCGCGGTGGGCGCGGGTTATGTCTACGTCTCCGACACGGGCAATGACCGGATCGAGCGTTTTGCGCTCGACGGCTCTGGCGCCAAGGTCATCGCCGGTGCAGGCACTGGGCCCGGCGAGGTGCGCCGCCCGCAGGGACTGGCAGTGGGGTTGGCATCAACGGGCGCCTCCAGCCCAGGCAGGGCCAACACGGATCACGCGACTGCCGCCGAGCTGTACGTGGCCGACAACGGCAACGATCGCGTTCAGGAGCTCAGCCTCCAGGGGCGCTTCGTCGCCCAAGCGAGCACATTTGCGGCGACCCCCGATTCGTTTCAGAACCCCTACGACGTGGCCGTGAGTGGGGACTCTGTGTACGTAGTCGACGACAACCACGGCCGCATCGTCCGCTTCACGCGCGAGCTGGGGTTTGCGGGAGCGTTCGGCGGCGAAGGCAGCTACGAACTGACCAAGTTCATTCGCGCCGTGGCCACTGACAGCGCTGGACGCGTGTACGTGGCGGACGCGAGCGCCGACGATGTCGAGGTCTTCACTTCTGCTGGCGCTGGGTTGCATCGATGGGGGAGGTCCGGTATCGAGCCCGGCCAGTTCGTAGCGCCTGTGGACGTGGCGGCTGGAGTTGGCGGGGAGCTGCTCGTCGCCGAGGCGTACCGCGAAATCGTGCCACTACGGCGTGTCGGCTCGACGTTGAGTTATCGCGCCCACATCGTTTACGACTCGCCGTGGTCAAGCGGTGGCGGGGTTACGCTCGGCGCTCACTTCTTCAGCCCCACCGGCCTGGCGTTTGCTTCCGACGGGAGCGTGTGGGTGAGCGACCGCAATAACGATCTGTTGCGACACTTGAACCCCGCGGGCCGATTGATCGGGGCGACAGGAGGCGAAGTGGCGGCCGAGGCCAGGGCGGGCATTCGCGTGGAACCGGCGAACATCGTCGAACCACATGGGGTGGCCATCGACAATGCCGGCGACCTCATCGTGGCGGATACCGGTAGCAACGAGGTCGATGAGCTGACAGCCGACGGCCGGCCGTTGGCTGCATGGTCGGCGATCGGCGGCGATGCTCGCAGAGGTGGGCACTCGACCGCGAGTGCCAGCGGCTTTCGACATCCGCTCGCGGTCGCGGCGGCGCCCAATGGCGACATCTACGTGGCCGACACAGGCAACGACCGGGTCGAGGTCGTAAGCGATCGCGGGCGCCTTGAGGCGATGTTTGGCGGCCCGGGCACAGCACTGGGGCGGTTCGAGTACCCCGACGGTATCGCGGTCGGGCGCGAAGGGAACGTGTTCGTGGCCGACGGCAAGCTGGCACGCATACAGGAGTTCAACGCTAACGGGCATCTGCTCGCCGCTTGGGGAACCGAGGGCACTGCGTTGGGAGACTTCGATGAACCGACGGGTTTGGCGATCGACTGCCTTGGCGACCTCACGGTGGCCGACACAGCCAACAACCGGGTGCAGGTATTTACGGCGGTCGCAGCTCCTTGCAGCGGGTGACGGGAGGGGGCGTGTCTGACCGCGTTGGCACTGGCCGCGAGTCGTGTTCTCGACCGCCCGGCTAGGGCCGCTTGCGGGCATCAAGGCGCCGTGCGGCGCTGCCGATAGACCAGGGTGGTGGCCTCCTTTGACGATGATCCTCTGAACGCACCGGGCACCGAGGGTGGCGGCGTGGTACCACGCTTGGGTTCGACAGTGGCGCCGGGCTCCAACCCGTTTCCTCGGCCGGAGGACTTTGGCGCTACCAACACCGCGCCGCCCCCCGCGGAAGCGCCGAGCGTGGCGCCGTCCACCGAATACCAGCTGCCCAGTGGCGGCTCATCGCAGGCCCCAGCTGCGGATCCGACAGAGCTGCCCAGCGGCGTCCCGGCGGAGGATCCGCTGCGGCGGACCCCGGTGACGCCGCCGAGCTCACCGGCGGACCCTGCCGCCGGGCACTGGGGAGGCGGCGGTGCAGGCGGCGTACAAGGCGGGTTTGGCAACACGGCAACCCCTGCCGCGCAGCCGACGAGCAAAGATCACACGGCGCTCGCTATAGCGGCGTTGGCTTCGCTGCCCAAGGCTTCAACCCTTGTCTTTGATCGCGAGCTCCGATACACGGTTGCCGCCGGCCGGGCCCCTGGGCACCACGGGCTAAAGCCGGACGAACTTGAAGGCCAGCCTGCCGAGGTGGTCCTGGGGCCGGACTGGTGGGAGATCTACGGGCCGCTGTACCGGGCGGCCCTTGACGGCGAGTCGCGCTCGCTGGAGATCTGGTCCAACGATGGCACCCGTTGCTACCTGATCGAGGCCGGCCCGCTGCACGACGGCGACCACGAGGTGGCCGGAGGCTTGGCTGTGTTTCGGGACATCACGCGGCGCAAGCGCGTCGACGAGGCCAGATACGAGGCTGAAGAGCGCTTCGAGCTGCTGTTTGAGCAGAGTCCGATCGGGATGGCGCTGTTGTCCCTGGAAGGGCGCTGGGTGCGTGTCAACCCCACGCTTGTCGAGATCACGGGCCATACGTCGGAGATCCTGGGCGGAAGCTCACTGCAGGAGTTGACCTACCCCGATGACCGTTCCAACGACTCCGACCAACTGCGCGCGCTGGTCGGAGGAGACCTCAGCGAATACCACGTCGAGAAGCGCCTGTTTCACGCCCGCGGCCACGTGATCAACGTGGTCCTGTGGGTGTCCGTGGTGCGCGACCGCGCGGGCAAGCCGCAGAACCTGATTGCGCAGGTTCAGGAGATCACCGAGCGCAAGCTGATGGAGCAACGGGTGCGCTCTCTAGCCGAGCACGATCCGCTGACGGGACTGTGTAACCGGCGGCTGTTCGAACACGAACTCGGCACGCAGGTGGACCGCGAGCGCCGGGGAACACTGGGCGGCAGGCGCGCCAGCGACGGCTCGGCTCTGCTGATCATAGATCTCGACAATTTCAGGAAGGTCAACGAAAGCGCCGGCCATAGGACGGGCGACGAGTTGCTCAAGGCGATCGGTGGCGCGCTGCAGGAGCGCCTGCGCGGGACCGATCTGATTGCGCGGCTTGACGGCGACGAATTCGGGGTGCTGTTGCGCGGGACACCGCTGAATGCCGCCGAAGCCGTCGCCAAAGGCCTGGGCGGGGTGGTCGCCGACTGCGGTCTCGAAAACAGCGGTCGTCAGGTGAGCTGCACGGCAAGCATCGGAGTGGCCGCCATTGCCGCGGACACCTCAGACCAGGAGTCGGTGCGTGTTGCAGCCGAACAGGCGATGTACAAGCAGAAGCTCGATAAGCGCCGTGCGTATGTGAGCGAGGAACCGGTTGGTTCCGAGCTTCGCCCGGACGGGTTCGACTGACGTTCCAGCGGTCTGTCGCCGGCCTCGCGCTGCGGCGCGTTATGGCCGATCTGCGCTGACCCGCTCGGGGGGGCTGGTTTGGCGTCCGACAGCTGCCGTAACGTGATCTAGCTTGTCTACGCCCACTGTAAGCACGGACGCGGTAACGGTCAGCGAGTATGCATCGCTGTTGGGTCGGGCCGTGCGCGCTGTCGGTCCGGCAACGATCGAGGGGGAGGTGCAGAAGCCGAAGGCTTCGGCCAGCGGCATGCTGTGGTTCGCGCTCACCGACGGTGACGCTGTTCTCTCGTGCAAGGTCTTCCGCGGACAGCTGCGGGCCTTGGAGCACACGCCGCGGGACGGTGACCTGGTCGCAGTCGATATCGAGCGACCGGACTTCTGGCCACAGGCGGGAAAGCTCGACCTGATTGCGAGCCAGATTCGTTTGGCGGGTGAAGGCGAGCTCTTGCGCCGCCGCCAGGAGCTAATTGACCGCCTTGGCGCCGAAGGTCTCTGCGATCCCGATCGACGGCGCCCACGCCCGCGCTACCCGCGCGCCGTGGGCGTTATCGCCGGTGAGGGTTCAGAGGCGATGGCGGACGTCATCCAGGCGCTCACGGATCGGTGGCCGGGGGTACACGTCGTCAGCTGCACCAGCCTCGTGCAGGGAAAACGCGCGCCGGCGCAGATCATCGATGCGCTCGCCCGCGTCCAGGACCATCCACTCGTTGACGTGATCGTCCTGGCGCGCGGCGGGGGATCCGTCCAGGATCTCGCATGCTTCGACGACGAGCGGTTGTGTCGCGCGTTGTTTGCGTGCGCTGTCCCTGTTGTGTGCGCTGTTGGGCATACCGCCAACAACCCCGTGTGCAACCACGTCGCTTGGGCCGCCTATACGCCGTCGCGCTCGGCCGAGCTGGTGGTTCCCTGCGCTTCCGAGATACGCCGCGACCTCGTTTCAGCCCGCGAGCGCTTGGCCGGTGTTCACCGCCGTGCGGCTTCGACGACCGCGGTATTGATGGTTGCTGGTGGACGGCTGGACTGCGTCGCAGCGCTGAACGCGAGGATCTCAATGCTGCGTGAACGTGCCGGCGCAATCCGTGACGTGTCGGTGGTGTTGGATGGTCTGGCCAGGGACGCCCGTGAGCGTGGACAGCGCCTGCGGGTGGGTACTCGGCGTCAACTCGAGGACCACGCTCGCGATTACGGTCATGCGGTGCAGCGCCTGCTGCGTGACACGCGCAAGGGTTTTAACCGGCGCGCGGCACACGCTCGCGAGTCCATCGACCACCAGGTAGTGCTTGTTGCCCAACGGGCCCGGCGCAGGCTGCAGGATGCGGCGAGCGCGGCAACTCACGCCGCGGCGCTGATCGCGGCCCATGACTTCCGCTCCAAAGGCTGGCTGCTTGCCTCGGTATCCGGAGCACCCGTGCGCAGCACCGCGGACCTGAGTACGGGCGCACACATTCTTTTGCAACTCCAAGACGGCAGCGCCGAGGCTGTCGTTGAGACCGTCAATCCCAACAGTGAAAGCGAAGATCATGACTGACACACCTATGCCAACTGCGGTGACATTTGAGGCTGGATACGACCGCCTGAAGGTGATTGCCGACAGGATCGATCAGGAGGAGGTGCCGGTCTCCGAGCTCTGCGACCTGTTTGCCGAGGGCAAGGGCCTGGAGCTCGCTCTCACGAACTATCTGGAGACACAGAAGGCGCGACTTGAGACGATCGAACGCGGCGACGGGGTCCAGGCGTTTCGCATCGTGGCAGCGGATGCCGATGAGGCGGGCCGCGATGGCGCGCGCGCTCTCGACGTCGACGACTGCGATTTTCAGGCGGCGCGTGTAGGTCACGCGGATGACATCGCCACGGCACAGGAGGGTCTGCCTCTCTGAAGGGCGGACAGGACCGAGCATTTGTGCTCGGGAGGACAGTTCAGAAGGGCTACTCTGAACATGTGATGACAGCGGTAGTCGCATCTGCTTCGTCATGAGGGAGCCGGCTTAATGGTGAGGCTTCCGTGAGCATCGCGGGGTGTCTTGCTCGTGGCGGGTGGCAAGGCTGTCACGAGCACGCGTCCGTTCACGAATCGGTGCTCGTAGGGCTTCTGCTTGTCGCGCTTGTAGTTGCATGCATCGCGATCGCGTTCGTGATCAGACGCCAGCATCGCCGTCCCAAGCGGGTCGCCGATCAGTGGGGTGCGCTCGCCGTGATGGGCGAGCTTTGCCCGCGCGGTTGGCAGGCCGAGATAACGGTCTATGGAGGCGGCGCGCCGCTGCCCGCTGATGCGCCGTCTGAAAACAGTCTGCGCGTAGAGCTCGGATGGAAGCAGTTCGACACGGAGTTTGGGCGCGTCGCGGTGGCGCGCCGCGTTTGGGCGTCGACGATCGGCGAGGCACTTGGAGCGATGGTCGAGGACCGCCGTACAGATGCCACGCTTGAGCAGATCGAGCGAGCAGGCGCCGATGAAGGCGGCATCCAGTGGAACGATTGACCACGGTCAAGCACGCTGCGCTCATGTGCGTCTGCCGAAAGGACGATAATGCGGTCATGAGGCTTGCAAGGCGCCCCGTGGTAAATGCTCTCGTCGTGCTCGGGTTCGCGGGCGCGCTGGCTTGGCCGGCGACGGGCAGCGCGACCCAGTCCGTCGGCACAGCGGCACAGATCGCTTGGGTGCGCAGCGCCGCCTCGCGCTTTGTGACAGCCGAGCTCGATGGCGACGGCGAATCTGCTTGCGCCGTGCTGACCAAGCCCCAACGCGGGGAGGTGGGTGGAAGAACATGCGCGCAGCGCTGGGACGCGCGTTCGGCCAAGCTGCGGCACACCCCCGGCGCGCGCGCCGCGTTGCATAAGGACTTGGTCGAAGTTGCTCACGCCCCTGTGGTGGTTCACGGCGACGTGGCCACAATCGATGTGGGGACGCCCTTGATGAGCGGGTCCGACAAGCTGTTGTGGACCGAAAACTGCTGGATGGTCGAGGGCTGAAGCGGCGCTAGGACGCCGCGCCCGCTACGGCCACCGAACTGGCGTTGGTGGCGCACCGCACGACCCATCAGTAGCAAACGGCTCGCTGGCCGCGTACTTCCAAGGCGACGACCGGATTCGAACCGGTGTACACGGCTTTGCAGGCCGCTGCGTAGCCTCTCCGCCACGTCGCCAGAACACACGCGGGACTGCTGTCCAGCGCGCGCTCAAGCGTAGCGGGCGGGATCGCTGCGAGCATCCCCTCCCAGTGGGCGACTCGCGCGCTCGCCGGTCTCGCACCGCACCGTCGTTGCTAGGCTTGATGGCCCTCCCGGGCGATTAGCTCAGCTGGGAGAGCGCCGCCTCGACAAGGCGGAGGTCACTGGTTCGAGCCCAGTATCGCCCACTCGTTGCAATAGGTGCGAAGAATCGCGAACCCTTCGGGGCTATAAGGGCGAAATGCTCACAACGCCCCCGATTCAGGCTTCTAGCCCCGAAGCACCCCGAAGCCCGAGCCCCGTGAAATGGGGCTTTTCGGACTTCTGCGGACTTCTACGGACCCAGGACGGACCCAGGATAGGTCCCACAACGGACCCACGGAGGTGGTAGCCATGCTCAGGCGCCCCCTGACCGGTACTCGCGGTTCCTCCTCGGAGATCCTCGCAAGCGAGCCCTGCGACACTCGCTAGACAACTCCAGCTCCCGAGCGGCAGGGCCGGCGCCCACAGAGGCCACACAGCTCAGGCGTTTCCCTCGCCTCGGCGGACGACGGGATTGCGATTGCCCGCCTCCGGTCGGCCGAGCGTGCATGACCGTGCCGCCGGTAGGGCCGGGGCGGTCGCCGTGCAGCAGTGGCTTATTTGTGGAATGCTCACGCCTTGGGGCCACGCACACCTGTTTTCGGCCGGCGAAGCTCAGGGTTGACTGCGTGATACTCGACAGGTGCTGAGCGGGTGACACAGCGACACCTGGGGGGTGCCGCGATATCCGAGCGACCCACGGCAGGGTTCACGGGCTGCCGACTTCTCCTACCGGTGTTCGGGCCCGGTTGCTGCGCTGCGCGCACGACATTCGTCGATGCGAGAGGATCATCTGCATGCGAGTAACAATCTGCTGCATCACGGTGATGGCTGCAGCGGTGCTCGTGGGTCCGGCGGGTAGCTCGGGCGCCGCGCAGCCGGGCGGGAGCCTGTTCGCATTCGGCGACAACGAGGTCGGCCAGTTGGGCAGCGCGACGAATCTCGAAGCGAGCCGTCCGAACCCGACCCCGGAGCTCGTGAACATCCCAGGGCAGAGCGGCCCGACCGTCACGCGCGTCGCCGGAGGCTACGACTCGAGCTTCGTGGTCACCTCGAGCGGTGAACTCTACGCCTTCGGCGAAAACCAGTTCGGACAGCTCGGAAACTCCACGAACAACGGCACCAGCAGTCCGAACCCAACGCCTAAGGCCGTGGCTCTCCCGGGGGAGAGCGGCGTCGTCACCCAAGTCGCAGCCGGGGCCGACCATAGCCTCGTCGTCACATCAACGGGTCAGCTCTATTCCTTCGGCTACAACAAGTACGGCCAGCTCGGCGTTTCGGAGAACAACGGCCAGACGGCGCCGAATCCGACGCCGACGCTCGTGACGCTCCCGGAAGAGAGCGGTCCGGTCACCCAGGTGGCCGCGGGTGACGCGTTCTCTCTGGCGGTTACGTCCAGCGGCCAGCTCTATGCCTTCGGCGAAAACCAATTTGGGCAACTCGGCAGCACGACAAACAACGGCAACAGCAAACCGAACGCCACGCCGACGCTCGTGAGGCTGCCGGGCGAGAGCGGCCCCGTCATCGCGGTCGCTGCCGGCGTCCAGTTCGGCCTGGCTGTCACCTCGAGCGGCCAGCTCTACGCCTTCGGCGAAAACTACTACGGTCAGCTCGGCAGCTCCGCCAATAAGGGAACGACCCATCCGAACGCGCCGGAGCTCGTGGCGCTGCCGGGGGAGAGCGGTCCTGTCACCCAGGTGGCCGCAGGACGCGGCCACAGCCTCGCGGTCACGTCGAGCGGACAGCTCTATGCCTTCGGCGAAAACTATTACGGACAGCTCGGAAACCCCACGAACAACGGTGAAAGCTTGCCAAATCCGACGCCGACGCTCGTGACTCTCCCGGGAGAGAGCGGCCTCGTCACCCAGGTTGCCGCAGGCTGGCACGACAGCCTCGCGGTCACCTCCAGCGGCCAACTCTACACTTTCGGGGAAAACGAATTTGGGGAGCTCGGCGACGCGACCAATGAGGGCACGCAGAAGCCCGGTCCGACGCCCACGCTCGTGACGCTGCCAGAAGGGCGCGCCGTCACCCAGGTCGCTGCCGGCGAGGAACACAGCCTCGTCGTTGCTGCCGGCGCAGCCGAAGCGGCCGGCCAGCCCACCGCTGGAGCACCGAGCCTCAGCAGCACTTTCCTGCCGGGCCAGACCCTGACGTGCGACCCGGATGCGGCCGGCTGGACGGGCAGCCCGACGTTCACCTACCAGTGGCTGCTTGACGGCACTGCGATCGCGGGGGCGACGAGCGCGGAACTCACGGTTGCCGAATCGGATGAAGGGCACACGCTCGCCTGTCAGGTCACGGGCACCAACGGGGGCGGGTCCACGACCGCCGTCACGACGACGGTCCACGTCGGCAGCGTTTCCCACACTGGCCCGGCACAGAGCGGCCTGGCACAGAGCGGCCCGGCACAGAGCGGCCCGGCGCTGCTGACGGCGCCACGGGTGGTTGCGTCGATCGAGCAGAACAGCGTCGTCGGCGCTCCCGTCACGATCAACGCGTCGCTGTCAAACGCAAACGGCGGTAGCCCGATCACGGGCTACACGACCGACTTCCAGACGCCTTCCGGGATGTTCGCCGCCAAATGCCCCTCAGGCAGCCCCTATGTGTCCGCGACGTTCAGCGCCGCCGCGAACGTGAGCGCGGTCGTCACCGCGACCAGTGCAAGCGGCGCGTCGAGCACGACGACGATCCCGTTCACGGTCTCCACGATTTCGGGCGCGGCCCGCAAGTCAGATCTCGCGAGCACGGCGGGCGTGATCTCGACGGTCTGCAGCTCGAGCGCGCCGCCGGCGCAGAGCTCGGGCGGAGCCCCAAGCGTGCAGTCACTCGCGCAGGAGACGTTCTGCCGCACGCTCACGTTCGCGTACCGGATCGACTCCGGCTTGGTCGACGCCGAATCGCAGCGCGGCTGCTTCGTCGCCGGCGGACCGAGCATCGTGCCCGCCGAAGAGTGGGAACTTCTGAAGTACAAGAGGATTGGTATCGACACCGTGAACGACGTAGCGGCCCTGGAAGCGGGCGGTGCGAGTGCCGCGCGCGCACACTCAACGTCGCTCGGGGAACCCGCGACAGACACCTTCTACGTCTTCAACAGCACCGTGATGGTCAACGGCCTGGAAATCGAACCGGCGCCGGGGAAGAGCGTGGTGCTCGCAGTCGGCGGCACCGAGACGGACTTCCGACACCACAACGCCGCCTACCTGGTGAGCGCGAACGCGACGATCAGGCTGCCGCTGCCGCTGCCCGGCGGCGGGACGGTCAAGGTGCCGGTGAACTGGACAGCGGGCACGACCGCCGAAGCCATCAAGGGCGGGGTGACCAATCTCGCCGAAGGCTCGGTCAAAAAGGCTGAGAACGGGGAAGTGCCGGGCTTCGAACTGCCGCACCCGGGCGGCAAGGTCGAACTGAACGTCAGCTCGATCGAATACGTCAACGACCCCGAAACCGGTGAAGTTGTGCCGCGCCCGCACTCGAAGGCCAAGGTCACGACCTTCGACCTTGCCAGCGCGCTGAACGAAATCGCGCCCTCGGGCCTCCCGTTCACGCTGACGGGGAAAGCGCAGCCGAGCTTCGAAATCATCGAAGGCATCCCGCAGACGAACGTCGCCGACGTGCAGCTCGGCGTGCCGGGGATCCTCGGATCGGACGAACTCCCGATCACCGGGTCGGTCCAGATCCACGCCGACAACGCCCACCACGGCGCCTACCTCGAATGTCTCGGCGTCGGCATCAACCCCTCCGAACCGGCGGAGCTCGCCGGCATCGAACTGAAGGACCTCGACGTCACCTACTACGGTACTGCCGGCATGGATAAGCCCGGATGCGTCGGGACGCCGCCCGCCGGGGCGACCACACATGCGGCCTCCTCGCTGGTGGTCAACGGCGACGCGGTGGTGATCGGCGGCGATCTCAGCGGCCGCTTCGAGCTCGACACGGGGAAGGTCAAGCCGGGCGCGAGCTCGTGGAACGGCACGCTCGCCTATGAAGGTGGGAGCCTGGACATCACCCCTGGCAGCCCAGTGCCGGTCTTCCTGGGATCGGCGCGATTCCAGTTCAACGACTCGTCGGCAAAAGGCGTGGCCAACCTTTACGCCGCCTCGCCAGGGGTGGGGGGCGAAGGATGCGGCCTGCTCGGCTACAGAGGCGAAGTCCAGGTCACCTGGTCCCCGGGTCTCGTGATCGCAGGAATAGGCAAAACGACCGTGATGTGCGCGCCCTTCGGCGCGGAAGACGGCTTCCTGATCGAGGAGGCCAGCAACACGGAAGGCCAGCCTCTGGTCACCGTCGGCATCAGGCACGGCGAGAACTTCGAAATCCCCGGGGTTCTGAACGGGGGAGTGTCGGGCACCGCGGCCCTGCAGCTGAACCTCGACACGCTAAATCCGGTCTTCGAAGCCGAACTCGACGGCCATGCGTCGCTGCAAATCCCGTCGATATCGCTCCCGGGCGGAATCAGCACGCCCTCGTTCGGCTTCGGCGGCGACGCCCAGGTGGTCGATTCGAATATCGGCCTCGGCGCGTGTCTGAAGTTCGGCCCCAACGACGACATCGAAGTCGGCGCCGGCTTTCACTACATCAACCTCGTCGACGGGATCCTCACCACGACGAGCGCGGTTCTGAACCCCGTCGCCGCACCGGCGCTGATCGGCGCCCGCATGCTGATCGGCAACGAAATCGACATCGGCGGCTGCAACGTCGCGCCCTACCACACGCTCAACGTCGCAACGCTCCCAGGTCTGGACGGGAAAACCTCGCGCGCCCACGCGGCGGCGGCCGCCGGGCCGACGATCACTGTGACGCGGGGTGAGCGCCAGCTCGTGCTCGACGCGGTGGGCTCGGGCTCCGCGCCCGAGCCGACGCTGAACCCGCCCGGCGGCGGAGCCACGATCAGCTCGAACGTGCCGACCGGGCTCTACGGTGAATACTTCGTGATCCACGAGGGCAACCGGACGGAGATCGACGTCGCACACCCCGCGCCGGGACTGTGGAGCGTCGGCGCCGCGGCTGGCTCGCCGCCGGTCGCGAGCCTCAGAAGCTCACAGGTCCTCGGCCCGCGCCGCGCCAGCGGCAGCGTCCACTCTGCCGGACCAGCGCGGGAGACGCTGCGCTACCGGCTCACGAACGTCACCCCCGGGACGAAGCTCGCGTTCTCAGAACATGCGCCCAACGGCGCGAGCATCGCGATCGGCACTGCGACCGCTACGGAGCGCCCGAACGGGACTCTGCGATTCTCGCCCGGCGTGTTCGGCGCCGGTCGGCGCGCGATCACGCTCGTCGCGACCGATCCCGGAGGCGAGCCGTCGGCGCCGCTCCCGGTCGCCGCCTACCACGCTCCGTCGTTCGCGCTCGGCCGCCCCGGCAGGCTGCGCGCCCGGCGCGCCGGGAACTCGGTGATCGTCAGCTTCACGCCCGCCGCGAACGCCGTCGGCGGCGACATCGTCGAGCTCATTCTCGGCGACGACAGCCGCCGCACCCTCAGGGCCGCTCGAGGGAGGCGCAGCGTCAGCTTCGCCGGCGTCGCGAACCTCGGCGTCGCGTCGGTCACCGTGAGGGGAGTCCGCGGGTCCAGTTACGGACCGATCGCCGGCCTGATCGCTCGATCGACCGGCAAGCACAGACGCCGCCGCGGTTAAGGCAAATCGAGACGCCGTGAGCAGGTCGGTAGACAGGAAGTAGCCCCGGCAGCGCGGTCCCGTCCGCGCTAGAGCTTCACCACGAGCTTGCCCGTGTTCTCGCCATCGAACAGCATGTTGATCGCCACGGGCAGTTGCTCAAACCCTTCGACGACGGTCTCCTGCGCCTTGAGCTTGCCCTCGGCTATCCAGCCGGCGAGTTGGGGAACGATCTCGCCTGCGCGCCCGAAGTGATCAAGCACGATGAACCCCTCCAGGTGAACGCGCTGGACCAGCAGGTGCCCGAAGTTGCGCGGGCCTGCCGAAACGGCCGCCGCGTCGTCGTTGTAGCCGGAGATCAGCCCGCACAGGGCAACACGCGCGCGCACGTTGAGACGACTGAAGACCGCCTCCATGATCTCGGCGCCGACGTTCTCGAAGTCGACGTCGATCCCGTCGGCTGTCGCCGCCTTCAGCTGCTCGCGCCAGTCCGCTGCCTTGTAGTCAACGGCGGCGTCGAATCCCAGCTCGTCGGTCAAAAGGGCGCACTTCTTGGCGCCGCCCGCGATGCCGACGACGCGCGCGCCCTCGATCTTCGCAAGCTGGCCGGCCACCGAGCCGACAGCGCCTGCGGCCGCCGACACCACGACCGTCTCGCCCGGCTTCGGCCGGCCGATGTCGAAGATGCCGACGTAAGCGGTCAAGCCGGTCATTCCCAGGGCGCCGAGATAAAGACTCGGCGACACGTCTGCGATCTCCGGTACCGCCATCATCGGGGCGGACGCCGACGCGACCAGGTAGTCCTGCCAGCCCGTGAGGCCCCAGACGAGCTGGCCGACTCGGTAGTTCGGCGAGTTGGACGCCACGACCTCGCCCAGGCCTCCTGCCCGCATCACTTCGCCGATCGCGACCGGCGGCAAATACGTCGGTATCTCGCCGATCCAGGTGCGGTTGGTGGGATCCAGCGAGATCCAGCGGGTGCGCACCAGTGCCTCGCCGTCGCCGATCTCCGGGACCGCCTCCTCGACAAGCTCGAAAGTGCGGTCATCGATCCGCCCTGCAGGGCGCTCTCGAAGCAGGAAGCGGCGATTGACGTTGGGCATCAGCGGACTCTCACACTGTCGCACACGATGAGTGCGGCCCAGGCGCTTCGGTGATGGGCACACCCGAGGGCCGCGGGTTGCGAGTGGGCGTCGTTGGCCACGTGGAGTGGGTGGAGTTCATCGACGTCGATCGCTTGCCCGCCAGCGGGCAGGTGGCGCACGCGACGGCCTCCTTCTCTCGGGCTGCCGGTGGAGGCGGCGTCGTCGCGGCGGTGCTCGCTGGACTCGGCGCCGATGTGGACTTCTTCTGCGCACTCGGCGAGGACGATGTCGGTCAGGCTGCGGCAGAGCAGCTGTCGGCGCGAGGCATTCGTCTACATGTGGCCTGGCGCAAACAGCCAACGCGGCGCGCCGTGACGATGCTCCAACCCGGCGGCGAGCGGACGATCGTGACGATTGGCGAGCGGCTGCAACCGGCCGCGAGCGACGACCTCGATTGGGCCCGGCTCAGCGGTGCCGATGGCGTCTATTTCACCGCCGGCGACACGGCGGCGCTCGCGCTCGCGCGCACAGCCCGCACGCTCGTGGCCTCGCCGCGCGCGCACGATGCCTTTGCCGCGACAGAGCGCGGCCCGGCACCCGTTGGCGCCGGCTCTGACCCGGGCGACCGACACGCCGGCACACAGCCGCCTTCGCAGCCCGTGGTCGTCGATGCCCTGGTTTTCAGCGCCAACGACCGCGACGAGTGTGCGTGGGCAGAGGGGATTGCATCAACCGCGCGCGTGCTTGTGGCCACCGACGGCGAGCGGGGGGGCCGGTGGTGGGGGGCCTCGGAGGGTTCCTGGCAAGCGGCTCAGGCGCCCCCGTCGATCAGCGACTCATACGGTTGTGGCGACTCCTTCGCGGCCGGTTTCACGATGGCGCTCGCCGGCGGCGAGTCGATCGAGCAGGCCGCCACGCTGGGCGCCTGGTGCGGGGCGCGGTGCCTGGAACGCCACGGCGCGCCGTAGGCAACGAGGCGCAACCGTGCCATCATCGGCACGTGCCAGCCGATTCGTCCCATCGCGATCACATGGCAGCGGCGCTAGCATTCGAGGCCGAAGCGCAAACGCTGATCCTGGCCGGTCAAGATGAGCGGGCGGGCGAGTTGTTCCTGAAGGCATCCGAGTGCTACCGGCAGTCATGGGAGCTTGCGCCACCGGCCAGCTACGGTCGCCTGGTCGGGATGCTCAAGGCCGCGATCCTTGGCGGCGCGGCCGGGCCACCGGCTGAACAACAGGCCAAATACGCGCTCTCCCAGCTCATCAAGGCGCCAGCGGACTCGCCAACCGCGGCGTACGCGCGCGCCCTGGCCCAGCTGGTCGAAGGCGACGACGAAGCCGCTCGCACAAGCGCGCAGGTGATGCGCGGCAGCTCTGGCGCGTTTGACCGGGCGGCCGACGCGATCGTGGCGGTGGTAGCGCGCGACGCACCTGCGTGCACGCACGCAATCCAACGCATAGTCGACGACTTCGAGGGCCGCACCGAGCACCTGACTGGGGTGGCAATCGCCGACACGGCGCTCATGTTCGAGCGCCTCGCCAAGGCGCGCGGCGTATCTGCGGACGTTGCCAGCGCGCTTTTGCCAGCATGAGTGCCGCGATGGAGGCAGGACAGCAACAGGCGGGCGCGTGGACCGGCGTGGCGGGCAAGCGGATCGTGCTCACCGGCGCAACCAACGGCATTGGCTTGGCGGCGGCCAAGGAGCTTGCCCGCCGCGGCGCCATGCTCGCCATCGTGGCGCGCGACTCGGCCAAGGCGAACGCCACGGTGGCCGAGATCGCGGCGGCTGCACCGGGTGCCGCTGCGGCGGACGTGTTCCTCGCTGACCTTGGGGTGCAGGCCGATGTGCGAAGACTCGCCGCAGAGGTGCTGGATCGCTACCAGCGCATCGATCTGCTCGTCAATAACGCGGGCGCAATCTTTGGGCACAGACAGCTGAGTGCGGACGGCATCGAGCTGACCTGGGCGGTCAACCACCTCGCGCCCTTTTTGCTCACCTCGCTGTTGCTGGAGCGCCTGCAAGCCAGCGCCCCGGCGCGGGTCATCACGACTTCGTCGGATGCCCACAAGGGCGCCGAGATTCCATTCGACGATCTGGCAGCCGAGCATGCGTACCGGCGAGGGGGATTTGAACGCTACGGGCAAAGCAAGCTGGCGAACATCCTCTTCACCGCCGAGCTTGCGCGCCGCTTGCAGGGCACTGGCGTCACTGCCAACTGCTTTCACCCCGGCGTCGTTGCCACGGGCTTCAACCGCGGTAACGGAGCGCTGATGACAGCCGTGATGGTCGCGATCAAGCCGTTTGTGCGCAGCCCCGATGATGGCGCGCGTACGCTGGTCTGGCTCGCGGACTCCGCCGAGCTCGATGGGGTCAGCGGCGACTACTTCGTCGATGAGCACGCGGCAGAGCCCACCGCAGCGGCCCAGGACCCAGAGACCGCGCGGCGGCTGTGGGACCTCAGCGAGCAGCAGACCCACGCGTGAGCTTGGCGCCTTTGTCCGAGGCTGCCGACAGGTAGCCTGCGGCGGCGTATGTCGATCACCGTGACACTGCCCGACGGCAACTCGCTTGAGCTTGCCGATGGCGCCACCGGCGCCGATGCCGCCGCGGCGATCGGGCCTGGGCTGGCCCGAGCCGCGCTCGCCGTCGAGCTGGTGGGTGGCGGTGAACCCAACGCCGAGACCGTCGCCGTTGCGAGGCACGAGCTGGGCGTGCGCGACCTCGCTCGCCCGTTGCCGGACGGCGCTGCGATCGCGATCGTCACCAAGGGCAGCGGGCAGGCCGCGCTGGAGCTGATGCGCCACGATGCCGCCCACGTGCTCGCCACGGCGGTGATGGAGCTCTACCCGGGTGTGAAGATCTCGATCGGCCCCGCGATCGAGAACGGCTTCTACTACGACTTTGAGTTCCCCGACGGCGTCTCGATCTCGGAGGCCGACTTTGCGGCGATCGAAGAGCACATGCGCGTGCACATCAAGTCTGCCGAGCCCTTCGAGCGCGTTGACATTCCCGTGGCGCAGGCGCGCGAGCGCTTTGTCACCGAAGGCCAGGACTACAAGGTCGAGTTGATCGATGACCTCGTCAGCGCCGCCGACTCACACACTCCCTTGGAGACGGTCTCGTTGTACACCAACGGACCGTTCACCGACCTCTGCCGGGGCCCGCACGCGCCGTCCACGGCGAGCGTGGGCGCGTTCAAGCTGCAGTCCGTTGCCGGCGCCTACTGGCGCGGGGATTCGACGCGCACGATGCTCACGCGGATCTACGGGACGGCGTTCTTCTCAAAGCAGGAACTCCAGGAGCATCTCGAGCGCTTGGAGCAGGCGCTCGCGCGCGACCACCGCAAGCTTGGCCGCGAGTTGGGCCTGTTCTTCTTCTCCGATCTGTCTCCCGGCAGCCCTTTCTGGACGCCTGCAGGGATGGTCATCTGGAACGGCCTGACCGAGCTCTGGCGCGCTGAAAACCGCAAGCGGGGCTACCGCGAGGTCAGCACGCCGATCCTCTACGACGCGGAGTTGTGGAAGCAGTCGGGCCACTGGGAGAAGTACCGCGACAACATGTACTTCACCGAGGTGGAGGAGCGGCCCATGGGTCTGAAGCCCATGAACTGCCCCGCCCACATCCAGATTTACAAGGAGCAGCGGCGCTCGTATCGCGAGTTGCCCATCCGCTATTCGGAGGCCGGACTGGTGCACCGCCACGAGCCCTCCGGAGTGCTGCACGGCCTGCTGCGCGTGCGTCACATCACCCAGGACGACGCCCACATCTTTTGCACCGAGGAGCAGGTGCAGAGCGAGGTCGTGGAGTGCTTGCGTTTCGGCTTCGCCATCTATGAGCTGTTCGGCTTTCCCGTGCGCCTGGAGCTGTCAACGCGTCCCGACCAGCGGATTGGCTCCGAAGAGCTCTGGGACCGTGCCGAGGGGGCACTCGAAGGCGCGCTGCGCTCGGAGGGTCTCGAGTTCGAGCTCAATCCAGGTGACGGCGCGTTCTACGGGCCCAAAATCGATTTGCACATGACCGACTCCATCGGACGCTCCTGGCAGCTGGGAACGGTGCAGCTGGACTATTCCATGCCCGAGCGCTTTGACCTCAAGTACACTGGCGCCGACAACGCCGAGCACCGGCCGGTCATGATTCACAGGGCGCTTCTGGGCTCGTTTGAGCGCTTCATTGGCATTTTGATCGAGCACTACGCAGGCGAGCTGCCGTTGTGGCTGGCGCCCGTGCAAGCGATCGTGCTCACGGTCTCTGAGCGCGTGCGCGCGTACGCCGAGTCGGTCAGTGACGAGCTGCTCCAGCGCGGCATCCGTGCCGAGCTCGACGAGCGCGACGAGTCGATCGGACGCAAGGTCCGTGAGGCCGAGTTGCGAAAGATCCCCTTCATGCTCGTCATTGGCGGGCGCGAGGCCGAGCAGGGCACGGTCGCCGTGCGCGAGCACGGTAGCCGGCGCGACGACCAGGAGCGATCCGGTGCGCAGGCCTCCGGGGAGGCTGCCGAGGCGCTTACGATCGACCAGTTTGTGGCGCGCGTGCTTGACGCCGGCGGCGCTGTGCCAGTAGGCCGGCCGTCGCAAGCTCCCGACGGCCACGAGGTGTGATCGGCCCGCCACGTCCCTTGTAGACCGTCTTGACGGCGATATACTTCGCCTCGTTGAGGCCTAGCACCCATACATCGCGCCACGCTTAGTCTTCGCTTGGTGCGCCACCGCCAGAGCCATTAAGTGCCGGTTCCCCGCAGGTTAGACCGGCGTCCGCCCGAGCAGGACCTGACGCGCGTCAACGAGCGCATCAACGTCCCCGAGGTTCGTCTGATTGACGAGCAGGGCCAGCAGATTGGCGTGCTGAAGGTCGCAGAGGCGCTGCGAATCGCCCAGGAGCGCGATCTCGATCTCGTCGAAGTTGCGCCACAGGCGCGCCCGCCGGTGGCGCGGGTACTCGACTACTCCAAGTACAAGTACGAGCAGGCGCTCAAGCAGAAGCAGGCGCGCAAGCATCAACAGCAGATCACGGTGCGCGAGATCAAGTTTCGCCCCAAGATCGCCCAGCACGACTACGACACCAAGCGCGGGCACGTCAAACGCTTCCTGCTCGGCAAGGCGAAGGTCAAGATCACGATCATGTTCCGCGGGCGCGAGGTCGCTCATCCCGAGCGCGGTGTTGCCATTCTCGATCGCCTCGCCGAAGAGCTTTCGGAGCTGGCTGTCGTCGAGCAGAGCCCCACGCTCGACGGCCGCAATATGGCGATGCTCCTGGCGCCTTCAAAGATCGTGCTCAGCGGGCACGTTGACGGCGGCCACGACGAGGGCGAGCCCGCGGCTGCAAACGGAGGCGTTGCCGACGGCGCAGTGGCGCTCGACCACGCAGATCTGCACGCAGGCGCCGAGCCCAGCCCGGTGCCGTCTGACGGTTCTGCGGGGTTGGACGCGAGCGCACACGAGACTCCGCCGCCTGTCAACGGCCTCACGGCAGTTGACAACCCCAGCATTGCTGAGACCGACAGCCCCGCAGCCACGAACGGGAGCCAACCCGCGTCCAGCTCTGCGCCCGAGCCGGTGGCGTCGCCGAAGGCCCCAGCGGCAAACGCGGCGCCAAAGATCGCCGAGGCGGAGACCGCGGCGGCGGACACCGAGGCGGCTAAGCCCGCCAAGCCCACGAAGACAGCTGCACCCAAGCGCGCAGCCGCCAAAAGCTCAGCGGCGGTCGACAAGAGCGCCGAGCCGGCAAAGCCCAGGCGTACCGCGGCCGCCAAAGACCCGACAGCCAAGGCGGCGCCGAAGCCTGCCAAGCCCAAGAGCCCGAAGGCCGCGGCGCCTACGGGAGCAGCTTGATCTGCAGCTGAGTCGCCGTGGCGTCCGCTTCTTCCGCGGATGCCACGGCGCTGATCGTCAGATACGCACGCAGGGGGCGCCGCGCGGTGGCGAGCGCAGCAGACAGGACCCGGCGCTGAGCGCTCGCAACGGTTAAGCCGAAAACCTGCGTCCCGGAAAACGACAGTCGACGGGTCACGAGCCGTATGCGCCCGTGCCCTTTGCCGCCGACCGTTACGTAGCCGCTCACTGTCACGCGGCAGCGCACGGTGCATGTGAGCTCGGTGACCACGTCGCCGTCGTGGTAACGGGGCGTCTGGCGCAGCGGCGTGCTGGAGGTAGACATCCGGAACGCCGTCGGAACCGAGTTGGGTGCCGGTTCGGTGGGCAGGACAAATGGCGGCGCCGGTGGCTGTTCGAAGTTGAAGTCCTTTTCGAGGTCGCCCAGGATTGGCTCACTTTCGCGCACATCCGGGCGTGAGTCGGGGCGGCCATCGGTGGCCGGGTTGAGCCTTTCGCCTTCCAGAAAGTCGTTCTCGATGAACTTCAGGTAGGCGTCGTGGCTGAGGATTTGATGGTCGATGTAACCGTCGCGGGCGTACGGGCTGATCACCAGCCCCGGCACTCGCAGTCCGTAGCCGTTGGAGTCAACTGCGGGGGGCGTGACGTTGTCGTAGAAGCCACCCCAATCGTCCCAGGTGAGAAAGATCGCCGTGCTCGACCAGTCCGGGCTGCGCATGATCGAGTTGATGAGTGTCGTGACGTACGCCTGCCCAACACCGATGCTCGCCGGCGGGTGTTCTGAAACCTTGTCGCTGGGGATCACCCATGACACCGCCGGCAACGTTCCCGCTTTGGCGTCGTTGTAGAAGCCTTCGATCGACTCGATGTTGCCCACCTGTTCGTCTTCATGGACGTCCGAGAAGTACGGCAACGGGTTCCAGATTCCGGGCGTGGAGGCGTTCTGGGCGACCGGCGCGCACACGATCGCTTCGTTTTCCGCGCAGTCGGGCTCGGTGCCGGCGAAGACGAAATAGTTCCAGCTGACGTCGTGCTTGTACAGCAGGTACGTGAGGTCGGTCCATTCGTAGTGGGGTTCTGCGCCAGTGGCGCTGAATTCCGGCACTTGTTCGGGCGTCTGGGGGGCGCTGCGGCAGCTGGTGGGGTCGCCGACCGCCGAGCACTTGGCCGACCATCCCGAGACCGCGTACAGGTGCTCGGGCAGGCTCCAGCCGATGTCCGAGGCGAACATGTGGTCCTGAAGCACGAAGTTCTTCGCGTACGCCCAGTAGTTGGGGATCTCTTCTGCGTTGTGGTAGCCCATGACTTCATCGGCCGCTGCCGCTCCGCAGGCAGGATTCAGTGAGGCGCCACAGTCCTTTTCCTGGGCCTGCTCGTCGCTGGCGACAAAGCCGTCCATGTGCCCTCCGTCGATGTCTGTGAGCGCAGCGTTCTGGCCGTGTGGCCCCCCACCGTTGATATCGCTCCTGTCGTGGTACGGAACTACGCAGCCGCTGTTCTCGGGGTCCGGTATGCAGATCGTGGTCTGACCATTTTCCATCGGGATGCCGTCAGCCCCGGGGTACGTGCCGAAGTAGCTGTCAAAGGAGCGGTTCTCTTGCATGATGATCACCACGTGCTTGATCTTGTGGATGCCCTGCGGAACCTGCGCCTGCGCTGCACCGTCGCTGCGCACGGCCTGGCGGACATGTGCCACCGTCGCGTCCACACCGTGGAAGCCGAGCGTCATCAGCGATGCGATCAATGGCAGTAGGTTCATTGGTGAGGTCTCTAAGAGGCCCGAGCGCCGGCCGCGCAGCCCGATTGTGAGCGCGGGCGATCGGGACCGCCAATCTTGGCCGCAGAAGCTAGCGAGCACAGCGTCGGCACGCGCCGTCGTCGCTCGCGAAGTGGTTTTGGCGGAGGACTGCACGCTTTTGACCGGGCGCTGCAAGCGGGTGGCACTTGCGGTGCCGCCGGAGGCGCCGTCGGCGGTCTGCCATACTGCGCGCCTGTCCTATGCCAAAGATGAAGACCCATTCCGGCGCCAAGAAGCGCTTCAAGATCACCGCGAGCGGCAAGGCCGTAGGTCGCCATGGCAACACGAGCCATATCCGCGAGAAGAAGTCCCAGAAGCGCAAGCGCTCACTCAACGCGCCCGCGCTTATCTCCGCTGACGACATCGCGCGTGTGCGCCGGCTGCTGGGAGTGGGCAACGGATCATGAGGGTCAAACGCTCCGTAGCGGCTCGCAAGAAGCGGCGCGCAACGCTGGCCCTGACCAAGGGCTATCGCGGCGAGGCCCACTCGGGCTACAAGCGCGCCAAAGAGGCGCTCATGCACGCGGAGCGTTACGCCTACCGCGACCGGCGCACGCGCAAACGCGACTTTCGGCGGCTGTGGATCACCCGCATCAATGCCGCTGCACGGTTGCACGGCCTCAGCTACTCGCAGTTCATCCATGGCCTCGCGCAGGCCCATATCGAGTTGGACCGCAAGGTGCTTGCCGATATGGCCGTGCGTGACCCCGATGGGTTCAAGGCACTCGCCGAGCTCGTTCGCGCCAACGCCTAGCCTGGCTCTGCTTTACTGTCAGACCAGATGAACCAAAGCTCTTTTCACCGCTGCGACGCCCGCCGCCGATTTCGCGCAATAGCCCGCGAGGCGTCGGCTGCCTGAGCACACGTCGGTTCAGCCACACGCCGCCTCCCGGGCGCCGGATCCCTCAGGATCGGCGCCCTTTTTCGTACCCAAAACCAGCACAGAAGCGCAACTCCGTGACCCAGCGTTCCAATCCACACGACACACCGAAGCTGACCTTGACGTCGGTTAGGGTCCTTGCGCCATGATCGACCGCATTGCGCAACTGCGCGCGCAAGCCGGCGAGGCGATCGCCGCCGCCCAGGACACTGAGGCACTGGATCAGCTGCGTGTGCACTACCTGGGCCGCAAGGCCGAGCTGCCGCTGCTCTTGCGTGACATCGGCGCGCTGCCCGCCGACCAGCGCGGTGCAGTCGGCAGGACCGCCAACGAAGCGCGCAAGGCGATCGAGGCACTGATCTCGGCGCGTTCGCAGGAGGTGCAGGCGCAGGAGCTTTCCGGCAGCTTGCTCGCCGACGCGCTGGACGTGACCCTGCCCGGGACGCCGCCCCGGCCAGTCGGCCGGATGCACGTGATCGCTGCCACGCAGCGCGAGCTTGAGGACATCTTCCTGGGGCTCGGTTTCACGGTGCTTGAAGGACCAGAGGTGGAGACCGTGCACTACAACTTTGACGCCCTCAACCACAATCCCAACCATCCCGCGCGGGCACGCACCGACACCTTCTATCTGCGCACGGAGGCTGGCCCGGGCGATTCGGCCGGGGAGCGGGAGCCCTCGGAGCGGCTGCTGTTGCGCACGCACACTTCACCGATGCAAGTGCGCGCCATGGAAGCACACCCACCGCCGCTTTACGTCGTCATCCCGGGCAGGGTGTACCGGCCGGACTCCGACGCCACCCATACGCCTCAGTTTCACCAGGTCGAGGGTTTGGCGGTCGATGACGACATCACGCTGGCCGATCTGAAGGGGACACTGCTCGCGTTCGCGCGCGCCATCTTCGGCGATCAGAGAGACGTGCGCTTGCGTCCGCATTTCTTTCCCTTCACCGAGCCCTCGGTGGAGGTCGACGTGTCCTGCTTTCACTGCTCCGGCGAGGGCTTTCTGCGCGACGGCTCGCGCTGCCCGCTGTGCAAGGGGGAGGGCTGGCTTGAGGTGCTGGGCGCAGGCGAGGTGGACCCGGACGTCTACGCGCACGTGCCCACCACTGAGCGCAACGCGCCCGGGTATGACCCCGAGAAGGTGCAGGGCTTTGCGTGGGGGATGGGGGTGGAGCGCATAGCCATGCTTCGCCACGGCATCCCCGATCTGCGCCTCTACTACGAGAACGATGTCCGCTTTCTGGAGCAGTTCGGCGCATGAGAGTTCCACTGCTGTGGCTGCGCGAATATTGCGACCCGCCGCTGGATGTGGCCGGGATCGAGGAGCGCCTGACCATGACCGGCACAAAGGTCGAGGCGGTCCTGCATCACGGTGTGCGCTCTCCTGAGCACTTTGTGATTGGACGCGTTGTGAGCGTCGAGGGCCATCCCGACGCCGACCGTCTGCGTGTCTGTGAGGTCGATCTCGGCGCGGCGCACCCGGACGGTCCTGCCACGATCGTGTGCGGCGCCCCCAACGTCGCCGCAGGCCAGACCGTCGCCGTGGCACAGCCCGGAGCGGTCATGCCCGATGGCACAAAGCTCGCGAAGGCCAAGCTGCGCGGTGTGGTTTCCGAAGGCATGATCCTGGCCGAGGACGAGCTTTCGATCGGCGCAAACCACGCGGGGATCATGGTGCTCGATGAGCTGGCCGCGGCCCAGCGGCTGGCCCCCGGTCAGCCGCTGACACGCGCGCTGGCGATCGAAACGGACGTGCTCGAGCTCGAGATCACGCCCAACCGCCCGGACTGCCTCGGGATCTTTGGCGTCGCCCGCGAGCTGCATGCTGCCACGGGCGCGCCGCTTGCGCCACCGCCTTGGAGCACTGATCCCGGATCCGCCGGGCCCGTCGACGACGCCACTGTGACAGTCGAGTGTCCCGAGCTGTGCCCGCGCTTTACAGCGCGGCTGTTTGACGGGGTCGCAGTCGCGCCCTCGCCACTGTGGCTCAAAGCGCGTCTGGCCGCCGCCGGACAGCGCTCCATCAACAACGTCGTCGACATCACCAACTACGTCATGCTCGCCACCGGCCAGCCGCTTCACGCTTTTGACTTCGACCGCGTTGCCGGCGGACATCTGACCGTGCGCCGGGCACGCCCGCGGGAGCCCGTGCAGACCCTCGACGGACAGACGCGCACGCTGGATGGCGAGATGGTGGTGATCGAGGACGGAGACGGACCAACCTCGATCGCGGGCCTGATGGGAGGCGCGCGTTCAGAGGTGTCGAGCTCGACCTCGCGGGTGTTGCTGGAGGTTGCCAACTGGAACGGCCCCAACATCCACCGCTCATCGTGGGCGTTGGGCCTGCGCAGCGAGGCCTCGTCTCGGTTTGAGAAGGGCTTGGCACCGGAGGCGTGCGCCTACGCCCAAGCGCTCGCCAGCCGGCTCATGCTCGAGCTCTGCGGTGCCACGCTTTTGCCGGGGACGATCGACGTCGGCACGCCCGTCGCGGATCCGCCCCCGATTCGACTGCGCGCCAAGAGATTGCGCTCGATTCTGGGCATGGACGTGACCACCGAGCGCCAGGCGCACATCCTCCGCGCGCTCGATTTCGACGTAAAACGGGACGACGCGGACGGTGACGACGAGCGGCTGCTGGTCGGTGTGCCGCCGCTACGCCGTCAGGACATCACGCGCGAAGCGGACCTAATCGAGGAGATCGCTCGCATTGCGGGGTTGGACGAGCTGCCCGCCACGCTGCCTGCCCGGCGCGGCGCCTGCGGAGTGCTCTCTGTCCAGCAGCGACTGCGCCGGCGCGCAGTGGACGCGCTTGTCGGCTGCGGCCTTTACCAGGTGATGGGGTGGACGTTCACGTCACCGGACTCCCTTGATCAGCTGCGTTTGGGGGAAGACCATCCACTGCGGCAAGTGGTCGCGCTCGAGGACCCGCTCTCAAGCGACCAATCGCTGTTGCGCTCCACGCTGCTTGGCTCGCTGCAGACGATTGCCGCGCACAACCGCGCACGCGGAGTGCTGTCGCTGGGCATCTTCGAGGTCGGCACCGTGTTCGCGCTCGACACAGGCTCAGGGAGTGCCATCGGCGTGCGCGAGCACGGGGCATTAGGGGTGCTCATGAGCGGACCTGCGCTACCGGCGACGTGGCGCTCGTCGGATCCGCCCAAGGCAGACTTCTTCGCCCTCAAAGGCGTGCTCGAAGCGCTCGCCGAGGCTCTCGGCGTAAGCGTCGACTGCATCCCCGCGAACCCGGAGCTTTATCCCTTTCTGCACCCCGCACGTGCCGCCGAGGTGCTCTGTGGCGGTGAGCCAATCGGCTGGCTGGGGGAGTTGCATCCCCTGATCGAGGCCGGCGATGGCGCTCATGGGGGCGTCTCGCCCGCAGCGATGGAACTCGACCTTGACGCGCTCGTGGCCAGCGCTGCCATTCGCCGCCACGACTACCGCGACCTGATCTCCTTCCCGCCGCTGCGCCGCGACCTGGCGGTCGTCTTGCCCGAGCGTGTTGCAGCGGCACGCGTCGAGCAGGCCGTGCGCGAGAGCGGTGCGCCAATGCTTGAGGATATGCGGATCTTCGACGTCTACACAGGGCCTCAGGTGGGCGCGAACATGCGCTCGCTCGCACTCGCACTCTCGTTCCGCGACCCGCAGCGCACGCTCTCAGACGCCGACATCGACCCGGTATGGACGCGAATCCTGGCCGCACTTGGCGAGTTGGGAGGAGAGCTTCGTGGCTGACCAAGCCCGTACACAGGCCTTTGCGCCGGGCTCGCCCCGGGTGGTCGTGGCCGGGGCGACCGGTTTTGCCGGCGCACTCGCCGCGGAGCTGCTGTGGCGCCATCCCGGATTTGAGCTGACGCACATTTTTGGGCGCTCGGATGTGGGACGGACGCTGAACGACGTCTACCCGCGCTACCGCGTGCCCATGATGCTCGGAGAGCTCGACGTCGATGCGCTCGGTGCGATCGAGGCCGCGGTCGTGGCCTACCCGCACGCCGCCGCCGCTCCAACCGTGGCGGCGCTGCGCGCGCGCGGTGCGCGCGTGGTCGATCTCAGCGCCGACTTTCGCCTGACATCGCTCGAGGCCTACGAGCAGTGGTACGGGATTCATCCGCAGCCAGAGCTGCGTCACGAGGCCGTCTACGGGCTTACGGAGCTGCACCGCGACCGCATCGCGAACGCCACGATCGTGGCCAATCCAGGCTGCTATCCCACCGCCGCGGTACTCGCCCTTGCACCGCTTGCCCGCGCCGGCGTGATCGGCGACTTGGTCATCGACGCCAAGCAGGGAATCTCCGGCGCGGGGCGCAGTTACGACGACACCACTCACCTGTCAATGGCGGGCGAGAACATCCTGCCCTACAAGGTCGCCGCCCATCGCCACACGCCCGAGATCGAGGAGCAGCTTGGGCGTTTGGGGGCGGCGCTTGCAGTGCAGTTTCAAGCGCATCTTGTGCCACTGGACCAAGGCGAGCTCGCCAGCTGTTACGTCACGCCCACGCGCGCGGTCGGGGCCGAAGAGCTAAGAGCGCTTTACGCCGACGCCTACACGCACGAGCCCTTCGTGGAGGTCGTCGATGTCCCCCCGGGCACGCGCGACGTGCTCGCCACAAACATCTGCCGCGTGTTCGCGGCCGCCGACGCGCATACCGGCAAGATCGTCGTGCTGTCGGCGATCGACAATCTCTGGAAGGGCACCTCGTCACAGGCGATCCAAAATCTCAACGTGATGTTTGGCCACGCCGAGGATGCGGGGTTGCGGTGAGCCTTGGCAGCGACATCCGGGGCGGCCAGCCCGTCGGCCCGCGCCCCGGTCCGTTTTTTGCCTCACGTTGGGTCACGGCACCGGCACATGTGCGCGAACTCGATCCGCCCACGCAACTGCCCGCCGGCTTTCGCGCGGCCGGTGTGGCGTGCGGCATCAAGCCGAGTGGGAACCTTGATCTCGGCCTGCTGGTTTGCGACGGCCCGCAAGCCGTCAGCGCAGCCTGCTTTACGCCGAGCAGCGCCCCCGCAGCGCCTGTGGTGCTGAACCGCGAGCGCTGCCGCTTGGACGCGCTGCGCGCGGTCACTGTCAACGCCGGCTGCGCCAACGCCGCCACCGGCCGTCGCGGCTTTGATGACGCGGCCAAGACCCAGGGCGCGACCGCTGTTGCCGTCGGCGTTCCGCCCGACCAGGTCGCCCTTGCCTCGACCGGGGAGATCGGCACCTATCTGCCGATGGACAAGGTCACGCGGGGGGTGCTCGGCGCCAGCAAGGCGCTCAACGCCGACGGCTTTGACGACTTCCAGCGCGCGATTGAGACTACCGACGCCTTTCAGAAGCGTGCCAGCCTTGAGGTGATGCTGGACGCGGGCACGGTGCGCCTGTGCGCACAGTGCAAAGGTGCCGGGATGATCTCGCCGAGGTTCGCGACCCTGCTGTGCTTCGTGGAGACCGACGCCGCGATCACGCCCGGTGAGGCCGACGCGCTGCTCAGGCCCACGGTCGCACGTTCGTTTGAACGCATCAGCGTGGACGGGCAGCTTTCCACAAACGACACCGTGATCCTGATGGCCTCGGGTGCCAGCGGCGTTCGTCTGGCAACCGGCAGCGCAGACTACGAACGCTTCGCAGAGGCACTTGAGGCGCTGATGCGCCAGCTCGCCATCCTGACGGTGGCAGACGGTGAGGGCGCGCTGCGCATCGGCCGCGTGGTCGTCCGCGGCGGCGAGGAAGGCGACGCCGAGATTGCCGCTCGCGCCGTGGCCAACTCACCGCTCGTGAAAGCCGCACTCCACGGTGGCGATGCCAACTGGGGTCGGATCGTCCAAGCGGTCGGGGCCGCGCTACCCGGTGAAAAGGTGCTCGCGGTCGATATTGCGATCGAGGGCATACTGGTCTGCGCCGGCGGTGCCGCGCTCCAGGTAGACGAGCAGGTGTTGGCGCAGGCGCTCTCCGGCACCGAAATCGAGTACCAGATCACGCTCCCCGGCGCGCGCGCCGAAGACCCCGGCGCGGAGGTGCTGTTCTCCGATCTTTCCCACGAATATGTGACCATCAACGCGGAGTACACGACATGAGCACGCACGACCGCGTGGGCTCCGGGCCCTCGGTTGCCACGCTACTTGAGGCGCTGCCCTATATACGCGACTTTCACCGTAAGACCGTGGTGATCAAGTACGGCGGCGCGGCGATGGTCGATGCCGAGCTGCGAGAGGAGTTCGCGCGCGATGTAGTGCTGTTGAAGTACGTGGGGCTGAACCCGATTGTCGTGCACGGCGGCGGACCGGAGATCACCTCCTACATGGAGCGGTTGGGCATGCCCGTGGAGTTCGTCGGAGGCCTGCGCGTGTCCGATGCCCAGACAGTCGAGGTGGCCAAGATGGTCCTGGTGGGCAAGGTCAACAAGGAGATCGTCACGCGTATCAACCGCCACGGCCAGCCGGCTGTCGGGCTCTGCGGCGACGACGGCCTGCTCTTTCGCGTGGCCCGACGCAGCGGGCCCGATGGCCAGGACATCGGGTTCGTCGGTGACATCGAGCGGGTCAATGTCGATGTGATCGAACATGTCGCCCGCGACTACATCCCCGTGATCGCCTCGGTCGGTTCAGACCGTGAGGGCAACTCCTACAACGTTAACGCCGACCAGGCCGCCGGCGCGGTGTCACGGGCGCTGCAGGCCTACAAGGTGATCTTCTTGACCGACGTCGTCGGTTGGCTGCGCGACCCTTCGCAGCCGGCGAGTCTGATCTCCGGCGCCAATGCCAATGACGTACGCGAAGTACTGGACACGGTCGACGGAGGGATGCGTCCCAAGCTCCAGGCGTGTGTGGAGGCGATCGACGGCGGTGTCGATGCCGCACACATCGTCGACGGGCGCGTTCCCCACTCGCTGCTGTTGGAGTTGTTCACCGACGCCGGCGTGGGCACCAAGATCGAGGCCGGTCTGTGAGTGTTTTTTCTGATGGCCGCGCGCGCACGCGCGAGGCGAGCGCCGGTGCGGTTGCCGAGGACGCGACCCTTTTGGCCGAGCTTCAGCGGCTCGACGACGCCAATGTGATCCGCTCCTATGCGCGGCTGCCTGTGGCCTTTGTGCGTGGCGCCGGCGCGTGGCTGTGGGACAGCGAAGGCAACGAGTATCTGGACTTCCTCAGTGGGATCTCCGTCAACAATGTCGGGCACTGCCACCCGCGCGTGGTCGAGGCCGTGCGCGCCCAGGCGGGAGCGCTCGTGCATGTTTCAAACCTGTTCCACAGCGAGCCCGGCGTGCGCCTGGCGACGCGCCTGGCGACGTCGAGCCTGGGTGGCAAGGTCTTTCTGTGCAACTCCGGCGCCGAGGCCAACGAGGCGGCGATCAAGCTTGCGCGCAAGGCCAAGCCCAAGGGCGACATTGTGAGCGTGTTCGGTGCGTTTCATGGGCGCACCTACGGCGCACTTTCGGCTACGCCTCAGGAGGCAAAACAGGCACCGTTCGCGCCGTTGGTGCCTGGTTTTCGCGCTGTCGCTGCCGACCCCGATTCGCTCCGCGCCGTCGTCGACGACAACACCGCTGCGGTGCTGCTGGAGCCGATCCAGGGCGAGACCGGGGTGCATGTGCTCGACGAGCGGCTGCTGCAGACCGCACGGGAGCTTTGCGACGCCCACGGGGCGGCGCTGATCTTTGACGAGGTTCAGTGCGGCATGGGCCGGACAGGCAGCCTGTGGGCCTTCGAGCAGCTGGACGTGCGCCCGGACGCTCTGACCACTGCCAAGGGGCTTGGCGGCGGCCTACCCATCGGCGCGCTCATAACCAACCAGCGCTACGCCGACGTGCTCGTCCCCGGCGACCATGGGACCACCTTTGGCGGCGGGCCCCTCGTCGCCGCCGCAGCGCTGGCCGCGCTGGAGGTGCTCGACGACGACACCCTGCTTGCGCGCGTGCGTGATCTGGGTGAGTTGATGCGCGTCGAACTGGAGGCGCTGCCACAGGTGCGCGAGGTCCGCGGCCGTGGGCTCATGCTTGCGTGCGAGATCGAGACAGATGCGCGCGAGCTCGTGGAGCATGCACTGCTGCAGCAGCGCTTGGTCATAAACGCCACTGGGCCAAGCACGTTGCGACTGCTGCCACCGTTGATAATCGACGCCAATGAGGCCCGCGAGGGCGTGCGCAGGCTGGGTGCAGCGTTGGCCGCCGAGCCTGCCCATGGCCCCGCAGGTAGCTGACACACAGGCAGGTGCCGACGATGACTGCTCCCTGCAACGCCGGCCGCAGTAGCCTTCCCCGCCCATGAGCTCCCACGACACCGTTTTCGACGTCAACGCCACCGCGGCCCCCCGGACCAACTCCTACGAGGCCGGCCCCGGGGACGTCGGCCGGGTGCTGTTGCTGTACTCCGGCGGCCTGGACACGAGCGTCATGCTCAAGTGGATCCAGGACCATTACGACGCCGACGTGGTCACGCTCACCGTGAATCTGGGCCAGCCCGGGGAGGACTACACCGCGGTCCGCGCCAAGGCGGAGATGTTGGGCGCTCTGGAGTGCATCGTGGTCGACGCCCGCGAGCAGTTCGCCGCCGAGTACCTCGCGCCCGCGATCAAAGCAAATGCTCTCTACGGGACCGGCTACCCGCTCTTCACCGCGCTCGGGCGTCCCTTGATCGCCAAGCTCGCCGTCGAGCACGCGCGGCGCATGGGGTGTGACGCGATCGCCCACGGCTGCACGGGCAAGGGCAACGACCAGGTGCGCATCGACGCCACCGTGGCCACCCTGGCCCCTGAGCTGAAGGTGATCGCGCCGGTACGCACGTGGCAGATGGGACGCGAGGAGGAGATCGAGTACGCCCGTGCCAACGGCATCCCCGTCAAGGGCGGAACCGAGGTTGCCCCGTATTCGATCGACGACAATCTCTGGGGACGGTCCTCCGAGGGCCGCTGGATCGAGGACCTCGATCATGCGCCCGACGATGATGTCTTCAATCTCGTGACGCTGCCCGAGCACGCGCCCGATGACCCCGAGGTGATCGCGCTCGAGTTCGAGCGCGGACTGCCAGTGGCCGTCAACGGCGAGCGTCTGGGACTCGTAGAGTGCATTGAACGGACCGGCGAGATCGGCGCCCGCCACGGCGTCGGGATCGTGGACCACATCGAGGACCGCATTGTCGGGCTGAAGGTCCGTGACATCTACGAGGTCCCTGCCGCGACGATCATTCTCAGCGCCCACCAGGAGCTGGAGCGTCTGGTGGCGACCATTCACCAGAACCAGATGAAGCCCATGCTCGATCAACGCTGGGGGTACCTCGTCTACGCCGGTCTGTGGTGGGAGCCACTGCGCTCCGATCTCGACGCCTACATCGATGCAGCCAACCGCTACGTCACCGGGACGATCTCGCTCAAGCTCTACAAGGGTTCCGCACGCGTGATCCAGCGCTCCTCGCCGCACGCCGTCTACGACGCCTCGCTTGCCTCCTTTGCGGGGTCCGGCGGTCTGTTTTCGCAGGGCGCCGCCCCCGGTTTTATCGAGCTGTGGTCACTGCAATCGCGCATGGCATGGCGCGTGCGCAACCCTGACGCGCAGTGAGCCTCACCCGCCCGCGCCATTAGCGGACAGCTTGCACCCCCGTGTAGCATTGGGACTCCCGCCGGGTTTGGAGGAAACCGTGACGGAGGGCAACGCCGCCATGTCTGCCCAACCAAAAAACCATCACGTGCTCGACGAGTTGCTCGCGCGCACAGTTGGGCCCGTCCCGGAGCCCAGCGCGGCAGTGGAGCACCCGCCTTTGACCCCCGGGCCGGCCCGCGAGCAGTCGCCCGGCGCTGGGTCCAGCGGCGACGCCTCGACGCCTGGCAATGCCACGCCCGTCGGCTGGCGCGATGGCAATCGGGGGCGCCCGCGAGATCCCATACCCGGGCGTGGGCCGCTGGCGTTGCACCTCAGCCGCGCCGCCACCGAGGAACGTCTGACCGCCAGCGAAGCAAGCTTGGAGCAGGCGCACAAGGACCTGGCCGAGCGCGACCGGCGCTTGGCGCATGCCGCCATGAGCCTCACGCAGGCCGCCGAAGAGGTCTCCAAGGCCAAAGAGCAGGTGCAGGTCCTAAACGGCCGGCTGCTGGCCAGCGAACGCAGCGAGCGTCAGGTTGAGGACGAGCGCGCGCGGGCGCACGCATCGCGCGAGACCTTGGAGGCGCAGCTGACCGTCATGCACGCCCGCGAGCGCGAACTGCGCGACGACCTTGAGGCAGAGCGTCTGGCGCATAGGCAGTCACAGGCCGACAACGAACGCCTGCGCGGCAGCCTGGAAGCGCTGCGGCCGCTTGTTGGCGTGCTCGGCCGGGCGGCCAGCGAGCTTCGCGGCGCGCTCGGCCAGCGATGGGCAGCCGACACCGAGCGCGACGTGCGCGACCACGATCCAGCCGAGCGCGACCGAATCGACGCGCCGCCGTGGCCCCACGCCGCCGCAACCGAAGCGCCACCGAGTACCACATCCGACGCCCGATTGAACGGCACCCCCAATGGCGCCGATCACCAGTCCGGGTTCGGCGCATGGGCCGCCGAACAGGCCGAGGCGGGGCTTGTGCGGGCGCTGGCCGACGCTGTGGAACGCTGGCGCACACACAGCTCCGGCAGCTAGGCACTGCCGCCGTGCGCGGGCGGCAGCATCCGCTCGGATGCATACCATGGCGGTGCCTGTGAGTGGCCCAGCCTGCGCCCATCTCCACGTCCATTCCGAGTACTCGCTGCTCGACGGTGCGTGCAATATTGATGCCTTGGCCGCGCGCGCCGCGGAGATGTCCCAACCTGCACTGGCGCTCACCGACCACGGGGTCATGAACGGCGCTGTTGAGCTTTACAAGGCCTGCGCAAAGCATCAGATCAAGCCGATCCCCGGCTGCGAGGTCTACCTCGTCGACGATCACGCCGCGCCCAACACCCCCGGTGTGCGCGTGGAGCGAAATCATCTGACACTGCTTGCAAGCAATGACGTTGGCTACCGCAATCTCGTCAAGCTTTCCTCTGCGGGCTTTCTGGAAGGCCTGCGACGAGGCAAGCCATCGGTGGACCTCGCTCAGATCGAGCGCCACGCCGAGGGAGTGATCGCGCTGTCCGGCTGTCTTGCCTCGCGGCTCTGTCAGCGGCTGATTGAGGACCGCACCGAGGACGCCCGTGCGCATGTCGACGACCTGCTGCACGTGTTTGGACCCGAGAACCTGTACTTCGAGGTGCAGCGAAACGGCCTCGACGCACAGGAGAAGTGCAACACCGGCATCGTCAAGCTCGCGAGCGAAGTCGGCGGCACGCTCGTAGGCACCGGCGACGTCCACTACCTGCGGCGCGAGGATTTCGATCACCACAGGGCGCTGCTGTGCGTACAGACCAAGAGCACCCTTGCAGCACCCAAGCTCACGTTCGACACCAACGAGTTTTACCTGCGCGACAACGCCGAGATGGCCCAGGCTTTTGCGGAGTGGCCTCAGGCGCTCGCAAGCACGCTTGAGATCGCCGACCGCTGTTCGGTCGAGCTTGAGCTCTCAAAACAGTTGATCCCCAGCTACCCCACCCCGGACGGCTGCTCCGAGCGCGACTACCTGCGCGCGCGCGTGCAGGAGGGCTTGCGTGCCCGCTACGACGACCCGCCGCCCGCGCACGCGATCGAGCGCATGGAGATGGAGCTCGAGGTGATCGACCGGATGGGCTTCAACGCCTACTTTTTGATCGTGTGGGATTTCGTCTCCTACGCCAAGGCAAATGGCATCGCCGTGGGTCCCGGTCGCGGCTCGGCGGCCGGCTCGCTGGTGTCCTACTGCCTACGCATCACCGACGTCGACCCGCTGGAGTACGACCTGCTCTTTGAGCGTTTCCTGAACCCCGAGCGCGTGTCGATGCCCGATATCGATATCGACTTCTCCGTGCGCGGCCGCGAGCGCGTGATGCGTTACGTGACCGAGAAGTACGGCCGTGAGTCGGTCGCGCAGATCGTCACCTTCGGCCGGATGTTCCCGCGTGCCGCAACCCGCGATGCCGCCCGCGTGCTCGGCTTTGACTACGCCACCGGTGACCGCATCGCCAAGCTGATCCCCGACCCGATCATGGGGCGGTCTCCCTCCTTTGAGGACTGTCTCAAAGACGGTGAACCGCTGCGCGCAGCGTATGACTCCGACGACACCGCGCGCCAGATTCTCGATGTTGCCAAGGGCCTTGAGGGGATCGTGCGTAACTCCTCGATCCACGCCGCCGCAGTCGTGATCGCCGATCGACCCCTCACAGAGATCGTGCCGCTCCAGCTGGCCGACGCCGGCATCAACGAGGACGGCGAGCGCGCGTATCGTACGGTCACGCAGTTCTCGATGAAGCCAATCGAGGAAATCGGCCTGCTCAAGATGGACTTTCTGGGCCTGCGCAACCTGGATGTGATCGAGGACGCGCTTGACATCATCGAGCGCTCAGCGGGCGAGCGGCCCGACATGGCAAAGCTGCCACTCGACGATGCGCGCACCTACCAGATGCTGACGCGCGGCGACGCCATCGGCGTCTTTCAGTTTGAGTCCGAGGGCATGCGCGAGGCGCTCAAGAAAGTGCGGCCCGATGAGTTCAACGACCTGATCGCGCTGGGGGCGCTTTATCGACCCGGCGCGCTGGATCAGATCCCGGTGTACGCCAGGAACAAGCATGAGCCGGACAAGATGACCTACCCCGACGAGCGCTTGCGCCCAATCCTTGAGTCCTCCAAGGGAGTGATCCTCTACCAGGAGCAGGCGATGCAAATCGCCCAGCGGATCGCGGGTTTCTCCGCGGCCAAGGCCGACGATCTGCGCAAGGCGATCGGCAAGAAGAACCGCGCAGCGATGGCCGCGCTCAAGCCCGAGTTCGTCGCGGGCTGCCGGGCGTCGGGCACACGCGCAGACGTAATCGAGACGTTGTGGCAGACCAACGAAAAGTCCGCCGACTATTCGTTCAACAAGTCCCACGCAGCGTGTTATGGGTTGATCTCCTACCGCACGGCGTGGCTGAAGGCCAACTACCCCGCACAGTACATGGCGGCGCTGATTTCGTCGGTGATGTCCACCAAGGACAAGGTGCCCTTCTTTGTGGCTCGATGTGAGGAGATGGGCATCGAGATCCTGCCGCCGGACACAAACCTCTCAGACCACGAGTTCACGGTCGAGGGCGGCAACATCCGCTTCGGCCTGGATGCCGTCAAGGGAGTCGGTTACCAGGCGGTCGAGGCGATCAAGGAGGCCCGCACCGCTGGCGGCCCCTTTGACTCGTTGTGGGATTTCTGCGAGCGCGTCGATCACCACGCGGTCAACAAGAAGGCGATCGAGGCGCTGATCAAGTGCGGGGCGTTCGGTTCGACCAACGCCACGCGCAAGGGGATGCTCGCCGCGCTCGCGCAGGCGCAGACCGCCGGTCAGAAAGCGCAGCAGGACGCTCTGATCGGCCAGGGTTCGATCTTCGATCTGGCCTCCCCGCCCGCCGATGATCGATCCGCAGACGAAGGTGGCGCGGGCTCCGGCGGTGCCGGCGCTCAGTCCCACCTGAGTCGGCCGCCAATCTCAACCGAGGAGGCAGACCAGGCGGAACTGCTCGCAATGGAGAAGGAGGCCATCGGTTTATTTGTTTCCACGCATCCGCTGAAGCCATTGCGGGAGGCTCTGCGGGCGCGCGTGGACTGCCCGTTGGCCGCTTTGGCGACCCGGCGCGAGAAGGACTGGGTTACGGTCGGGGGCATCATCACCTCCACAAAGCGTCTGCGCACGCGGGCGGGGGACCAGATGATGTTTGCCACGCTCGCCGATCTCGAGGGCTCCGTGGAAATGCTGCTGTTCGGCAAGTCTTTGGCCGAGCACGAAGCGGCGCTCGCCGTCGATGAGATCGTGATCGTGCGCGGCCGCGTGGACCACAAGGAAGCGGGCAAGACGTGTGTGGTGGTGGGGGAGGTCGATCGCTTCGCTCCAAGTGCCGAGGAGATCTCTGCGGCCGATGCCAAGGCGAGCGCAGCGCGTGCCCGAGCGCCGCGAGCGCGCCAGATCCGCGAGGTCGAACCGCATGCTCCCGCGACCGCCACCGCAGCCCCCCCGGAGCAATCAAGGCAGCCTCGTTTCGAGCCCGCGGCGCCAGTGGAGGTGCATCTGGACGGAGCGCGCCATCCGGTTGAGGTGATCGACTCACTCAAAGAGGTCATCGAGCAGTTCCCTGGGCCGGCCGAGGTGGTGCTTGAGATCCGCACCAGCGCGGGCCCTCGGCGCATGCGCTTGGGCGACTCCTACCGAGTGGCGCACACCGAGAGCCTGCTCGCGGAGCTTGAGCGCGTCGTGGCACAGTCGGAGTTCGCCGCCGGCGATGGGCCGGCCGGCGTCGCCGACGGCCGGCCGGCGCTGGCCGTCGTGGCCGAGCCCGCAGCCTGACCGGGCGGTTCCGGCGCCGCGCCCGGGAGCCCGGGCGCTACTTGTAAGCCTTGACGCCGCGTTTGTGCAGGCGCTTGGCGAGCGCGACTTCTGAACTGTTGGCGCCTTTGCGGTCCGGCCCCGGCGTCTCGAGCACGCACGGTAGCCCCTGCAGAGCCGGCGCGCCCAGGAAGCTGGCCAGACCCGCCTCGCCCAGCTCGCCCTCGCCGAGGTCAGCGTGGCGGTCCCTGTTTGAGCCCAATGGCGTCATCGAGTCGTTGAGGTGCAGCGAGCCGAGACGCTCGGCGCCGAGCTTTGAGACCACGCGCGCAACGAGCCCGTCCATGCCTGCGCGCGTGCGGATGTCATAGCCGGAGGCAAACAAATGACAGGAGTCCAGGCACACGCCGAGGCGCTTATCGGCTCCTGCCGCCTCGATCAGTGCCGCGAGCTCGTCGATCGAGCGACCGAGCGTGGTGCCCGCGCCCGCGGTGTTCTCCAGGTGAAGCGGACAACGATCGGAGTCTGCGAGCGCAGCCTTGATCGTGGCTCCGGCGCGCTTGATCGCCGCCGGCGCGGCGCCGCCCTTGGAGGAGCCAGGGTGAAGGACCACGCCGGCTGCTCCAATCGCGGCCCCCGCGCGCAGCGACCCCACCAGGGAGGCCAGGGACTTGGTGCGGATGTCGCGATCCTCGCTTGCGCAGTTGAGCAGGTAGGAGCCGTGAATCAGAACCGCCTTGACGGCACTTTGCGCCAGTGCCGCCTTGAACGCCGCCGTATCCTCGTCGGCGTACGGAGTCGTCCGCCACATGCGCGGCGACTGGTTGAAGATCTGGATCGCTTCGCACCCGCGATCGACCCCCCGCTCCACGGCTTTGGGTAGTCCGCCCGCCGGCGACACGTGGGCTCCGATTAGCATGGCCCTCGATCTTATGGCCGATGCTCCTATGCGAGTCCGCTTCGCACCTTCGCCGACAGGCTCGCTGCACATTGGCGGCGCCCGCACAGCGCTGTACAACTGGCTGCTAGCGCGCCACGAACACGGCACTTTCGTTCTTCGGATCGAGGACACCGACGCCGAGCGTTCCACGCCCGAGAACGTGGCGCAGATTCTTGACTCGCTCCAGTGGCTGGCGCTCGATTACGACGAGGGTCCGATCATGCAGACCGATCGCAGCGCCCGCCACCAGGAGGTGCTGGCGTCGCTTTTAGCTGCAGGCTTCGCCTACCGGTCGAGTGCAACCGCCGAGGACGTCAAGGCGTTCAAGGCCGAGCACGGAGCCGACCGCGGCTACCGCGGTGAGAACGAGGGGGCCGGCGCGGTGCGCCTACGCGTTCCCGACGACGGCGCCACGGTTGTGCACGACGTCATCCGCGGCGACACCCGCTTCGAGCACGTCCATCTGGACGACCCCGTAATCGCCCGCGCGGACGGCTCGGTGCTGTACAACTTCGCCGTCGCCATCGATGACCTGGACGCCGGCATCACGATCGTGGTGCGCGGTGAGGACCATTTGTCCAATACCCCCAAGCAGTTGCTTGTGCTCGCAGCTGCCCAGCAGCTCGGCCTAGGCGGCGAGCGGCCGCTCCCCGTCTACGCACATCTGCCTTTGCTGCACGGTCCCGACGGCAAGAAGCTCTCCAAGCGCCATGGCGCGGCTTCCGTTGGCGAGCTGCGGGACGCCGGATATCTGCCCGAGGCGATCCGTAACTATCTCGCCCTGCTGGGCTGGGGCGCCGGCGACGACGAGACGGTGCTCTCCACTGCCGAGCTCGTGGAGCGTTTTACGCTCCAACGTGTCAGCCGCAATCCCGCCCGCTTTGACGAGACCAAGCTGCGCTGGCTGAACGGCATCTACATTCGCAAGCTTGCTCCCGGCGAGCTCGCGGCGTGCCTGCGGGGCTTTCTCCTGGACCAGCAGGGTCTCGATCCGGATTTGCTCGACCGCAATCCGGGCCTGCTGGAGCAGGCCGCCGCCATCAGCCAGGAGAAGATCCACACGCTCGCCGACTTCTGGCCGCTCGCCGGCTTCTTCTTCGGTGAGCCGGAGCTCGATCGGGCCGCCGCCAAGCGCTGGCTCGGTGCCGACGGCGTTGCCATGCTGCGCGAGATTCGCGTTGATCTTGCCGGCGTGGACAGCTTCGACACGACGTCGGTGCAGGGCTCGCTCGAAGCGATCGTCGCACGGGGCAGCGCCAAACCCGGGGCGGTCTATCAGCCGTTGCGGGTCGCCATCTGTGGTCGCACCGTTTCGCCTGGGATCTTCGAGAGCGTGGCGCTCCTGGGTAAGGAGACTACGTTGCGACGCATCGACGCAGCCCTGGACAGGGGCTTCTAGCCGTACGGGCACCCGCTTGCGCGGGAGCCCTCGGCACTCAACCTTCCGTCCAGCTTTGCCGATAGCACGAACGAAGACTTCAACGTATTCCGACTCGCTTCTGCGAAGAGCGACGGCAAACAGCGAACCGGGGCGAGGCGTTCCCACAACGATGTAATGCCCCGGAGCCATTGGAAGGCAAAAACATGAACCGACCGACCCCCGTGCGATCAGCCCCGACCCAGCCAGCCTCGGCGCGCACCTTGCGCGAGCCCGCAAGCGCCGTCACGGCCGCCACCAAGCAGGCCAAGACCTCCGCTTCCGAGCTGCCGGCCACGACACCACCGCGGCGGCTGCGCGCTGTGGAGCCCACGCCCGAACTTCAGTCCGCTGCGGCACTGTCGCAATCCGAGCAATACGGTGCCGGGCGCGCCCAGCGGCTTACCCGGGCGTTCCACGCGCTCGAAGCCTTTCCCGCACTCGCAGAGTCCCGCGACCGGCTGGAGTCACTGCTCGCCAAGGACCAGGTTGCAACTGCCGAGCTTGTGTCCGCGGTGGAGTCAGATGTCGCGCTCACCCTGCGGGTCCTGCACGCTGCCAACAATGCCACCCCGGGATCATCCGGGCGAGCCGACACGATCGTCTCAGCGATCGAGCTTTTGACGCTGCCGGCGCTACAGACCTTGGCCGCATCGATCCGCACCTTTGACTTCTTCGAGCACTCCGGTGTCTGGGACACCGCGCCTGAGCGCTTCCGCCTGCACGCGCTTGCCACCCAGCATGCCACCGACGCCGTGGCCTCGGAGATCGGTTACGAGCACCGCGATCGGCTTACCGCCACCAGCCTGCTGCACGACGTGGGCAAGCTTGTACTCATGCACGCCTACCCGGGGTATCCATCGCTCGTGCACCAGGGCGCAACCACGCCTGAGCAGCGCGTACACCAGGAGCGCCGCGAGCTTGGCGTCGACCACACGCTCATGGGCGGCGTGTTCGCCCGCCGCTGGGGTCTGCCCGCTTCGATCGCCTCAGGCATCGAGCGCCATCACAGCCCCGAGGCCGAGGGCGACGCAGCGCTGGTGCGACTCGGAGACATGCTTGCCCACTACGAGCAGGGCACCCCCGTGTCGCCTGTCGAGATGCTCGCCGGCGCGCGCGCCGTAGGGCTCGGGCCGGCAAAGCTTCGCGCGGTCATGTATGACCTGCCGAGCTCCGCGAGCATGCGCCGGCGCCATGTTGACCCCTGCCCGCTCTCGTCACGTGAGGTCGGGGTGCTGCAGCGGTTGGCCGAAGGCAAGGTTTACAAGCAGATCGCCCACGAGCTGATGCTCTCCACGAGCACCGTGCGCACCCACCTGCACAATATTTACGGCAAGCTCGGCGCGGTCGATCGCGCCCAGGCCGTGCTGATCGCCTCAGAGCGCGGCTGGCTGTAGGACGGGCTGCGACGCCGCTGCCCGCTCATGTCCAGGGGGCTGCGGCTGTAGGCGTCGGGCGCTGACTATGCTGGCCCCGAGCATCTGCGCCCATGATCTCGATCACCAGCAAGTCTCCCTATGCAGTACTCGCCCTGGCCGAGCTTGGGCGCATTGGCGGCGACGCACCGGTTCCAATCGGAGAGCTCGCACGTCGCCGCGACGTGCCAGTGCAGTTCTTGGAGCAGCTTTTCGCCGTGCTCCGGCGCGCCGGCGTCCTCAGCTCGCAGCGCGGCGTCAAGGGGGGCTACCGCTTCGCGCGGCCTCCCGCCACGATCACGGTGCTTGAGGTCGTCGAGCTACTCGACGGGCAGATCGGCGCCGGCGCAAAGGGGGTCTTCGACGAAGCCGCCAGTGCCGCCCGCGCGGTGCTCGAGCAGACGAGCATCGCCGACGTGATCGAGCGCGAGGCACGCGTCGCCGGAACCGCCATGTACCACATCTAAGGGCAGGGAACCGTTGCCGCGGCGCTCGAGGTGGCGCCGTCCGTGTAGGTGAAGTCGACTTCCCAAGGGAAGCCGCCGGCAGGGCACGTCCTGGGCACGAAGATACCCAGGCCACCTGAGCCGTGCCGCGCGCCTTGAGGGTTTCCGAGCGTCAGCTTCATTGCAACGATCGACGCATCGCGTTCTCCCGGGAACGCCGGAATTGGAGGCACCAGCACTTCCAGTGCCGCCGAGTACGGCCCCGTTTCGGCGGCCAGTGGAACCCTCATGACCACGCGGCGATGCACCGGTTTTGAGCCTTCGCCCAAAATCTCGAGCGCGTATTCGCCATTGGTGGGACCTACAAAAGCCCACAAACGGGCATGCTCGGACCCGACAGCTGTGCCGCCTTGCGGCCATTTCAACAGCGCGCTGCCAAAACCAATCTGCGAATGAGCAGGACAGCCTCGCGCGCCGTGGGCACGCAGGTGCGCGCCCGAACAGCCAAGCGTCGTAGGCCACTGCAGTCGCTCGCCCGCAAGCCCCGCGGGCACGTGCAACACGGCCTTTCTCAGGGGCAGGGGAACACCGTTTTCGCCGCCTTGCAGTTGGACGTTCAAGGTGGCCGCGGTGCGTGCGCCTGCGCGGTCCACGGAAAACGATGGTTCGATCTTGGCGGTCGTTTCGCCCGCCGCCGCAGCGCCCTGCGCGTTCGTCAACACTGGCCCCAGATACACCACGCCGGCGCCGAGCGCGGACACCGCGGCGATCGTCTGGAGCATGCGCACCGACCCATTATGCGCCGCCTCCGTCTATTGTCGGCTCTATGGCATCAATTCCGATCAACATTTCGGAGCTCGTCGGCTCCACGCCGCTGCTGGCGCTGAGCCGGATCACGCAGGACACGCCTGCTGCGAGTGCCAACGTAAGCCTGTACGCAAAGCTTGAGGCGTTCAACCCCGGCGGCTCGGTCAAGGACCGCATCGGCGTGGCGATGATCGAGGCAGCGGAGGCCGAGGGCCGGATCTCACCCGGCCGCACCACCATTGTCGAGGCCACCAGCGGCAACACTGGCATCGCGCTCGCTTTCGTATGCGCCGCCAAGGGTTATGAGCTGGTGCTGACGTTGCCGCAGGGAATGAGCCGCGAGCGCGAGTCGCTGTTGTGTCTCTACGGCGCCCAGGTGCAGATCACCGAGTCGATGGGCGGCATGGTTGAGGCTGTCGAGGCCGCCCGTGCGATGGCGCGCTCAGACGACGTGTTCCTACCCGACCAGTTTTCAAATCCCGCCAACCCGGAAGCCCATCGCCGCACCACCGGTCCAGAGATAGCCGCTGCGTTGGACGGCTCGGTTGATGTGCTCGTGGCCGGAGTCGGAACCGGAGGGACGATCACCGGGACCGGCGAGTACCTGCGCACGATCAACCCGCATCTCTACGTGGTTGCCGTCGAGCCTGCCCTGTCGCCGGTGATCTCCGGCGGTAATCCGGGTCCGCACCGCATCCAGGGCATTGGCGCGGGCTTTGTGCCGCCCATTCTCAACCGCGAGCTGCTCGACGAGGTGATCGCCGTTGCCGACGACGATGCGATCACCACCGCGTGGAGGTGCGCACAATGCGAGGGCCTGCTCGCCGGCATCTCCTCGGGCGCCGCGCTCTGGGCCGCGCTGCAGGTTGCGGCCCGCCCGCAGTTTGAGGGCAAGCGGATTGTCGTGATCATGCCGGACTCTGGCGAGCGCTACATCTCCCAGGCGTTTTTCGTGCCCACACCCAGACCGCGCTAGCGCGGCGAGGTCTACGCACGCCGAGGGCGTCGCTACGCTGTGGCCATGGCCGCCGCTTTAGGCATCGCCCACAGGGTGGCCGCCGAGGTGCGCCGTGACGTCGCTGCCGCGCGCGACCGCGATCCCGCAGCGCGGGGCGTCAGCGGTCTGGAGATCGTGATCACTTGGCCGGGCGTGCATGCGCTGCTTGCCCACCGGCTCGCACACGCGCTCTACGAGGGTGGCGTGCCGATCGTACCGCGGGCCTTGGCGCTCGTGACGCGCGCGGTCACAGGGATAGAGATTCACCCCGCCGCCCAGATTGGACAGGGCCTTTTCATCGACCACGGGTCCGGCATCGTTGTCGGCGAGACAGCGATCATCGGCGCCAACGTCACCCTCTACCAGGGGGTGACGTTGGGTGGTACGGGTATCGCCACGGGCAAGCGACACCCCACGGTCGAAGACAACGTCACGATTGGCTCCGGCGCCAAGCTGCTCGGGCCGATCGTCGTCGGCCACGGTGCCAAGGTCGGTGCCAACACGGTGGTGATCACCGATGTTCCACCGAACACCACCGTCGTGGGCAATCCCGGGCATCCCGTGCGGGTGGAAGGGCGCGCGCCGGAGGGACCGGACACCGACTGGATCCACTTGCCCGATCCCATCGCCGAGGCCATTGAGGCGCTGGCCAGCCGCATCGCCGCCCTGGAGGCACGCGTGCTGCGCAACCTCGACGACGATGGCCACCAGCAGGCCAAGCCTGCCAAGCCGCTGCAAACCGCAAAGGGCCGCGACCCTGCCGGTGGCTGATCAACTCATCACCACCGCCCAGTCTCCACGTGGGCAGCGCGCCGACGCGCTGCTGGAGGGCCTAAACGGGCCACAACGCCAAGCTGTCGAGCACGGCAACGGACCGCTGCTCATTCTCGCCGGAGCCGGCAGCGGCAAGACTCGGGTGCTCACGCACCGACTGGCGTTTCTGATTTTCACCGGACAGGCTCGGCCCGGCGAGATCCTGGCGATCACGTTCACCAACAAAGCCGCCGCCGAGATGCGATCGCGCGTGGAGCAGCTGCTCGGCCGCGACACGCGCGGGATGTGGCTGTCGACCTTCCACTCCGCGTGCGCGCGCATCCTGCGCGCCCACGCGGCCAGCCTGGGCTACACGGCGCAGTTCACGATCTACGACCAAGCGGACGCGCGCCGCGTTGCCAAGCGGGCGATGGACGAGCTCGGCGCAGATCCCAAGCGCTACTCCCCCGCCGCCGTGCACAACCGCATCTCGCAAGCCAAGAACCTGCTGCTCTCCTCCGGTGCGTACCGCGAGCTCGGAGGGGGGGAGTTTGAGGCTGTCGTGGCCGAGGTGTTCGCGCTGTACGAGCGCAATCTCCAACGTTCAAACGCGATGGACTTCGATGATCTTCTGCTGTTGGCCGTAACTCTCATGGAGCGTTTCCCGGAGGTCAGAGAGCGTTATGCCTCGAGCTTTCGCCACATCCTCGTCGATGAGTACCAGGACACCAACCACGCCCAGTACAGGTTGCTGGGGCTGCTCTGTGGCCCACTTGGCGAGGACGACCGGGGCCATCGCAACCTCGCCGTCGTCGGCGACGACGCACAGTCGGTCTACGGCTTTCGCGGCGCCGATATTCGCAACATCCTGGATTTCCAGGAGGATTTTCCGGACGCCACGGTCGTCAAGCTGGAGCAGAACTACCGGTCCACCCAGAACATCCTGCGCGCCGCCAACGCGATCATCGCCAACAACCGCGGGGCAATGCCGAAACAGCTTTGGAGCGAACTGGGGGAGGGCAGCCTGCTGCGCGTGCGGGAGTGCGACGACGAGCACGCCGAGGCGCGTTTTGTCGTGGGCGAGATCGAACGGCTGTGTGAAGCGGGCCGCAAACGCTCTGAGATCGCCGTGTTCTACCGCACCAACGCGATGTCGCGCGTGCTGGAGGACGCGCTCGTGCGCAACGACCTGCCCTACCAGGTGATCGGCGGGGCCAAGTTCTACGAACGCGCCGAGATCAAGGACGCGATCGCCTACCTGTCGCTGCTGGTCAACCCTCACGACGTGGTCAGCTTCACGCGCATCGCCAACTCGCCGCGGCGCGGCATCGGGCAGACGTCGTTGGCGCGGATCGTCACGCACGCCGCCACGACGGACATCCCCGTGTTTGCGGCGGCGGCGGAGTCATCCGCGGTGCCCGGTCTCACACGCGCCGCCGCCAAGGCGCTTGAGTCCTTCATGGACGTGATGACCGAGCTGCGCGAGCGCGTGCGCAGCGGCGCTAGCGTGGCCACCGTGCTCGAGGCCGTGCTGAATCGGACCGGGTACATCGAGGCGCTGCAAGAAGAGGCGCGTGAGGCGGTCAACACCGTCGAAGCCGAGGGCCGAATCGAGAATCTCGAACAGCTGCTCGAGGTGGCGCGGGAGTTCGATGACACCGCCGGCGCCGGCGAGGGCACACTCGATGCGTTTTTGCAGCGGGTCGCGCTGACCGCCTCCTCCGATGAAGGCAGTGCCGAGGGCGCCGAGGACGAGGGCGAGGGCGACGGCCAGGGGCTGATCACGCTGATGACGCTGCACAACGCCAAGGGCACCGAGTTTCCCGTGGTCTTCATCGTTGGCTGCGAGGACGGCGTGATCCCACACTCGCGCGCGATCGACGAGGGCGCCACCGAGGAAGAGCGGCGCCTTTTCTACGTCGGCGTGACACGAGCCATGCGCGACCTTTATCTCAGCTACGCCCAGCGCAGAGCAGTCTTCGGCGCCGGTGTCTGGGGCCGGCGCAGTCGCTTCCTGGAAGAGATCCCCACCGAGCTGGTCGAGACCGACGAGGACCAGCGGCCGGTCGGATTCGGCGGATTCGGCGGCTCGAGCATTCTCCGGCCGACGCCCGCGCGTGCTCCGCGCGGCGCGGGCAGAGCTTCCGGCGCGGCGCGCTTCGGCATCGGCGAAGACGTGGTGCATGCCACCTTCGGCGAAGGAGTCGTCACCGGGATCGAAAACGACGGCGTCGTGATCGTGCGTTTCTCCGGCGACGGGAGCGAGCGCACACTGCTTGCGGAGTACGCCCCAATCACCCGAGCTTCCACATGAGCGCGCGTGTGATCGACGGCAAGGCGGTCGCAGAGCGCGTGCGCGGCGAAGTCGCCCGCGACGTCGAGGCGTTCGTCGAGCGCACCGGCCGCCGCCCGGGTCTTGCCACGGTGCTTGTCGGCGACGACCCCGCCTCGGCCGTCTATGTCGGCGGCAAGCAGCGCGCCTGCAAGGAGGTCGGAATCGCACCCTTTGACGAACGTCTGGCCGCCAACGCCGGCTTTGACGACGTCGCCGGCGTGCTCACCCGCTTGGGCGCAGACCCTGCGGTCAGCGGCATTTTGCTGCAGCTGCCCGTGCCCGAGCATCTGTCCGGCGACAAGCTGACGAGCCTGATCGCCGCCGAGAAGGATGTCGATGGCCTCAGCGCTGTCAACGCGGGACTGCTCGCGCTCGGACGTCCCGGTCTGCGTCCGTGCACACCCGCCGGCGTGATGGAGCTGCTCGCCACCACGGGCGCACAGCTCGAGGGTGCCGAGGCGGTTGTGCTCGGACGCTCCAATCTTTTTGGCAAGCCGATGGCGGCACTGCTGCTCGCCGCCAACGCGACGGTCACCGTGTGCCACTCGCGCACACGCGATCTGGCGGGCGTGTGCGCGCGCGCGGATGTGCTCGTGGCCGCGGTCGGGCGCCCACGGATGGTCAAGGGCACCTGGATCAAGCCCGGGGCGATTGTGATCGACGTCGGCATCAGCCGGATTCCGCCCGAGGAGGCCGGCAACCGCAGCGGGCTGGTGGGCGACGTGGACTTTGACGCGGCCAGTCAGATAGCGTCGGCGATCACGCCCGTGCCCGGAGGGGTGGGACCGATGACAATCGCGATGCTCCTACGCAACACTCTCGCCGCCGCCGCTACGCAGGCTGAGACCGGGGCGACCGCGTGAAGCTCCGGCGGTTGCGCGCCGGCGAGCTGGTGGCCCTGGTAGGGGCGGTCTGCGTGATCGTCGCGCTGACCTTGCATTGGTACACGCGTGCCACCGGCTACCTCGATGCGTGGTCAACTTTCGGCCCTGCGGTCGCGCTGCTGATCGTGGCCTGTGCGCTCGCGCTGTTCTTGGCGCTTGCTACGCTCACCGAGCGCTCCCCCGCGATCCCCGTGGCGGCGGCGGTGTGGAGCACACTTGGAGGCATGGCTGCCTGTGTGTGCGCGCTGGTGCGCCTGCTGGAGCGCCCCGAGCATGCAAGCGGACCCGCCGCCGGCGCGTGGTTGGCGTTGGTGGGGGCTATCGGCATTCTCGCCGGCAGCTGGCAGGCGATGCGCGACGAGCGGACCTCGGCCTATCAGCCGCCGGAGGTCGAACGTCGCGCGGCGCCGCCGGCGCATGCAGCGGAGGCCTACAACGAGCCCTAGCCCGGCCCGACTGCGACGCTCCGAGCGCACCGTCGCAGTCGGTGCGCTCGGTCTTCTGGTGTGCATGCTGCTGCCCTGGTTCGGCGGGACCGCGACGCCTGCGATTCATGCGGTGGGCGCGATTGAAAGCTCGACCTCCCTGAACATCCACACCAGCCTCCCTGGCTGGCAGTCGTTTACGACGCAGCGGTGGCTGTGGCTGGTAACTGCCCTGTTCGCACTGGGGGTGGTGGCATTTCGGGCTGCAGGGCGGCCGCTGGTGCTGCCGGTGGCACCGGCAGCGATCGTGGCCGTGTTGGGTGCCTTCTCGACGCTGTGCATCGCCTTTCGTTGCCTGTACCACCCCCATACCGGCGTGGCCGGGGCTGCCCTGCAGGAATCATTTGGGATCCAGTTCGGAGCCTGGCTGGGCCTCGCGGCGGCGGCGGCGATCACGCTGGGGGCATACCGGTCGCTGATCGATGATCACATCACCTCCGGCGACTTGCGAGATCAGGTGACGCGCGTCCTCAACGGTGAATTCGAGGTCCGACCTGCGGCCGTCGCAGGCGTCGCAGTCGACGCAACCGCGCCAGCCGGCAGTGATGCCGTGATACCCGAGCCCGAAACACCTGCTGCGCCCCCGGCCCAGCAGCCCGTCCCGCCTCTGGGCGCACCTCCGGGCCCCGCGCCGCCAATGTCATCACCGGGCGCCATCCCGCCGATGGCTGGGCGAAAGCCCTCGCCTTAGTTGGCGCCGGACCAACGCTGCGCCTAGAATCGGCGCCGTGATCGACCGCAATCAGGTCCTGCACGTTGCGCGCCTGGCGCGGCTGATCCTCGACGAGCAGGAGATCGTCGCTATGCAGCGCGATCTCGGCTCGGTGCTCGATCACATCGAGACCATCGGCGAGCTGGCGCTCGATGACGTCGTCCCGACGGCTCACGTGATTGAGTTGACTGCAGCGCTGAGAGCCGACGAGCCGGTGGACTCACTGTCGAGGCAAGCGACTTTTGCCGGCGCACCTGCGGTCAGCGATGACGGCTTTATCGTTCCGAGTCCGCAGGCATGAACACCGCCTGTGAGCCGAACCACGGCGCCACGGTGCCGGTATGACCGGTCGCGAGCTGCTCGCGCTGTCCGGCGCTGACGGCGTCGCCGCGGTCCAGGCCGGCGAGGTGACAGCAGCCGACCTCTTCGACCTCTACCGCGCGCGTGCGCTGGACCATGGCGGCGGCGCCGACGGCGGGCTGAACTGCTTTAGCTGGATTGCCGACGATCTGCCACCAGAGCCCGACGCCGCGTCGCCCTTGGCTGGAAGTCCGGTCGCGGTCAAGGATTTGTTCTGCACGGAGGGTGTGCCGAGCCAGGCGGGCTCGCGGATGCTCGAGGGCTACAGACCGCCATACACTGCCACGGCGGTGGCACGTCTGCAGGCCGCCGGCGCCACGCTGTTGGGCAAGACCAACCAGGACGAGTTCGCAATGGGCTCGTCCAACGAGCATTGTGCCTTCGGCGTCGTGCGAAACCCGTGGGACCCGGCACGCGTGCCGGGTGGGTCCTCGGGCGGGAGCGCGGCCGCGGTGGCCGCGGGGCTGGCGCCATGGGCGATCGGGACCGATACCGGCGGTTCGATCCGGCAGCCCGCAGCCCTGTGCGGCATCGTGGGACTCAAGCCGACCTATGGCGCGATCTCCCGTTACGGCATGATCGCGTTCGCCTCTTCGCTGGACCAGGCCGGCCCGCTCACTCGCGATGTCACCGACGCCGCTCTTTTGCTGGCACACATGGTGGGTTCCGACAGTGCGGACGCCACCTCGGTAGGGCTGCCGGAGGCCGTGGTCCTGCCATCACGCTTGGAGCTGTCCGGAATCCGGCTGGGCGTCCCCACCGAGATCGCAGGAGCGCAGATCGAAGCCGGGGTGCTTGGCGCCTTCAACGACACGCTCGCCCGTGCCCAGCAGCTGGGTGCAACGATCGATCACGAGATCGAGCTCCCACACGCGCGCCACGCGTTGGCGGCCTACTACGTGCTCGCCCCTGCCGAGGCCTCATCGAATCTTGCACGCTTTGACGGCGTCCGCTACGGGCACCGCGTTGAAGCTCACGATGGCGATGACGAGCAGGGCCTGGTGGGCATGTACATGCGCACGCGCCACGATGGCTTCGGCGCGGAGGTCAAGCGGCGCATCATGCTCGGCACGTACGCGCTCTCATCCGGCTACTACGACGCCTACTACGGCCGTGCGCAACGGGTGCGCACGCTCATCGCCGAGGACTTCAAGCGGGCGTTTGAGCACGTCGACTTCATCGTCACGCCGACGTCCGCAGAGGTGGCCTTCGAGCTTGGCGCAAAGACCGCCGATCCGTGGTCGATGTACCTCAACGACTATTTCACGGTGCCAATGCCACTCGCCGGCTTGCCGGCGATCTCGATTCCATGCGGACTGGCCGGATCCGATCGCGGCCTCGGCCCTGGCGGCGCCGGGCTGCCCGTCGGTTTTCAGATCGCCGGCCCCGCGTTCTCGGAGAACAAGCTGCTGGAAGTTGCCTACGCGCTAGAGCAGAGCATCGGCTTCGATGGTGCCCGGGCATGGCTGTGAGTGCGGGCGCCGACGCCGCCAGCGCGGTGTCGTATGAGCCGGTCATTGGCTTGGAGATCCACGTGCAGCTGGCCACGCGCACGAAGATGTTCTGCGGGTGCGAAATGTCCTTTGGCGACCCGCCCAACACGCACACCTGCCCGGTCTGTCTGGCGCTACCGGGCGCGCTGCCGGTGGTCAATGAGCTCGCGGTGCATCTGGCGTTGATGATCGGCCTCGCGCTGGGGTGCGAGCTCGCGCCGCGTTCGATCTTTCACCGCAAGCACTATTTCTATCCCGACCTGCCCAAGGGGTACCAGATCTCCCAGTACGACGAGCCGCTCTGCCGCGGGGGCAGCCTCGGCGGGGTACGCCTGCACAGGGTTCACATGGAGGAGGACGCGGCCAAGCTGATCCACATGGGAGCGAGCGGCCGAATCCACGGCTCCGAGATCTCAGTCGTGGACTTCAACCGGGGTGGCTCGCCGCTGGTGGAGATCGTCACCGAGCCCGACGTGCACTCTGCCGAGCAGGCCGGCGAGTGGCTGCGGCTGCTGCGTGTGACTTTGCGCCAGCTCGGCGTCAGCGACGTCAATATGGACGAGGGCTCGTTGCGGTGCGATGCCAACGTCTCCCTGCGCCCGGCCGGTACAACTGCGCTTGGCGTCAAGACCGAGCTGAAGAACCTCAACTCGTTTCGCTTCATCGAAGCCGGGATTCGCGCCGAGATCGCACGCCAGGAAGGGGTCCTTGACGCCGGCGCCACGGTCTCCCAGGAGACCCTGCACTTCGACCCCAGCTCCGGCCAGATCACCTCGCTGCGATCCAAGGAGGAGGCCCACGACTACCGCTACTTCCCCGAGCCCGACCTGCCGCCGGTAGCGATCACCGAGCAGATGATCGCGCGGGCGCGGGCAGCGATGGGCGAGCTTCCGTTGGACCGCGAGCAGCGCCTTCAGCAGGCCTTCGGCTTGACCGCCGAACGCGCACGAGCGCTGGCCTTTCGGCGCGAGCTCGGGGACTACTTCGAGCAGGCGGTGGCGGCCGGGGGAGATCACGGCGCCACGCCGACCGAGCTCCTACAGACGCTCGCGAACCTGATCGCCGTCGAGCTGCCCCCACGGATCGGGTCAGACACCGACCCCTTTGACTGCTCGGTTACGCCTGCTGCGATGCTCGCGCTGGCGCGCATGCTTGCAACCAAGCAGATCAACATGGGCGGCGCGCGCACCGTGATCGAGCGCCTGGCCGAGCACGGAGGCGAGGTGGAGGCGATTGTCGCCCAGGAAGATCTGGGTGCGCTTGGCGACGGTGACGAGCTCGCGACCGTGGTGGCAGCCGCACTGGCCGCTCACCCCGATGCCGCCGAGCGCCTGCGTACGGGCAACCAGAAGGCGATCGGGCCGATCGTGGGGTTTGTGATGCGCGAGACCAAAGGCCGCGCCGACGGCAGCGAGGTCACCAGGCTGGTGCATCAGCAGCTTGGCCTTTGAGGGCGCTTGGCCGCGACCGGCGTGGACGCACCGGCCGCGCTCTGGGCGTGCGGCAGCGCGCTGGCAAGCCGATAAGCTGGAGGCATGACTCCATCGAGCGCAGAGTCCAATTCCGTCGTCGGCCGGTTCGGCAAGCATGTCCTCGCCGGCCTCGTGCTGCTGGTTGCAGCGTGGATCGTGATCAAGCTTGTCATCGGGATCGTGGCAGCGCTGTTTGTGCCGATCCTCGTGATTGGCGCGATCGCGGCGATGGTGTGGGCATACCGCGTGCTTTTCTAAGCGGCGCGGTAGTGCAGGCGCGGGCAGCGAGCCTGGCGCGGTCGCGCCTGGCTGCAACCAAGGTCTAGGAGCGACCGATGGCCTACGTCGTCATTGCCACCTCGTTTGCGATCGCCGGCGCGGTCGTGGCACGGATGAAGGGCAACTCGGTGTGGCTGTGGTTTCTGATCTCCGGCGCCATCCCCTTTCTGGGTCTGCTCGCAGCAGTGCTGTACCGCGCCGAACGCGACAGTTTGCGGCGCCTTTGTCCGGGGTGCGGCAAGGTCGTGATGCTTCATGACGCGCTGTGCACGCGCTGTGGAACCGAGCTGGACTTCCCCGAGGTTGCGATCGCGCCGGAATCGGCGAACGTCACAGCAGGCCGCTAGGCTCCTGTAATGCGCGCTGTAGATGCGATCATGGAATGCCTCAAGGCCGAGGGCGTTGACGTCGTCTTCGGGCTGCCCGGTGGGGCCAATCTGCCGACCTACGACGCCTTCGTCGATGCCGGCATCCGACACATTCTGGTGCGCCACGAGGCCGGCGGCGGCCATGCGGCAGAGGGTTACGCCAAGGCCACAGGGAAGGTCGGCGTGGCTTTCGCCACCAGCGGCCCCGGTGCCACCAACCTGGTCACACCGATCTGCGACGCGATGATGGATTCGGTTCCCGTCGTGTTCATCACGGGCCAGGTGCGCACGGATTTGCTCGGCACTGACGGCTTCCAGGAGGCGGACACGCTGGGCATCACGCTGCCGATCGTCAAGCATTCCTTCATGGTCCAGCACCCGCTGGAGATCCCGCGTGCGATCCACGAGGCGTTTCATCTGGCGCGGACCGGCCGGCCCGGCCCAACCCTGGTTGACATCCCCGTCGATCTGTCGCGCGCCGAGATCCCCTATGAACCTGTTACCGACGTGCGCCTGCCCGGCTATCAACCGACCTTCGAGGGCAACCAAAAGCAGATTCGCCAGGCCGCCAAGGCGCTTGCAGCGGCGCAACGGCCTGTGCTCTATGTCGGCGGCGGCGTGATTGCGGCCGAGGGCTCGCAGGAGTTACGTGAGTTGGCGATCAGCGGGCACTTCCCCGTGACCTCAACCGTGATGGGCTTGGGCGCGTTTGGAGCGCCGCACCCCCAATGGCTCGGAATGCTGGGCATGCATGGCACGCGCACGGCCAACTACGCGATGGACGAGGCCGATCTGATCTGCGCGATCGGCGCTCGCTTCGACGACCGCATCACGGGCAAGCTGTCGGAGTTCGCGCCCCACGCGAAGTTCATTCACATCGACATCGACCCTGCCGAGATCTCAAAGAACGTGCCCGCACATATTCCAATCGTCGGCGACGCCAAGAGCGTGGTGGCCAAGCTGGCCGTGGAGTACCGGGCGCTTGCCGCGGACCCCGCGCGACTGGATGAGTGGTGGGCCCGCATCAGAGCCTGGCAGGAGCAATACCCGCTGCGTTACGAGGAATCCGAGGACTCAGAGATCAAGCCGCAGTACATGATCCAGGCTTTGTATGAGGCCACTGGCGGCGAGGCAATCATCACCTCCGACGTGGGCCAGCACCAGATGTGGGCGGCCCAGTACTACGACTTCCCCGAGCCGCGGCGCTGGATCAACTCGGGTGGCTTGGGCACGATGGGCTTCGGCCTGCCGTCGGCGATGGGTGCCGCCGTCGGCTGCCCCGATCAGCTGGTCTGCTGCGTCGCCGGCGACGGCTCGGTGCAGATGAACATGCAGGAGCTCGCCACCTGCGCGCAGGAGCAGATCCCGATCAAGGTTTTCATCATGAACAACGGCTACCTGGGCATGGTCCGCCAGTGGCAGGAGCTGTTCTGGGAGAAGCGCTACAGCCACGTCGACATGGGCGACTACCCGGACTTCGTCAAGGTCGCCGAGGCCTACGGCGCGACCGGTATGCGTTTTGAGGACAAGGGCACGCTCGTGGACGACATGCGACGCGCGATCGCCACGCCCGGGCCTGTGCTCGTGGACGTGCGCGTGACGCGGGAGGAGAACACCTACCCGATGATTCCCGCAGGCAAGGCGGCCCGCGAAATGGAGGGATGATGGGCGAACCGGGCACAAGCGCCCCGCTCAGCCTGCAAGAGCTTCAGGCAGCAGAAAGCCTGCACACCGGACGCAAGCACACGCTCTCGATTCTGGTGGAAAACAAAGCGGGCGTGCTGACGCGGATCGCGGGACTGTTCGCGCGGCGCGGATTCAACATCGACACGCTCACCGTCGGTCCCACCGACGATCCCGCGCTGTCGCGAGTCACGCTCACCTTGGACGGTGCCCTGCATCCGATGGACCAGGTGACCAAGCAACTGCATAAGCTGATCAACGTGCTCAAGATCCGCGATCTGGAGCCATCTGAGACCGTCTCGCGCGAACTTGCGCTGTTCAAGGTTGCCGTCGATGGGCCGCAGCGCGGCGAACTGATGCAGGTCGCGGAGATCTTCCGCAGCAAGGTCGTTGATGTTGACAAGCGCTCGGTTGTCATCGAGGTCACGGGCACCACCGAGAAGGTCGAGGCCTTCGAGCGCATGGTGCGCCCGTTCGGCTTGATCGAGATGATGCGCACGGGCGAGATCGCGATCTCACGCGGACGCCAGGAGACTTGACCGCGGACGGCGCCTCGGCTGCCGCGCGCGCAGCGCGCGCCGGCAATGGCTTCCAGCAAGTGGCCGAGGTCCGGCTGCGCAACGACGGTGCTCTTGCAGACGTGCTTGGGGCAGCGCTGCGCCGGGCGCGGCGCACGGGCATCGAGGTGTTGGCGTCGTTTTCACTTGGGCTGTCCGGCGATTTCGACCCAAGCGCTGTCGCGTACGCGTCGCGACGTCCCGGCGAGCCCTGGTTCTGTTTTGAGCAGCCCGACCACGCAGGGGCGGCACTGGGCGCACTGGGCGCAGTCGGCGTGCTGTCAGCCGCGGGCCAGGGGCGCTTTGAGTCGATCGCATCCAGCTGGCGAGCGTTGGCGCGCGACGCGGTCACCGCTGGCCCCGGCGGTCCGCTTGCACTGGGCGGCTTTGCGTTTGCGCCCGACGGGGGCTCAGCGCCGATCTGGGCGGGGTTTGACCCCGCATCGCTGGTCGTGCCCGAAGTCGCGCTCGTCCGTCGCATGGGCGCAACGACGCTCACCGTCTGTGCACTTGTCGGCCCGGACGACACCAGCGAGCAGCTGGCTGATCGCATGACCGAGCGGGTCTCGCGGCTGCGCGCGATCCCGCTGCCGCTTTTCGATCCGGATCCTGCCGGTCGTCATCAGGTCGCGAGCGTCATGCCTCCCGAGCACTTCGAAGGCGCCGTCGGCCGTGCACGTGATCTGATCGCGGCGGGGAGCTTGGAGAAGCTTGTGCTCGCGCGCGAGGTGCAGGTTCACGCTCCCCGTGCGCACAATCCCGGCGCGGTCTTCGGGGCCCTGCGGGAGGCCTTTCCCTCGTGTTTTTCGATCTGCGTCGGCCGCGGTGACGCGAGCTTTATCGCCGCCAGTCCGGAGCTGCTGGTGCGTCGTGAAGGCCAGCGTGTTTCGACGATGGCGCTTGCCGGCTCGACTCGGCGCAGTGCCGATCCAGCCGTCGACGACCACCTCGGCGAGCAGCTCATGCGCTCACTCAAGGACCGCGAAGAGCATGCGATTGTCGCCGAGCGGATCGAAGCGGCATTGAAGCCTCATGCCGTTTGGATCGCCGCCACGCCGGAGCCCGTGCTGGTGCGCGTCGCCAACATTCAGCATCTCGCCACGCCCATTCGTGCGCAGCTGGCGAGCTCACAGGACGCAATTGGCCTGGTCGCCGCGCTGCATCCCACGCCAGCCGTCGGCGGTGTTCCGACGAGGACTGCGCTGCCGCTGATCCCCGAGTTGGAGGGCCTTGACCGGGGCTGGTACGCGGGCCCGGTCGGCTGGGTCGACACCGCCGGCGACGGCGAGTTCTGCGTCGCGCTGCGGTGTGCGCTGCTGCGCGGGCCCGTCGCACATTGCTACGCCGGGGTGGGTGTCGTGCGCGATTCAGACCCGGCAGCCGAGCTCGCCGAGACCGAGGTCAAGCTGCAGGCGCTGTTGCCGCTGCTGGCGGGGTAGGCACACCTACGCCGGCGCGATCGCCGCTTTCGAGGCTTGCCAGACGGCCTCGTGGATCGTGCGGTTGGACTCGCGCTCCGTGGCGACCTCGATGATCGAGGATCCCGCAGCGGCAAACGCCCGCTCCAGCGCGGCACGAAAGCCGGGGACGTCGGCGACGAGTTCGTGAGACACGCCATAGAGCGCCGCTGCCGCTCCGAAGTCAATCCCCGTTGGCGTCGCGACGTGACGGGTGTAGACGTCGTCGGCTCCGCGTGCCAGTGAATTCCGCGCCACCGGCAGAAACTCGAAGATCCCGCCGCCGCCGTTGTTGACCAACACAAGCGTTAAAGCCAGGTCAAGGCGGCGTGCCGCGATCAAGGCGCCGATGTCGTGCGCCAGCGCGACGTCGCCGATCAGCAGCACCACCGGGCCGTTGGCCTGCTGCTGGGCTTGGTGGGCACAGACGCCAAAGGCGCTTGAGACGGTCCCGTCGATGCCGTTGGCGCCGCGGTTGCACAACACGCGCGGCGGGTCCTCGCGCGCCGGCCAGAAGCTCTCGATGTCGCGCACAGGCATCGACGAGGCCACAAACAGTGTGGCCGACTCAGGCAGCAGCACACCCAGCTCCCGCGCCACGATGGGCTCGCTGGCGCCGTGCTCTGCCAACACCCCCAGCATCGCCTCACCTGCAAGCTCATCTGCGCTGCGCCAACGCGCCAGCCAGTCGGCATCCCCGGCTCGCAGGGGCGCCGGCTCGGCCGCCAAGCCGCCGAGGGTATCCGCTGGATCAAGCGCCAGCGATGCGGTAAGCACCGCCGCAGGATCCTGCCAGACCGACTCCGGATCAAGCGCGAGTTGCGGCACGCCAGGCAGGGATCCCAGCCAGTCGCGCAACGGCTTCGACGTGGGCAGATCTCCCACTCGCACCACCAGATCCGGAGTCATCGCAGCGTCCTGCTTGCCACTCGCGGCGGCGCGGAGAATCGCGTCGTAGTGGGCAATCGCCGCGGGACCGCGACGCGCTCCGGACAGCGGGTCGGCCAGCAGCGGCCAGCCCCGCGACGCACAGAACGCCGCTGCCGCCGCGCCGGCGGTCGCGTGTGCGCCGCCCTGCGCAGACAGCGCCGCCGGCCCGCGCTCGTAGCGACCCGCAACGACCAATCCGCGTCGCGCAGCGCTCAGGGCGCGGTCGAGAACCTTGCGGGCGTCGCCACCGCCCGGCGAGCCAAGCGGCCGCCTCAGGTAAGGCTCGCCCGCTGCCCGGCCCGTCGCATCTCCGGGCAGAAGGCCGTCCAGCATCAGCGGCTCGCGCAGCGGAAAATTGAGGTGCACCGGCCCCGGCCGACCCTCAAGAGCGCGCCAGTAAGCACGGCAGGCCAGCGTACGAATCCAGCGCAACCGCGACTCAAGCGCCGCCGATGGCGGCTCGTCAGCTGCTTTTTCATCATCGGCCCGGGCAGGGTCCACCTCAAAGAACCACTTGACGGCGTCGCCGTAGAGCTTGAGCTGGTCGATCGTCTGACCCGCGCCGGACTCGCGCAGCTCCGGTGGCCTGTCGGCGGTCAGCACGAGCAGCGGCACCCCCGCCTGATATGCCTCGATCACTGCCGGGGCAAGCTCGGCGGCCGCGGTGCCAGAGGTGCACGTGACCGCCACGGGAACGCCGGAGGCCTTGGCGAGACCGAGCGCGAAAAACCCCGCACAGCGCTCGTCGATGTGCGAGAAGCAGCTGATGTCTGACTCGCCGGCCAATGAGAGCACCAACGGCGCGTTGCGGGACCCCGGCGACGTGCACGCGGCCCGGACGCCGCACCGCGCCAGCTCGTTGACGAAGGCACGCAGGAGTGCGTAGGTGTGGGTGGAGCGGCTCACCCCTTGGAAGCTATCGTTGACGGCCACTTTGAGTGCGCAGGCGCAAACGGTCGTGCTTTTGCACGGCTTCGGTGGAACGAGACGCACCTGGGACGCCGTGGCCGGGTCTTTGCCCCGTGACCGCTGGCTGGCACAGGCGCTCGATCTTCCTGGTCACGGCGCAAATGCCCAGTCCCCAGGCCCGATCACATTCGCGCGCTGCGTCGACTCGGTGCTAAGCCAGGCGCCGCCGCGCTTTGTGCTTTGCGGCTACTCCCTGGGCGGTCGCGTCGCGCTGCATGTGGCCCTGGCCGCGCCAACACGCGTGCACCGCTTGGTGCTCGTCTCCACGACCGCCGGCCTGGAGGCACCCGAGGCGCGCGCGCAACGCCGCGCCGAAGATCAGGCGCTGGCAGACGAGCTGACCACGAGCGGCTTTGAGGAGTTCATCGCCGCCTGGCGCACCCGCTCGGTCTTTGCGAACGACTCCGACGCGACCCGCGCAGCCGCCGCGGCAGAACAGCGACGCAACCGACCCGAGGCGCTCGCCGCCGCACTGGTCGGCCTCGGCACCGGGGCGATGGAGCCGCTGTGGGGGCGCCTGCGGGCGCTGACAATGCCCACGACGGTGCTCGTGGGCGCGCTGGACGACAAGTTCTCAGCGTTGGGGCGGCGCCTTGCCGACGAACTGCCAAACGGCGAGCTGGTCACGCTACCCGGAGGCCACGGGCTGCCGTGGGAGCAGCCGGACCTGGTGGCGGCCGCGATCGCCCCCGATTCTTGAACTAACCGGCCGCGACCACGGTCGCTTAAGCTCACATAGACCGGCTAGATGCCCAGCCCCGGGGTCCGGGGCACCGCGATCGACCCCTCGTGCACGGGCAGCTCGTGCCCGTGTCCCTCAAAAAGCTCGAGCGTCGCCAGTCCGCACGCGCGCAATGGCATCGGCGCCCCGATCGCTGCGGCAGCGTGGAGTGTGCCCGCAAGCCCAACGGCACCGTCCATCGTGCTAGCCAGGTAGACGTCCATGCCGCATTCGCGCGC